>NZ_CP072392.1:2010384-2310384 GCF_017742835.1 Aquabacter sp. L1I39
GGTAATGATCGGCACGCGGCTCGCCATTGTCGCCATCGTGGATGTGAGCTCCTTCCCCGCCATCAACCCGCAATATACCCTGCCTGCCACCTACATGCTCGGGCTCGCCATCCCCCTGTCGCTGTCCGCGGGGTGGTCATCTTGGAAGCGGTCGTCTTGGAAGCGCAGGAATCAAAGACCTGACGCGCCTAGGATGGAAGAGGCGCCCAGCGGCTGATGCCCGTGCGCCATTGCAGCATGACCCGCATGTGCTCAGCCCTTGCCAGCGCGGAAGGAAAAGTGCTTGTGGGCGAAATAACTGGTCAGCACCGGACTGCCGAGCCCGATGGCGTGGCCGATGGTTTCGGCATGCCAAGTGAAACCAATCCGTGGGAAGGCCCAATCGACGAGCCCGACGCTCACCATCCAGATCTGGGCCAAGGACAGCAAATTGACCAGCGCGAAGCGCACGATCTGCCCGACCGCAGGATGCGCGTCCGCCCTGAAAACGAAGTGACGGTTGAGCAGGAAAGCCACCGCCATGCCGGGGGGATAGGCCAGGATAATGGCCAGCTGATAGTCCACCACCAGGTTGAAGATGATCCGGCCGACGAGATTAACCAGCGCCGCCAGTCCCCCGATCAGGAGGAACAGCAGAAAATCGCGGCTCATGCCCGATCCTTCCAGGACTTCCGGAGCATCAGGCCATTACCCTCTTACAGCTTGCTGCGATGGAAGAGCGGACGGGGCAAGGCGCGTACGATCAGCAATATGATGCGCCAGAACCAGGGCGTATAGAGCACTGCACTGCCGCGTCGGATGGCCTTGTCCATGTCGGCAGCCACACGCTCGGGCGTGGCCCAAAGCGGACCGCCTTGGGGCAGGTGCGCCGTCATGCGGGTGGCGACGAAGCCGGGCCGAATGTCGACGACCCGGACGCCCGCCGCCCACAGGCGATGGCGCAGTCCTTCAAGATAAAGCTGCAGGCCACCTTTTGCGGCACCGTACACATAATTGCTCTGGCGGCCACGGTCACCCGCCACCGAGGTGATGACCGCCAGCGTGCCCGCCTTGGCCGCCTCGAAACGCGCCGCGAGGAGGTCGCACAGCAGAGCGGGGCTGACAAAGTTGATGTGGAGCGCTGCGGCGGCGACGGCTGGATTGCCGGTGGCCGCCTTCTGGTCCGGCAGGGTCCCGTAGGCGACGAGAGCGAGATCCAGGCCCGCGAAAGGCGCCCAGCTTTCCTGCGCCATCTCTGACAAGCCGTCGATATGGTTGAAATCTGCTGGCAGGATGGCAACGGCGTCCGCACCCCGCACCTTGAGATCGGCAGCCAGGCGCTCCAGCGCTTCCGGATCACGCCCCACCAGCACCAGCCGGTCATGAGCTTCCGCGCAGAGGCGCCCGAAGGCCACCGCGATCTCGGAGGTCGCCCCGAAAATGGCCACCCGGCGCCCTTGCGTGCTCATCGCCCCTCCCCCGAACCATCCGATGCATCGCTCAGCCCCACGCGGCGGGAGAACGCCGAGGAAAGAGCGGGGTCCATATGTCCCCGGAACCTATCCAGCCGGGGATAGCCGCGCGCAAAGCTCTCGGCTGTCATGAGCGCATCCTTGGCCGGATAGAGGCGTCCCCCCGCCGCCACGGCGATGGCCTCAAGCCGCGTCATGAGCCTCACGGTATCCGCCCCGGCATTCGGAAAATCCAGCGCCAGCGTGATGCCGGGCATGGGGAAGGAAAGCAAGCCCGGCGACACCACATGACCAAACCGCTTCAACACCACAAGCATGGAGCCCTGCCCCGCCTCGGCAATGGCAGCCAGGAGTTCAGCCGTGGCGGCCTCGGCCCCCTCGGGCGGCACGACGCACTGGAACTGAAAGAAGCCCTTGGGTCCATACAGGCGGTTCCAGCCGCCCAAGGCATCGAGCGGAAAGAAGGCGCCCTCATACGGCACCACCCGCCTCACGCGCTCCGCCGTGCCGAGTTTGCGCCAATAGGCAGCGTTGAAGGCGCGCACCGACAGGCCGTTCACCAGGGACAAAGGCGGCGCAATGGGGACGGAGCGCCGTGGTCCCAACGAAGGCGGTGGCGCGGATACGCCCGGTGCGTGGCGGGCGCGCAGATAGATGCCGCGTCCCAATTGATTGCCCCGTGCCAGGCAATCGATCCATGCGGCGGTGTATTCCCACCCCACCGCGCTCTCTGCATCCAGGGCAAAGAAGTCGGCCAGGCGGGCGAAGCGGATCTCCTCGGTTTCGAGGGCCAGCCCCTCAACCCGGCGCAGACGCAAGGTGGCCCGCAGGATGAGGCCGGTCAGGCCCAGGCCACCAACGGTTGCCGCGAACAATTCCGCGTTGTTCTGGGCCGAACAGGTGAGAATGCGGCCATCGCTGCGGGCGAGGTCGAGAGATTCCACATGGCAGCCGAAGGAGCCGAACACATGGGCATTCTTGCCGTGCACGTCATTGGCGATGGCCCCGCCTACCGTGACGAAGCGCGTGCCGGGCACCACCGGCAGAAGCCAACCCGAGCCGTCTTTCGCCGGAACTGAGGTTGCCCGCAGGATTTCCGCCAACGTCACGCCGGATTCGCAGGTGAGGAGGCCTTTCTCCGCGTCGAACGAAATGAAGCAATCCAGCCGCCGGGTCTCGATCAGCAGGCCACCGGGATTGAGGGCGACGTCGCCATAGGACCGTCCGCAGCCATAGGCAATGGCCGGTCTTCCTGCGGGGATCTCGGTCAAAACCCTTGCAGCAGCATAGGGTTGATCGGGTGACACCACCTGGTGCTCAGCCCGGATGACATTGCCCCACGAGGTGTGCGAGAGGGAGGTGCGGGCGGAATGCGGCATGGCCTAGAGCGCCAGCACCAGGGCCCCCAGCGCCAGCGCGCCCAGGGCCAGGGATGTCTTGTCCTTCAGGGCGAACATGACCGGATCTTCGTTCATTCGCCCGTGGATTGTCAGGTGCCAGACGCGCAGAACGAAGATGAGCAGAACTGGCATCATGATCCAGAGAAGTCCAGGATGACGATACATCCCGTTGGGATATTGTTCGCCGATCAGGTAGATCATGAACATGACTATGGCCGCAAAGCTCGATGCGACTCCCGCGGCAAGCAGAAGCGGAAGGTCGCGGGCCGTATAGCCTCGGGAAGCCACCCCACTCCCCCCTTCCCGCACCACCCGGTCTAGCTCCGCATGGCGCTTCACCATGGCGAGGCCCAGGAAAAAGAACATGGAGAAGGTCAAGAGCCAGGGCGAGGGGGCGGCCGGCAGAAGAAGCGCGCCAGCGAGGATACGAAGCGTGAAAAGCCCTGCCAGAACAAAGACATCGACGATTGCCTGCTGCTTCAGGAAGAAGGAATAGGCGAGCGTCACCGCAGCATAGCCCAGCAGCGCCAGCCGGGCGGACGCCGGAAGCGCCAAGGCGAGGGAAAAACTCAATAATATCAATGCTCCAGCAGCGACCACACCCTGCCGGGGCGGGATGGCGCCGGAGGCGAAGGGGCGCAGGCGCTTGCGGGGGTGGCGGCGGTCGGCGGGCAGGTCGAGGAGGTCGTTCACCACATACGTGGCAGAGGCCAGGAAACCCATGGCCAGGAAGAGCAAAAAGGCTTGTGCCAGAACGCCTTGCGGGGCGTGATGGATGGTCAGGAGGGGGGCGATGAAAACGAGGAGGTTCTTCGACCAGTGGGGCAGCCGGAATGCCCGCATCCAGGTGAGGAGGCCCGGAACAGGAACGGAAAAGCGGCGAACAACCGGCTTGTCCGGCGGGATCAAGGCTTCGAGCCGCTTCACGTTTCCCACCAGAATGGCCCCCTCCGCGGCGGCGAAGAGAGGGGCGTCCACCGGCGCGTCGCCAGCATAGAGGAAGCGTTCCCCGATCCGGCTGCGGATGAGCGCCAGCTTTCGCGCCCCCGACAGGTTCACCCCCTCCCCCGACCCGAAGGCGCCGTCGAAGAGACCCAGATGGCCGGCGACCGCATCGGCGATGGACTGGTCCGCCGCCGTCACAAGATAGAGGGGACGTCCGGCGCGGTGCTCCTGCCGTAGCCAGTCCAGGAGGTCGGCATTGAGCGGCAGGCGCTCATGGTCGAGCACCACCGCTTCGGCCACCGCCCGCTTGAACTGCGCCTTGCCCGCCCGCAAATGCGGCAGGAGGCGCAGGCAGGCGGACAGGCCGGTCTGCGGCACGCTCTTCAGCAAGGCGAGGCAGGATTCGTGCAGGGTGTCCGAGAGGGTCAGCGTGCCGTCCAGGTCGACAACCAGCGGCAGCAAGGTGGCCTCATTGATGGAAGCTGCGGTCAGGGACATGTCAGGCTCTCACCCGCCAAGGCTCGCCTCCTTCAACGTGCCCCTTGAAGGTGCGGGAGGTTCCGCGCGCCCTACCACCCATGGCTGCGGCGCACGCTCTGGCTTATGGCATGGCGCTTCCCATGGCGGCAACCCGGCAAGAGGGCGCACGGGCGGCACTCATGACCCCCGCCGCGCTCGTGCTTTCCCGCAGTTGACGGGCGGGCGGTGGGTGCGGCATGAATTGCTATATACGATTGGATATAACGTTGGGGTTCTCTTCATGTCTCTTTCCATGCCGTTCATCCGCCTTTCCAGGCGCCTCGCCATTGCTTCCGCCCTTGCTGCCGCCCTTTCTTGCGGGCTGATTTCGGCGCCTTCCGCCGCCCGTGCCGACCAGGTCACGGTGTTCGCCGCTGCCAGCCTGACCAACGCCCTCCAGGACATTGCCAAGGCCTACAAGGACAAGTCGCCGGACACGATCCGCTTCTCCTTTGCCGCCTCCTCCGATCTTGCCAAGCAGATGGAAGCGGGCGCGCCCGCCAACATCTTCGTGTCGGCGGACAATAAGTGGGTGGACTATGCCCAGGCCAAGGACCTCATCCTCCCCGAGAGCCGGACCCCGCTTCTGAGCAATGCCCTGGTGCTGATCGTGCCCGCCGACAAGGCCCGCACCGTCACCATCGACGACAAGCTGAGCGCCGAGGCGCTGCTGGGGCCGGATGGCAAGCTCGCCACCGGCATCACGGAGAGCGTGCCCGTGGGCATCTATGCCAAGGCGGCGCTGACCAAGCTCGGCCTGTGGGACCAGTTCCGCCCCCGCATCGTGGGCGCCGAAAGCGTGCGCGCGGCGCTCGCATTGGTGGAGCGGGGCGAGGCCGCGGCGGGCATCGTCTATGCCACCGACGCTGCCATCGCCAAGAATGTGAAAGTGGCCGGCACCTTCCCCGCCTCCAGCCACCCGGAGATCGTCTATCCCTTCGCGCTGGTGAAGGGACAGGACACGCCGGCGGCCAAGGCCTTCTTCGCCTTCCTGAAGGGACCGGAGGCGAAAGCCATCTTCGTGAAATACGGCTTCACGGTGCTCTGACCCTTCCCCCGGAGCATCGAAGCGCGGCTGCCCCGGCCTCCCCCAAGGCCGGGCAGCCTTGCGCTCTTCCGCGGGTCGAAAGGGCCCTCTCTCCTTGTGGTGACGCATGTCTTCCGCGCGATCGGTTTCCTGCGTCGCCCGGAAATGCTCAACGTCACAAAAGAGGCCTGACCTGCCGCCCCCGCCCGGTGCAGGATAGCGCCTTACCCGCGTTCGCCGGCTCAGAGCCGATCAAGGACTTCCCCCATGCTGACCCCGGATGAATGGACAGCCGTCCATCTCAGCCTTGAGGTGGCCTTCTGGGCCACGGTATGGAGCCTGCCGCCCGCCATCGCCTTGGCTTGGCTGCTGTCGCGGACACATTTCCCCGGCAAGGGGCTGCTGGACGGCATCATCCACCTGCCGCTGGTGCTCCCCCGCGTGGTGGTGGGCTATCTGCTGTTGCTCACCCTCGGATCCAAGGGCTTCCTGGGGCAGTATCTTTATGATTGGTTTGGCATCCGCCTCATCTTCTCCACGGCGGGCGCCACCGTGGCGGCGGCGGTGGTGAGCTTTCCCCTGTCGGTGAACGCCATCCGCCTGTCCCTCGATGCGGTGGACAAGGGGCTGGAGACAGCGGCCCGCACGCTCGGCGCCTCGCGGGTGGACGTGTTCTTCTCGGTCACCTTGCCCTTGATGGCGCCCGGCATCCTGTCGGGGGCGCTCATCTGCCTCGCCTCGGCGCTGGGCGAGTTCGGCGCCACCATCACCTTCGTCTCCAACATCGAGGGCCAGACCCGGACCATTCCGCTGGCCATCTACAGCGCCACCCATATGCCGGACGGCGATGCCATCGCGGCGCGCCTCTCCTTGGTGTCGGTGGTGCTGGCGCTGGGCGCCCTGATGCTGGCGGATTTCGCGGACAAGCAGCTCAAGCGGGCATTGGGGCGGGCATGATTGAGATCGACGTGGCGCTCCAGCGCGCGGCGGACTTCCGCCTTGCTGTCCGCTTCACCGCCCCCGAGCGGGGCGTGACCTCGCTGTTCGGCCGCTCCGGCTGCGGCAAGACCACCATCATCCAGATGTTCGCCGGCGCCGTGCGGCCCGATAGCGGACGCATCGTGGTGGGCGGGGAGACCTTTTTCGATTCGAAGCGCCACATGGACATGCCCATGGAGAAGCGGCGGGTGGGCTATGTCTTCCAGGAGGCCCGCCTCTTCCCGCACATGTCGGTGGACACCAATCTGCGCTATGGCGAGCGGCGGGCCGGGGGCGAAAGGCGCATCGCCTTTGCCGCCGTGGTGGACATGCTCGGCATTGGCCATCTGCTGAAGCGCCGGCCGCACACCCTTTCGGGCGGCGAGCGCCAAAGGGTCGCCATCGGCCGGGCGCTCCTCTCCCAGCCGCGTTTGCTGCTCATGGACGAGCCCCTCGCCTCGCTGGACGAGCAGCGCAAGGCGGAAATCCTGCCCTATCTGGAACGCCTGCGGGACGAGCTGGCCCTCCCCATTCTCTATGTCAGCCATTCCATCGAGGAGGTGCTGCGCCTCTCCGACACCGTGGTGGCCATGGCCAGCGGCCAGACGCTCGCCTCCGGCCCGGTGGCGGAGGTGATGTCCCGGCCAGACCTGCTGTCCGTGGTGGGGCGCTTCGACCTGGGCACCATCCTGGACTGCCAGGTGAAGCGGCACGATCCGCACCTGTTCCTGTCCACCATTGCCTTCGCCGACGGGGAGTTGCGGGTGCCGCTGGTGGACCGGCCGGTGGGCGGAGCGGTGCGGGCGCGCATCCGCTCGCGCGACGTGGCGCTCTCCTTGTCGCGGCCCATGGACGTGTCCATCACCAACCGCCTGCCCGGCCGCATCCGCGACATCCGCCGCGAGGAAGGCCCCTATTCGGATATCGGCGTGGAGGTGGGCTCGTCGGTCATCCGTGCCCTCGTGACCACCGAAAGCGCGGACCGGCTCGCCGTGGAACCGGGCATGCCGGTCTGGATCATGATCAAGGCGGTGGCGGTGGACAGCCGCTCGCCGCGCTTTGCGGCGGACGAAACGGAGTGAGCGGCAAGAGGTGAGCGTCCGGCCTCAGCCCGCCTCGCTCTCCCGCTCACCCTCCCCCGCCGCCTGGAAGTCGAGGGCGAGCGCGGCGGCCAGTTCTTGGCCGGCCGCCCGCGTGGCCTTGGCGGCCTGGCGCTCCATGGCCCGGTAGAGGGCGATCAGGCGCTCGCCGAAGGGGGTGAGCTCCGTGCCGCTGCCCCGTCGGCCGGGATAGGTGACCACCACCTTGTCCTCGAACATGCGGTCCATTTCGTCCATCAGCAGCCAGGCGCGGCGATAGCTCATGCCGATGGCCTTGGAGCCGGCAAGGATGGAGCCATGCTCCCGCACGGCCTCCAGAAGCGCGATCTTGCCCGGACCAAGGCGGCGGCCATCGGCGAAATCCAGGCGCAGGAACAGATGCGGGGCGGTCTTCTGGGGCACGGCGCTTCCTCGTGGCGGGCATTGTCGGCCTGACCTTCCAGGCCCGCCTGCAGAATCCGCGATCTTCAGGAGCAACGAAGATTGGCAGCCCCACGCGCCACGTCAATGGCTCAACACCACCCCCGGTGGACGCAGGACCCGCGAGAGATAGCGCAGGCATTGTTGCTCGCGATCATAGCCGAGCATGGTGCCGAGCATGAAATCCTCCTCCGGCGAGAGCTGGCACAGCGGCTTGGTGACGATGCTGCGCGTCGTCTCCACAAAGGCCCGGCTTCCGAAGAACAGGTTCACCTTGGTGGCCGTCACCTGCTGGACGAAATGGTCGATGCCCGTATTGGCGAGGCGGGTGAGAATGGGCGGGAGGTCGCCCTCTCCCATGGTCATCAGGAACAGGGCGCGCACGCCCCGTCGATATTCGTAGACATTGTGGTTGAAGATCCGCAGCGCGAGGGGATCTAGAGAATGGTCGCAAGCCATGCCGTGACTCGCTTCTCGGTCAAGGAGGACTGGCCGTCCTGATCGAGGGCGAGGCCCACGAACTGGCCATCCCGCTCCGCAAAGGATCCGGTGAAGTCATAGCCGGCCGTATCGGTGAAGCCGACCACCTGCGCGCCCTGCTCCACCACGAGGTCATAGAGCACCCCCATGGCGTCGACGAAGGAGTCCGGATAGGTGGCCTGGTCCCCGGTTCCGAACAGGGCGACCTTCTTGCCGTCCAGATTGGACGATTTGAGCGTATCCACATGGGCTTCCCAATCCATCTGGAGATCGCCCGCGCCATAGGTGGGCGACCCAAGGATGAGAAGATCGCAGCCTTCGAAATCGGACGCGCTGGCGGCCTTGATGTCCACCACCCGGCCCTTGGTTTTCTTGGATATCTTTGAAGCAACACCTTTCGTGGCTCCGCCATCGGAGCCGTAAATAATCGTGACAATCATGGACCTTCTCTTCTCAATGCCTGCGTCAGCGGAAAAAACCCTCCGCCGGCGCCACGAAAAACGCATGCCATTCCGGCACGGGCGAGCGCCCGTTTCGCCGCCGAAATCGCGTGAAAACAAGGAATGAGAGCATCTTATGAGAACGCCCTGCCGGCTCGCTGCGAGGCTGCCGGGTGGGATCGCACTCTGGATGCACGCCGTTCAGGCAGGATCAAATGTGAGGCAGGCAAAGAAACCCCACAATATAGGGATTTCACGGATAGAATAGATCAAAATAATAATGATTCAAAACTGGGCGATATGCCCATCTTTTTTCGGACCCGCCCGGCCTGACGCGGGCAAAAAGAAAGGCGGGCCGGAGCCCGCCTTTCCAACACTCTAGAGTGCTTCAGAGTTTCATAGAAACGCTGAAGCACTCTAACTCGTTGGTTTGACGCATTTCCTTCACGCGAACCGGATCCCACTTCGCTCGGAAATGCTCTGAAGCTGAGCCGCGAGGATCAGTTGCGGGACTTGTCCACCAGCGCCTTGGCCTTGATCCAGGGCATCATGTCGCGCAGCTTCTCGCCCACTTCCTCGATGGGGTGAGCATTGACGCGGGCGCGGGTGGCCTTGAAGGAGGCCTGGTTGACCTTGTTCTCCAGCATCCAGTCGCGGGTGAACTTGCCGGTCTGGATGTCGGTCAGCACGCGCTTCATCTCCGCCTTGGTCTCGGGGGTGATGATGCGGGGGCCGGTGACATACTCGCCATACTCGGCGGTGTTGGAGATCGAGTAGTTCATGTTGGCGATCCCGCCCTCATAGATGAGGTCGACGATCAGCTTCACCTCGTGGAGGCACTCGAAATAGGCCATCTCGGGGGCGTAGCCGGCTTCCACCAGCGTCTCGAAGCCGGCGCGGATCAGCTCCACGAGGCCGCCGCACAGGACGACCTGCTCGCCGAACAGATCGGTCTCGCACTCTTCCTTGAAGGTGGTCTCGATGATGCCGGCGCGGCCGCCGCCGATGGCGGAAGCGTAGGAGAGGCCGAGGTCATGGGCATTGCCCGAGGCGTCCTGGGCGATGGCGATGAGGGTCGGCACGCCGCCGCCACGCTGGTACTCGGACCGCACGGTGTGGCCGGGGCCCTTGGGGGCGACCATCAGCACGTCCAGGTCCTTGCGGGCCTCGATGAGGTTGAAATGCACGTTGAGGCCGTGGGCGAACAGCAGCGCGGCGCCATTCTTCATGTTGTCGTGCAGGCTCTCGCGATAGATGTCGCCCTGCAGCTCGTCGGGGGTCAGCATCATCACCACGTCGGCCCACTTGGCGGCCTCGGCGGGGGTGAGCACCTTGAAGCCTTCGGCCTCGGCCTTCTTGGCGGTGGCGGAGCCGGGGCGCAACGCGATCACCACGTCCTTCACGCCGGAATCGCGCATGTTGAGCGCATGGGCGTGGCCCTGGCTGCCATAGCCGACGACGGCGACCTTCTTCCCCTTGATGAGGTTCAGGTCGGCATCGCGATCGTAGTAAACGCGCATCATCTTCTCCTGTGGGCGCTGTTCTTGAAAGGGTATGAAAAAGGGCCGGCGGCGAACCCGAAGCGTGCTTTCCAACCGGCCTTGAACGTCCTCCCGCTCCGGCGGCGAAGCTCTAAGGGGGACGCCGACGATGCGCGCTGAATGCCACCTGCGCGCCTGTGGCGCACGAGGGCTTGATGCCCCGCCGTATATCCACGCGAACCCGGCGAGGCAAGCCCAAGGCGGCGCTCCGTTCACCGCCTGTCCATGCCATGCGGCATGCCTTCCGGCCTACCGCAGTGCATGGTGCATAGCGGGCGCGCGCCGGACCTCACATGGGCTCGGGACCCCGGGCGATGGCGACCACGCCGGTGCGGGCCACCTCCACGAGGCCGAGGGGCTCCATCAGCCAGGCGAACTGGTCGATCTTGTCGCTCTTGCCGGTGATCTCGAACACGAAGCTCTCGCGGGTGGCATCGATCACCCGGGCGCGGAACGCCTCCGCCAGCCGGAGCGCCTCGCCGCGCGCCTCGCCGAGGCCACGCACCTTCACCATCGCCAGCTCCCGCTCCAGCGACACCGCCTCCTTGGTGAGGTCGCGCACCTTGTGCACGGGCACCAGGCGGTCGAGCTGGTTGCGGATCTGCTCGATCACCATGGGGGTGCCGGTGGTGACGATGGTGATGCGCGAGAGATGGGTCTCCTGGCTCACCTCGGACACGGTCAGGCTGTCGATATTGTAGCCGCGGCCGGAAAACAGCCCGATGACGCGGGCGAGCACGCCGGGCTCGTTGTCCACCAGGACCGAGAGGGTATGGCGCTCGATGGGTTCGGCGGGATGGGACATGGAGGTCTCTTGAGGGTGGGGCGTGCCTCCCGGTCGGGAGGGCACGAGAAAAGGGACGGCGCGTGTTCTTCTCGCGGCGCACCCCGGCCGGCCCTTGAGGGGCGGCGGCCGGGGCGGGCCGTCAGGCGTCCGTCACACCAGCATCTTGCCTTCGTCGGTGATGGCCTCGTCGAGGTCGACAGCCATGTCGCCGAGAATCATCTCGTTGTGCGCGCGGCCCGACGGGATCATGGGGAAGCAGTTTTCCTGCTGGTCCACGATGCAGTCGAAGATCACCGGGCGCTTGATGGCGATCATCTCGGCGATGGCCGCGTCGAGGTCGCCGGGCTTCTCGCAGCGGATGCCGACGCCGCCATAGGCGTCCGCCAGCTTCACGAAGTCGGGCAGCGCCTCCGAATAGGAGTGGGAGTAGCGCCCGCCATGGAGCAGCTCCTGCCACTGGCGCACCATGCCCATGTAGCGGTTGTTCAGGATGAAGATCTTCACCGGCAGGTCGAACTGCACGGCCGTCGACATTTCCTGCATGTTCATCAGGATGGAGGCTTCGCCGGCAATGTCGACCACGAGCGCCTCGGGATGGGCGATCTGCGCCCCGATGGCGGCGGGCAGGCCGTAGCCCATGGTGCCCAGCCCGCCGGAGGTCATCCAGCGATTGGGCTCCTCGAAGCGGAAGAACTGGGCAGCCCACATCTGGTGCTGGCCCACTTCCGTGGTGATGTAGACGTCCTTGTCCTTGGTGGCCGCATAGAGGCGCTCGATGGCGTATTGCGGCTTGATGATCTCGTCGGACGCCCGATAGGCGAGGCAGTTGCGGCCGCGCCAGCGGTCGATCTGCCGCCACCAGGTGTCGAGCGCGTCCTTGTCGATGGTCGCGCCCTTGGCCTTCCACACCGACACGAGATCCGCCAGCACCCGGCCGCAATCGCCGATGATGGGCAGGTCCACCTTCACGTTCTTGTTGATGGAGGACGGGTCGATATCGATGTGGATCTTCTTCGATCCCGGCGCGAAGGCGTCCAGGCGGCCGGTGATGCGGTCGTCGAAGCGCGCGCCGATGCACACCATGACGTCGCAGCCATGCATGGCCATGTTGGCTTCATAGGTGCCGTGCATGCCCAGCATGCCCAGCCACTGATTGCTCGCCGCCGGGAAGGCGCCGAGGCCCATCAGGGTGGAGGTGACTGGAACGTTGGTGAGCTTGGCCAGCTCGCGCAGCAGGCGGCTCGCCTCCGGCCCGGCATTGATGACGCCGCCGCCCGTATAGAAGATGGGCCGCTTGGCGTGGGCGATCATCTCCACCGCCGCCGCGATCTTTTCGGCATCGCCGAACAGCTTGGGCTTATAGGTCTTATGCTCGATATTCTCGCGGCCGACATAGGTGCCGGTGGCGAACTGCACGTCCTTGGGGATGTCGACGACGACCGGACCCGGGCGCCCGTTCTGCGCCACATAGAAGGCCTCGTGCAGGACGCGCGCCAGGTCGTTCACGTCGCGGACGAGATAATTGTGCTTGGTGCAGGGGCGGGTGATGCCCACCGTGTCGCATTCCTGGAAGGCATCATTGCCGATCAGGTGGGTGGGCACTTGGCCGGTGATGCAGACGAGCGGAATGGAATCCATCAGGGCATCGGTCAGCCCGGTGACCGCATTGGTGGCGCCGGGGCCGGAGGTGACGAGCACGACGCCCACCTTGCCGGACGAGCGGGCATAGCCCTCGGCCGCATGGACGGCGGCCTGCTCGTGGCGCACCAGGATGTGCTGCACCTGGTTCTGGTGGAACATGGCGTCATAGATCGGCAGCACGGCGCCGCCCGGATAACCGAACAGATGTTCGACATCCTGGTCGGCGAGCGCCTGCATGACCATTTCGGCGCCGGTCATTTGCTTGTTCATCTCAGTTGCTCCCGGATGCCCGCCTCAGCGCCGCATCCCTTCTCAAGCGTTCCGTTGTTGGATGGTCCAGAAACGACGAAGGGGCCCGAAGGCCCCTCGTCACGCGCCACCAATCCCCGTTCCGGCATTCAAGCCGGCACGATGGTGGCGCCCCAGGGTACAAGAATGGTAACGATCTTGCGCATGTGCGCACACACCTTCTACAAAGTTGCGCGGAACGTACTGTCCGGCGCAATGTCCGTCAAGCACGCCCGTGCGGTTTTTTAGCGCCGGCAAATCCGATAGGCAAAGGGTTCGCCGCCGCCTCATGAACTAATATTGCCGTCTGCCGCGATATTGCCCAATACGTCGGCTCTTTGTAAGGAAAATGTATGACCTTGTGGGACGCTGCGGAAGGGGACCAGTCCGTGCACGCTAACATCCAGCGCCTATCGGCGGCCGCCCTCGCCTTCTTCCTGATGGGCACCGGCGCCGCTCTTGCCGACTGCCAGACCGACTTCATGGCCCTGCGCCAGGACATGGAGGAGAAGGGCAAGCTCCTGCAGGCCGCCGGCAAGGCGAAGAAGCCGCCGCAGGAATTGTGCCCGCTCTTCCGCACCTTTACGGCCGCGGAGGGCAAGGTCGCAAAGTACCTGCAGGATAACAAGGATTGGTGTCAGATCCCGCCGGAGGTTGTGACCTCGGCGATGGCCAACAACAAGAAAACCGCCGAGCTGCGCGACAAGATCTGCGCCGCCGCGGCCAATGGCGCCGGCGCAGGCGGTCCGGCCAAGCCGCCGCCGCAGGGCTCCATGTCCAGCGCCCTCGGCGTCACCACGGGTTATTCCGTCGGCTCCAGCTCCTCGGGCGGGGGCGTGTTCGACACCCTGACCGGCAACGCTCTGAAATAGCCGCGAGGCCCGCTTTGACATCGTGGGGACAGGAGGGCGCGTTCGCGCCCGTTGCCGACGCAGGTGCCGGCAATTGGGTGGATCGCTGGGCCCCGGCGATGCTGCGCCCCTATCTGCGCCTCGCGCGGGCAGACCGGCCGATTGGCAGCTGGCTGCTTCTGCTGCCCTGCTGGTGGTCCACGGCGCTCGCCGCCATCGCGGCCCGCCAGCCCTACCCCGACCCCGTTCTCCTCGGCTTGTTTGCCATTGGGGCCATCGCCATGCGCGGCGCGGGCTGCACCTGGAACGACATTCTCGACCGCGACATCGACAAGAAGGTGGCCCGCACCCGCTCCCGCCCCCTGGCCAGCGGGCAAGTGGGGCTGAAGGGTGCCTTCGCCTTTCTCGCGTTCCAGCTCCTGGTGGGGCTGGCGGTGCTGCTCAGCTTGCCGCGCTTCGCGGTGGTGACGGGCATCGCCTCCATGGGCGTGGTGGCCATCTATCCGCTCATGAAGCGCATCACCTCCGTGCCGCAACTGGTTCTCGGCATTGCCTTTTCCTGGGGCGCGCTGATGGGGTGGGCGAGCGTGTTCTCCTCCATCGAGGACCCGGCTTTGCTGCTGTTTGCCGGCTCGGTGTGCTGGGTGTTCGGCTATGACACCATTTATGCCCACCAGGATCGCGAGGATGACGCGGTGGTGGGCGTGCGCTCCACCGCCCTTCTGTTCGGGCGCCGCACCGGCCTTGCCCTGACCCTGGCCTATGGCGCGACCGTCCTGTTCTTCGCCCTTTCCCTTGTCACGGCGGGCGCGGGCCTCTTCGCCTGGCTCGGCCTGACGGGCTTCGCCCTGCTGCTGCGGCGGCAGGTGGTGCGGCTCGATATCGACAATCCCGATCTGTGCCTTGCCTTGTTCAAGTCCAATCGCAATGCCGGCCTCCTCCTGTTCGCGGGCCTCGCCCTTGATGCCGCATTGCAGCATCTGGTGATGACCGGCGTCATCTAGAGACCGGCGGGGCAGCGCGGGACCACCCGTCGCGGCAGGCATGGCAGGCCGTCTGCCGGCCCCGCTTGCCTTGGCGCCGCCCCCGGCCTATGTGGCGTGCCATGCTCCCCTCTGATCCCTTTTCCTCCTCCGGCGCCGCGGATCTGGCACCGGATGCGCCGGCGGCGATGGCGCGCCATCTGGCTGCGGTCACCACTGCAGCGGGCGAAATCGCGCTTTCCATGTTCCGCGCCGACGTGAAGACCTGGACCAAGTCCAACGATTCCCCCGTGACCGCTGCGGACTTGGCGGTGGACACCTTCCTGCGTGAGCAATTGCAGGCGCTGGCACCCGATTATGGCTGGCTGTCCGAGGAAAGCGTGGATTCGCCCGAGCGTCTCTCCCGGCGCCGGGTCTGGGTGGTGGACCCCATCGACGGCACGCGCGGCTTCATGGCCGGCGGCAGCGACTGGAGCATCTCCGCCGCCTTGGTGGAGGATGGCCGCCCCGTTGCGGGGGCCCTGTTCGCGCCGGTGACGAACGAACTGTTCCTCGCCAGCCTCGGCGGCGGGGCGACGCGCAACGGCGCGCCGATCCAGGCAGCACAGCGCACCGCCCTTGACGGTGCCACCGTGGCCGGCCCCAATGGCGCCCTCGACGCCATGGAGCGCCACGCCCGCATCCAGCGCGTGCCCCGCGCCCGCTCGCTGGCGCTGCGCCTGGCGCGGGTCGCCACCGGCGAGTTGGATCTCACGCTCGCGGGCGCCGCCGCCAATGACTGGGACATTGCCGCGGCGGACCTGATCGTGCATGAAGCGTGCGGTGCAGTAACGAGCTATGACGGAGCGGTGCCGAGGTACAACGCGCCCAGTCCCCGTCATCGCGCTCTGGTCTGCGCCGGCCTCACGCTCCACGGCCCGGTGCTCTCCCTCCTGCAGGGCGGGCCGGGCCTCTGATCCTTGTCGTGCTCTAGCTGCGGGAAGTTTCTGAACATGCCCAAGTCATCCGACCACAAACAGTTGCTGCACCTGGTTTTCGGCGGCGAGCTGAAGGAGCTGGGGGGCGTCGAGTTCAAGGATCTCAACCAGCTCGACATCGTCGGCATCTATCCCGACTATGCCTCGGCCGCCGCAGCCTGGAAGGCCAAGGCCCAGCAGACCGTGGACAATGCGCTCATGCGCTATTTCGTCGTCCACATGCATCGCCTGCTCGATCCCGAGACCGACACCACCCACGAAGGCTGACGCTGCGGGGTCCGCCCGGAGCCCGCCGTCGCCGCAGCGCAACATTTCCTGTTCACGCGGCGAAAGGTGCTGAAACAATCCGATTGCAATGCACCCGGCTCCGTGGGAGACATCCCGCGGGGCGAGCATATGTGTTGACTGGGACATCATCGAAGCATGTGGCGTCGTCTGCGCACCAACCGGGCCTTTCAGGTGGCCGCCGGAACGGCGTTTGCGTCCTATTTCAAGCTGGTCGCCAAGACGTCCCGCTTCATCGTGGAGCCGCCGGACATCTATGAGCGCATGGACGCCCATCTGCCGCTCATCATGACCTTCTGGCACGGCCAGCACTTCCTGACCCCCTTCATCATGAAGCCGCACCATAAGGCGAAGGTGCTTATCTCCCGTCACGCGGACGCGGAGATCAACGCCATCGCCGCCGAGCGGCTGGGGGTCGGCACCATTCGCGGCTCCGGCGCCACCAATCCGGGCGATTTCCATCGCAAGGGCGGCGTCTCCGCCACCTATGCCATGATCGAGACGCTGCGGGAGGGTATCAACGTCGCCATGACTGCCGACGTGCCGAAGATTTCCCGCCGCGCCGGCCTTGGCGTGGTGACGATTGCGCGCCACTCGGGACGGCCTATTCTGCCCATCGCCATGGCCACCAAGAACCGCATCCTGCTCAAGAGCTGGGACCGCGCCAGCCTGCACCTGCCGTTCGGCCAGGGCGCTGCGGTGGTGGGCGAGCCCATCTTCGTGGCGCGCGATGTGGATGAGGCCGGCCTGGAGGCCGCGCGGGCGCGGGTTCAGGAGCAATTGGAAAAGGCCACCGCACGGGCGGAAGCCCTGCTCGGCCGCGGAGACGGCGGCAGGTGAAGGCGGCGACGAAGGGGCAGGCTCTGCCCGTTCCGCTGAAGGCCTATCGCGGGCTGACCGCCATGGCGGGCCTTCTGACCCCCGCATGGCTCGGCTACCGGGTCCGCAAGGGCAAGGAAGACCCGTCCCGCCTGTCGGAACGGCGCGGCTTTGCCAGCGCGGAGCGGCCGCGCGGCACCCTGGTCTGGGTGCATGGGGCGAGCGTCGGCGAGATCATTTCGGTGATGCCGCTGGTGGAGCGGCTGGTGGAGCGCGGCTTTTCCTGCCTGTTGACCTCCGGCACCCTCACCTCCAGCCGCATCGTGGCCCGCCGCGCGCCGCGCGGGGTGATCCACCAGTTCATTCCCCTGGACGCCCCCCGCTTCGTCGCCCGCTTCCTGGACCATTGGAAGCCGGACCTCGCGCTGATCGCCGAATCGGAATTATGGCCGAACCTCCTGGCCGAGATCGGCCGGCGCGGCACGCCGCTGGTGATGGTGAATGCCCGCCTGTCGCAGCGCTCGGCCCAACGCTGGGGCCGCCTGCCCCGCAGCGCCAGTGCGCTGCTCGCCCGCGTCGATCTGTGCCTCGCCCAGACCCGCGACGACGCCGTGCGCTTCAAGGGCCTCGGCGCGCCGCGGGTGGAAGTGGCTGGAAATCTGAAGTTCGACGTGCCGCCCCCGCCCGTGGATCCGGCGGCGCTCGACGCCATGCTCCGGCATCTGCGTGATCGCCCGGTTTTCCTGGCTGCCTCCACCCATCCGGGGGAGGAGGAAGCCATCGCGCAGGTGCATCTGGCCCTGCGGGAGGAGATTCCCGGACTGCTCACCGTCATCGTTCCCCGCCACCCCGAACGGGGCGAGGCGGTGCGGGTGATCGCCGAACAGGCGGGCCTGCCGGCCCTGTCCCGCACCAGCGGGCACATGCCGGACGAGGGCATCGAGATCTATGTGGCCGACACCATCGGCGAGCTTGGCCTGTTCTACCGCCTCGCCCCCGTGGTGTTCGTGGGCGGCTCACTGGCCCGCCATGGCGGGCAGAATCCCATCGAAGCCGCCAAGCTCGGCGCGGTGGTGCTGCACGGGCCGCATGTGTGGAATTTCGGCCTGGTCTATGACCGCCTGGACGCGGAAGGCGGCGCGGGCCTCGTGAATTCCGCCGACGACATCATCGAGAGCGTGCTCTCCCAATATGCCGACCCCACCCTCCATGCCCGCACGGCGGAAGCGGCACGGCGCACCACGGCGGCGCTGAGCGGCGCTCTGGACCGCACCTTGTCGGCCATCGAGCCCTATCTCGTCCAATTGCGGCTGGGGCGCTGATGCTCGCCCGGGCGCCCCGGTTCTGGGCCCGGCCGGGAAGCCTTGCCGGCGCGGTTCTGTCTCCCATCGGCGCCCTTATCGGTGCGGCCACGGTGCGTCGCATGGGCCAGCGGGGGGAATCGGTCGGCCTGCCGGTCATCTGCATCGGCAACCCCACCGTGGGCGGCACCGGCAAGACCCCCACGGCTATCGCCCTGCTCAACGCGCTGACCGCCCGTGGCGCCCGCCCCTTCGCGCTCCTGCGCGGCCATGGCGGCCGCGAGCCGGGGCCACTGCGGGTGGACCTCGATCGGCATGGGCCGGCGGATGTGGGCGACGAGGCTCTTCTTCTGGCCCGCCATGCGCCCACCATCGTCTCGCGCGATCGCCCCAGCGGCGCGCGCCTGGCTCTGGCCGAGGGCGCGACCCATCTGGTGATGGATGACGGCTTTCAGAATCCCTCCCTCGTGAAGGATGCCAGCCTCCTGCTGGTGGATGCGGCCGCCGGAATCGGCAATGGCCATGTGCTGCCCGCCGGCCCCTTGCGCGCGCCCTTGAGGCCTCAATTGGCGCGGGCGGATGCGGTGCTGGTGGTGGGCGAAGGAACGGCCGGGCTGCAGGCGGCGCGCGATGCGGGCGCCCCGACCATCGAGGCCGGCCATCTGGTGCCGGTGGCGGGGGATGCGCAGGCGCTGAAGGGAAAGCCCGTGCTGGCCTTCGCCGGCATTGGCCGGCCGGAGAAATTCTTCGCGACCCTGGAAGCGGTGGGTGCGCAAATCGTGGCGCGCCAGGCTTTCCCGGACCATCACCCCTATGGCGCGGACGAGATCACCGCCTTGGTGGTGAAAGCGCGGGCTGCGGGCCTCACCCCCGTCACCACCGAAAAGGATGCAGTGCGCCTGTCAGGCCCTGCCTTCGCGCAGGTGCGCCCGGAGATTGCCACCCTCGGTGTCGAGATGGTCCCTGCGGCCGCCCATCTGTTTGACGATCTCGTCGCGCTGGCCGAAGGCCGCTTCGCCGCCCGCACCAGAGGATAAGAACCGCCGGCTGCCGGGCCTTCAGGAGGCGGGCTTGGCGTCCTGCTGGCGCACGCGCTGGAGCACCGCCTGCGGGTCCGCATAGGCCTCCTGCAGGTCCACACTCCAATAGCGCAACTCGTCGAGGGGAATGGTCTGACCAGTCACGGCGCAGCGCACGAAGCTGCCGGGACGGAGCACGCGGAACTCGCCGTCGAGATACCGAATCTCGGCCTCGCCATTGGGCTCTGGAAAACGTTCAAATCTGTTCATGACGGCGGGCATCCGCAAAACTGTGTTGCCGCCAACATAAGGTTTTCGGCGCCGAACCGCAAAGGGCCGGCGCCATCGGGGCCGACCGCAGGCCCCAGCCATGCGCTCCGTTCAGAACGGCACGCGCAGGGATTCCCGTTCAGCCGCCAAAGAGCGAGCCTTGGCCTTTCTCTGTCCCCGGCACAGGCCCCTTGGTGGAGGGCTTGGACGGACGGCGCGCCGCGCCCCCCTCCCCGGGCCCCGGCCCCGGCCCCGCGCCATGGGCAGTGACGGCCACTCGGCCATCGGCAAATTCCAGTTCCAGCCCCGCGCCCGGCCGCACCTGCCCGGCCGTGCGCACCGCCTGCCCGGAGGCATCGCGCACCAGGGCGAAGCCACGGGCGAGGACACCGTGATAGGAAAGTGCCTCCAGCATGGAAGAGGCGCCCGTCACTTGCCGGCGCTGGTCCCGCAACAGGGCCCTCACCGCGCGCCCGAGGCGGGCATGCAGGCTCGCCAGCCCCTCCCGTCGGCGGG
The DNA here is from genome assembly GCF_017742835.1 of Aquabacter sp. L1I39. Taxonomy (GTDB): domain Bacteria; phylum Pseudomonadota; class Alphaproteobacteria; order Rhizobiales; family Xanthobacteraceae; genus L1I39. The sequence continues at coordinate 2,030,423 of NZ_CP072392.1, forward strand.
CAATGTGGAGGGCCTGGGTGCGCAGATAGCCGGCCCGCGCGGCTTCCATGCGCGAGGACAGGGTGGCGAGCCGATCCGCCCGCCGGCCCGCCAATGCCTGCGCGGCGCGCTCCAGCCGGGCGCAGAGCACCTGCGTGCGCTCGCCGTACCGGTCCAGGCGCCCCCGCAGCACATGGGGCGAAAGTCGCCCATGGGCAGCCTGGAAGCGCAGCCGGTGGGCGCTGGCATTGGCCGACAAGCCGCGCGGCAGGCGGGCACCGGCGAGGTCCAGCCGCTGCCGGCGATCGGCCAGCAGGGTTTCCGCCGTGGGCAGCAGGCGCGAGAGCGCCCGAAACTCTGCCCGCGCCCGCTCCAACTGGCGGCGGGGCGCAGCGCGCAGGCGCGTGGCGAGGCGGTCCAGCCCGTTCAGCAGCTCGGCGCGCACCGGCACCGCCATTTCGGCAGCGGCGGTGGGGGTGGGCGCGCGCACATCGGCGGCGAAATCGATGAGGGTGACGTCGGTCTCGTGCCCCACGGCGGAGATGAGCGGGATCTGGCTCTCCGCCGCCGCCCGCACCACCATTTCTTCCGAGAAGCCCAAGAGGTCTTCCAGCGAGCCGCCGCCCCGCGCCACGATGAGCACGTCGGGACGGGGCACCGGGCCGTCGGGGGACAGCGCATTGAAGCCACGAATGGCGGCGCTCACCTCGGCGGCGCAGGTGTCCCCCTGCACCCGCACGGGCCAGACGATGACGCGGCGGGGGAAGCGATCCCCGAGCCGATGAAGAATATCGCGGATGACCGCGCCCGTGGGCGAGGTGACGATGCCGATCACCCGCGGCAGATAGGGCAGCGGCACCTTGCGGCCGACATCGAACAGGCCTTCCAGCGCGAGGCGCGTCTTGCGCTCCTCCAGCATGGCCATGATGGCGCCGGCACCGGCAAATTCCAGCGCCTCGATGACGATCTGGTAGCCGGACTTGCCGGGATAGGTGGTGAGCCGGCCGATGGCCACCACTTCCAGCCCCTCCTCCGGGCGCACCTTCAGGCGGCCGAACGTGCCCTTCCAGACCACCGCATCGAGGCGCGCGCCCGCGTCCTTCAGGGAGAAATAGGCGTGGCCGGAGGAATGGGGACCGCGATAGCCGGAAATCTCGCCCCGCACCCGCACATGGCCATAGGCGTCCTCCACCGTGCGCCGGAGCGCCATGGACAGTTCGGTGACGCTCCATTCGGGCGCGTTGGCGGTAGGCGGGGAGAGGGCAACCATGGAATCACGGAACGGTGGACAACGATGACAAGAGCATAACGCTTTCACCTCTCATGCGGAGAGCGCATTGCCTTTTCTCTTGTTTGCCGGGCCTCAAGCCGATAGCGAAACTGAAACGGGAGAGATGCCTGATGAATGTTCTGCTCCTCGGCTCCGGTGGCCGCGAACATGCTCTTGCTTGGAAGCTGGCCCAGAGTCCGAACATGGGGCAGTTCTACGCCCTCCCCGGAAATCCCGGCATTGCCGATTATGCCGAGGTGGTGGAAGGCATTCCCCTCTCCGCCCACGACACCCTGGTGAAGTGGTGCCGCGACCATGCCATCGCATTCGTGGTGGTCGGCCCGGAAGCGCCGCTGGTGGCGGGCCTCGTGGACCGGCTGAACGAAGCCGGCATCCTCGCCTTCGGCCCCACGGCGGCCGCCGCGCGCCTGGAGGGCTCCAAACTATTCACCAAGGAATTGTGCCGGGCTTATGGCATCCCCACCGCCGGCTTTGCCCGCTTCACCTCCCCCGAGGCGGCCTCCGCCTATGTGAAGGGGGAGCGTCTGCCCATTGTGGTCAAAGCCGACGGCCTGATGGCCGGCAAGGGCGTGGTGGTGGCGCTCAATCTGGAAGAGGCGGTCTCCGCCATCGAGCAGGTGTTCGCCGCCGGCGGCCAGGAAGTGCTGATCGAGGAATTCATGGAAGGCGAGGAGGCCAGCCTCTTCTGCCTCGTGGATGGCGAGACCGTGGTGCCCTTCGGCAGCGCCCAGGACCACAAGCGCGCCTTCGACGGCGACCTCGGCCCCAATACGGGCGGCATGGGCGCCTATTCGCCCGCCCCGGTGCTGACCCCGGAACTGGAAGCTCGCGCCATCGCCGAGATCGTGGTGCCCACCGCCAAGGCCATGGTGAAGGAAGGCGCGCCCTATCGCGGCATCCTCTATGCCGGCCTCATGCTCACCTCGGCCGGCCCCAAGCTGGTGGAATATAATTGCCGCTTCGGCGACCCGGAATGCCAGGTGCTGATGCCGCGCTTCACCGGCGACCTCCTGGACGTGCTCGCGGCCACCGCCGCCGGGCGCCTCGCCTCCGTGGACGTCACCTGGTCCGACGAAACCGCCATCACGGTGGTGTATGCCAGCCGGGGCTATCCCGGTGCCCATAAGACCGGCAACGAGATTGTCGGCCTCGAAGCCGCCGGCGAGGGCGAAGGCGTCATCATCTTCCAGGCCGGCACCAAGCGGCTCGGCAACAAGATCGTGTCCAATGGCGGGCGGGTGCTGAACGTCACCGCCACCGGCGCCTCCCTGAAGGAGGCACGCGATCGTGCCTATGCGGCGGCCGAGCGGATCGAATGGCCCGGCGGCTTCTATCGGAACGATATCGGCTGGCGTGCCTTGAAATAGGCGTACGGGCGAGCGGGACGCAGAGCCCGGCGCCCTCCATATGGACGCAGGAGGACACCGTGCCTGATCTTGCCGATCTCTTTCCCGGCTTTGAGTCCCGCAATGTGGACACCCCCGCCGGGCGCATCTTCGCCCGGGTCGGCGGCGAGGGCCCTCCCCTCCTTCTTCTGCACGGTTTTCCGCAGACGGGCGTCATGTGGCACAAGGTGGTCCCCGCTTTGGCCAAGACCCACCGCCTCGTCATCCCCGATCTGCCTGGCTATGGCTGGAGCGCCGCCCCCGAGCCGGGCCGCGACCACGCCCCCTATTCCAAGCGCGCCATGGCGGCGGCGCTGGTTCACGTCATGGAAGACCTCGGCCACGCCCATTTCGCGCTCGCTGGTCATGATCGCGGCGCGCGCGTCGGCTATCGGCTGGCGCTGGATGCCCCGGGTCGGGTGGACCGTCTGGCGGTGCTGGACATCGTGCCTACCTTGACCATGTGGCACGGCATGGACCGGGCCCGCGCCCTCCAGGTCTATCACTGGGCCTTCCTCGCCCAGCCCCATCCCTTGCCGGAGAAGATGATCGGCGCCGACCCCGCCTTCTTCCTGGACTGGACCCTGGCCAGTTGGACCGCCGCGAAGGATCTCTCCGCCTTCGATCCCCGCGCCCACGCCCATTACCGCGCGGCTTTTTCCTCGCCCGACCATATCCGCGCCTGCTGCGAGGATTATCGCGCCGGGGCCACCATCGACCTCGCCCATGACGAGGCGGACCTGGCCGCCGGCCGGCAAATCGATTGCGAAGTCCTGGCGGTGTGGGGCGCGGCGGGCATTCCCAGCCGAGGCGTCAGTCCGCTGGACGCCTGGAAGGTGTTCGCCCCCAAGCGCCGGGGCGGCCCGGTGGAGGCCGGGCATTTCATATGCGAGGAGGCGCCCGAGGCGGTGAGCGCGGCGCTTCAGGACTTCTTCAGCGCATGAGGGCGACCCGCCGAGCGCCGCCAAAGCCGACGAGATAGAGCCCGATATAGGTGGCGATGGTCGCCCCCACCGCGCCGGCCGCCCAGATGCCTGTGGCCAGCAGCCAGTCGATGGGACCGCCCAGGTCTTCCAGCCGCGAACTGGTGATGAACAGCATGAACCAGATGCCGACGAAGCCGCCGGCAAGGCCCACCAATTCAGACCAAACCAGCCGCCGCGCATCGAGCCCGCGCTCGCGCACCAGGATCATCAAGAGGCCGAGGGCGCAGGTCACCACGAACAGGACAAGCGGCCAGAAGGTGCGGCCGAGGATTTCCTGGAACACCGCCAGGAACACCATGGGATCAAGGTCTTTCATGGCTCACTCCTTCAGGCGAGGCCGCGCAGCATGGAAATGTAGGTGGGCTTCAGCGCAATCTCCTTCATGACCCAGGAGATCCACAGCTCCTCCAGCGGCGCGATGATGCCGGGGAAGGAGGGGGTAAGGTTGTTCTCGTAGTCGAACTCCACCAGCATGGCCTGGCCGATGCGCGTGATGAGGGGACACGAGGTGTAGCCGTTATAGACCGCCGTGGAGGTGCCACCCGTCAGTGTCGCCACCAGATGGTCCAGGGCCACCGGCACTTGCCATTTGACCGAGGCCGCGGTCTTGCCCTTGGGCACGCCGGCCACGTCGCCGACACCGAACACGTTGGGGAACCTTTTGTGCCGCAAGGTGGAGCGGTCCACCTCCATCCAGCCGTCGGCCGCGAACGGGCCGGTGGTCCAGGGCAGCGGCGAGTTGCGCACCGCTGCCGGGGCGCGCATGGGCGGGATGACATTGGTGAAGTCGTAGCCGATCTCCACCGGGCCGTTGGGGGTGGCGAAGGTGGCAATCTTGCGGCCCGGATCGATGGCCGTCATCACGTGGTTGTAGGCCACCTTCACGCCGCGGTCCTGGAACAGCATGCGCACCTTCTCGGAGACGATGGGCACGCTGAACAGCGTGGTGTTCTGCGCCGCATAGACCAACTCCGCTTTCCCCCGCATGCCGCGCTGGCGCAGGGTGTCGTCGGTGATGAAGGTGTATTTGAGCGGCGCGCCCGCGCACTTCATCTCCGTGGCCGGCCGTCCGAACAGGCCGACGCCGCCGGTATCGGCAAAGCGCGACATTTCCTCATAGGTGGCCGCCGCCTGGTCGGGCCCGGCATAGACCGAGCCGATGCCGTTGCGGCCGATGAGCGCGAGGTCCATGCCGGCAATGCCGCCATAATTGAGCTCGAGCCCCGTGGCCACCACCAGGAAGTCGTAGGGCACCGCACGCCCGGAGGCGGTGACCAGCTTGTTGCCCACCGGATCGAACTCGGCCACCGCCTCCTCGATCCACTCCACGCCGCGCGGCACATAGGCGCCGGTCGGCGACACCGAATAGGCGGGCGGCTTCAGGCCGGCCGCGATCAGCGTGAAGCCGGGCTGGTAATAATGCTGCTTGCGGGCATCCACCAGGGTGATGGTGGCGCCGGTGAGGCGCTCCGCAAGCCGGGAGGCCGCCGCAAGGCCGGCGGCGCCGGCGCCCGCAATCACGATGCGCGCCTTGGTGTCCACCGGGGCGGCCAATACCCGCCCTCCAGCCAGGGCGGCGGCCGCCAGGGCGCCGCCCAGCTTCAGGACCTGGCGGCGGCGAAGACCCCGTTGTGCGCCCTTTTGGGGATCATGAAATCCAGGCATGTTTACTCCCTTCGATGGTCGCTTTTTTGCTTTTGGAGCTTGGGCAGCGCTGGCGCTGCCCCGATCAGGTTTCCGGAGCGACCAGATGGCCCTGCCATGCGGCGCGCAGCGTCGCCGCCGTGACCAAGGCGAGCAGTGCGGTCGCCACCAGGAGGACCACCCAGGCGAAAAAGGCCGCCATTGGATCGGGGAAGGCGCGCACATAAAACTGGGTAGCGATGGCGAAGGCGGCGGTCGGGAAGGTCCAGGCCCACCACGACACCGCGAATGGAATCTTCACCAGTTGCTGCGCCAGGGTGGCGAGCGCCAGTGCCACCATTGCCGCAAAGCCGAACAGCGCCAGCGCCGCCTCGCCGAACTGCCCGGTCAGCCGCACCAGGGCGATCAGGGCCACCGAAGGCGGGGCGAGCAGGATGACCAGGCTCGGCCGCAGACGGGGCGGCAAAGGCGGCCCCACGATCAGCCGGTAGAGGATGGCCGGCTGGACGATCACCCACAGCAGGACGCCGATGCCGAACAGCATCCAGCTGATGTGCGGGAAGCCCAGGGTGACGCCCACGGTGGGGGCGAGCACGTTCCCGACCAGGGGAATGAGAAGCGGCGGGGTGAGGGCAGCGGCTTCGCGCGGCGCCGTTACGAGCCCCCGCAGGATCCACACGCCGATTCCCACATGGACGACCACTGCCGTCAGCCACAGGTCGCGTGCAAATTCCGGCAGGTAGCGGAACAAGCCGGCGGACAGAATCATAAGGCCTATGGTAAAGGCGCCCGCGAATGCAGACCGCACCGGGTGGCGCAGATCTTCGCGGAGCGCTTCGGGATGTTGAGCGGCGCGGACAAGGTGAAGCAAGGTGACCAGCAGCCAGGTGACAAGGGCTGCAGCCAGAAGCGCTTCCCCCACCAGGGCCGGCGCACCGAGCACATGCGCTGCCTCCCGCCAGGCAAGACCGCCACCGCCAAGTCCCATGGGCGCCGCGAACAGGGGCAAGGGCAGATGGGCAAGGCTCCCTCTCCCTGCGGCATGGGCCGCCTGGGGGGTCGCAGACGTCGGCAGCATGGCGGCATTCCTCCTTCGGCATGGCCCGGTCCGGGCACATGGCGCCTCCCCCTGCAGTGCGGAAGGCTGGACCCTGGTGAGGCCAGGAAGCTGCAGGCACGGAACGCCTTCTTTACGTAACATTCAATTCTGTTAAATTCAATACTATGAATGTCTCAGATCTACTCCCCGCTGCGGAACGTGCGGCCGAACTCATGCGCAGCCTGTCCCATCCACAGCGCCTTCTGGTGCTCTGCGCCCTTGCGGAGACGGAGAAATCGGTGGCGACGCTGCGGGAGGAACTGGGCATCGGGCAGGTGCCCATGTCGCAGCAATTGATGCGCCTGCGCGCCGATGGCCTCGTGGAGGCGCGGCGCGAGGGCGTTTCCATGGTCTACCGCATCGCCCGGCCCGAAGTGGCGGTGATCGTCCAGGCCCTGCACAAGGCGTTCTGCGCCGAGACCTGCGTCGAGATGCCCGAGGTGACGGACGATGCGGGGGGGACGGCCGGGCGGCCGGCGGAGCGCGGCTGACGGGAAGCGAGCACGGGCGCGGCGCCTTTATGCGCCGGCGTCACCGGGGCAGCGGGGGGTCAGCGCCGGTCCTTGAAGAAATTGCGCAGCACCTCGGCGGCCTGCCGCTCGGCGATGCCGCCATAGACTTCCGGGGCATGGTGGCAGGTGGGCTGGCTGTAGAAGCGCGGGCCGCTGTCCACCGCGCCCCCCTTGGGATCGGCGGCGCCATAATAAAGCCGGCGGATACGCGCGAAGGAGATGGCCGCCGCGCACATGGCGCAGGGCTCCAGCGTCACATAGAGATCGCAGTTCACCAGCCGCTCGGCGCCCAGCGTGGCCGCGCCTGCGCGCAGCACCTGCATCTCCGCATGGGCGGTGGGATCTGAGTTTTCACGCGTGCGATTGCCGTCGCGGGCGATCACCGTGGAGCCACGCACCAGCACCGCCCCCACCGGCACCTCGCCCCGCGCGGCGGCGGCACGGGCCTCGGCCAGCGCCATCTGCATGAAAGTCTCGCCCACGCCGACGCTCCAGCCACCTCGTCTCGCCGCACGGATCGTGCTATCGCCCTCTCCATGCCCCGTACACAGCCTCCCCGCAAGGACAAGAACCGCGTCCCGCGCGTCAAAACCGCGCTGCCGCCCGCCCAAACCAAGGACGCCGAGCGCGTCGCCAAGGTGATCGCCCGCGCCGGTCTCGGCTCGCGGCGCGAGATCGAGGACTGGATCCTGGAAGGGCGGGTGGCCGTCAACGGCACCGTCCTGACCACCCCTGCCTTCACCGTGACGGCGGAGGACGCCATTACCGTGGACGGCGCGCCCCTGCCGGAGCGTGAGCGCACGCGCCTGTTCCTCTACCACAAGCCCCGCGGCGTGGTGACCACCAACAAGGATCCGGAAGGGCGCACGACACTCTTCGAGATCCTGCCCAAGGGCCTGCCCCGCCTCGTCAGCGTCGGCCGGCTCGACTTGAATTCCGAAGGCCTGCTGCTGCTCACCAATGATGGCGGCCTCGCCCGGGTGCTGGAATTGCCGGAGACCGGCTGGCTGCGCCGCTACCGCGTGCGCGCCAAGGGCGAGATCGACCAGGCCCAGCTCGACGGCCTCATCAAGGGCATCACCGTGGAGGGCGTGGAATACGGCCCCATCGAGGCGACCCTCGACCGCGTGCAGGGCGCCAATGCGTGGATCACGGTGGCCCTGCGCGAAGGCAAGAATCGCGAGGTGCGCAATGTGCTGGGCGCCCTCGGCCTCCTGGTGAACCGCCTGATCCGCGTCTCCTACGGCCCGTTCCAATTGGGCGAGGTGCCGGAAGGCGGCATCGAGGAAGTGCGCACCCGCATCCTGCGGGACCAGATGGGCGCCGAGATCATCGCAGCCTCCGGCGCGGACTTTGACGGCCCCATCCTGGATCAGCCCGTGGAACCGCCCGCCCGCCGCGTGCGCACCGAGGCGGCCGAGGACGCGGGCGAGGAGCGCCGTCCCACCCGCCGTGGCCCGCCCCGCCGCGCCGAGCCCGAGCCGGAGCCGCGGGGCCGCGCCCGTCGCCCGCGTGGCGCAGCAGAGGAGACCACCGCCTTCCGCGTGCGTAGCCGCCGGGGCGAGGAGGAGCGCGAGTTGGAAAGCCGTGGCACCGTCTCCGACCGCAAGGGCCGCGAGATCAAGGTGGAGCGCGTGGTGAAGCCGCGCGAGGAGCCCCGGCGGGGCAAGTCCGCTGACGGTCGCCCGCCTCGCAAGGGCGGCCAGCGCGGCTTGGACGATGCGCGGGGCGAAAAGCCCCGCTTCGGCCGAGGTCGCCCCGGCTTCAGCCGTGATGAAGGGGAATTTGGCGGCCGTCCCGCCCGGGGCGGGGCCCGGCCGCCCCGCCGCGACGAGCGCCCCCGCTCGGAGGGGGATGATGTGGGCTTCCTGCCGCGCGGTCCCCGCGCCGGTGCCGAGCGCGGCGAGCGTCCCGCCCGTCCCTTCCGCGAACGCTCTGAGCGTCCCGAGAGCGGCGCCCGTCCGCCCCGTGCCGGTGGCCGCTTCGGCGGGGACCGGGAAGAGCGCGGCGAGCGTCCCGCCCGTCCCTTCCGCGAACGGTCGGAGCGTTCCGAAGGCGGCGCCCGTCCGCCTCGTGCCGGTGGCCGCTTCGGCGGGGACCGGGAAGAGCGCGGCGAACGTCCCGCCCGTCCCTTCCGCGAGCGCTCCGAGCGCCCCGAAGGCGGCGCCCGCCCGCCCCGTTCTGGTGGCCGCTTCGGCGGTGACCGGGAGGAGCGTGGCGAACGCCCGGCCCGTCCCTTCCGCGAACGCTCTGAGCGTCCCGAGGGGGGCGAACGGCCCCAGCGGTCCGGTGGATTCCGCTCCGGTGGACGGGACGACGGCCCGAAGGGCTTCAAGGGCGGCGCCGGCAAGCGGCCGTCTTATGGGGAGGATCGTCCGCGCGGCCCGGCCGGGCCTGGCAAGGGCGGCCCCAAAGGCGGGCCGAAGGGCCGTCCCTCCGGCGGCTTCAAGGCTGGCCCCAAAGGCGGCGGCAAAGGTGGCCCGAAGGGCGGGCCCGGTGGCTCAGGCCCGCGCGGCCGGTCGTCCAGTCCCCGCAGCCGGGGCTGATCGGGGGCGGCCATGCGGATCGTCGGCGGTTCCCTGCGCGGGCGGGTGCTGAAAGCGCCCGCCACCAACGCCACGCGCCCCACCACGGACCGGCTGCGGGAAGCCCTGTTCAATGTGCTCGCCCATGCCTATGGGGACGCGGCCAACGGCGCGCGGGTGCTGGACCTGTTCGCCGGCACTGGCGCGCTGGGCATCGAGGCGCTCTCGCGCGGCGCTTCCTTCGCCCTGTTCGTGGAAGAGGCGCTGGAGCCGCGCGCCCTCATCCGCACCAATGTGGAGACGCTGGGGCTGACCGGCGTCACCCGCATCTTCCGGCGCGACGCCACCCGCCTGGGCGACTGCCCGGCCGGGGATGCTTATGGCCTCGTCTTCTGCGACCCGCCTTATGGCAAGGGCCTCGCTGAACAGGCGCTCGCCTCCGCGCGCCTGGGCGGCTGGCTTGCCCCCGAAGCGCTGGTGGTGGTGGAGGAAAAGGCCGGCGCCTTCACGGTGCCCGAGGGCTTCACCGAATTGGAGCGCCGGCGCTATGACGAGACGGAACTGACGTTCCTGTCTGCCTAACCCTGCCTGTCTGCCTGAACCTTACTCGGCCGCCAGGAAGCGGCCGATGCGCTCCACCGCCTCGCGCATGTCCGCTTCCGAGCCGGCATAGGAAAAGCGCAGGAATTGCTTGCCCCGGAACGGGTCGAAATCCACGCCCGGTGTCACCGCCACATGCACGGCATCCAACAGCCGGGTGGCGAAGGCGGCGGAATCGCCGGTGAAGCGCGAGACATCCGCATAAAGATAGAAAGCGCCGTCCACGGGCAGGAAATGGTCGAGCCCCACGCGCGGCAGGCCCTCGGTCAGGATGCGCCGGTTCACCTCATAGCCGTGCTTGACCGCGTCCATCTCCGCCCGCCCGTCGAACGCCGCCTCGGCGGCGATCTGGGACAGGGTGGGCACCGAGATGGACAGGTTCTGCTGCAGACGCTCCATGGTGCGCGAGAAGCCCGGCGGCACCACCATCCAGCCCACGCGCCAGCCGGTCATGCAGAAATATTTGGAGAAGGAGTTGATGACCACCGCCTCCTCCGACAGCTCCACCGCGCTCACCGCCGGGAAGGCATAATCAAGGCCGTGATAGATCTCGTCGGAGACGAAGCGCAGGCCGAGATCCTTGGCACAGTCCATGAGCGCGGCCAGGGCGGGCCGGTCCATCATGGTGCCGGTGGGGTTGGCGGGGCTCGCCACCAGCACGCCCTTGAGCGGCTTCTGGCGATGGGCGGCCAAGAGCGTCTCCGGCGTCAGGGCGAAGCGGTCCTCCGCGCGGGTCTCGATCAGCACCGGCTCGCAGCCGAGCGCGGAGAGCACGTGGCGATAGGGTGGATAGCCGGGCGCGGCGATGGCCACCCGGTCGCCCGGCTCGAACAAAGCCAGGAAAGCGAGAATGAAGCCCCCCGACGAGCCATTGGTGACGACGATCCGCTCCGGGTCCACCGCCGTGCCGTGCACCTCGCCATAATGGCGGGCGATTCGCGCCCGCAGCGTGGGAATGCCCAAGGCAGCCGTATAGCCCACCTGCCCCGCCTCCAGCGCGGCGGCAGCGGCGCGCCGAGCCGTGAGCGGCGCGGGCGCGGCGGGCTGTCCCACCTCCATATGGATCACCCGCCCCCCGGCGCTCTCGATCCGGGCCGCATGCGCCATCACGTCCATGACGATGAAGGGCGCCACCTGGGAGCGGGCGGCGGGCGAGAAGGGGGGCTTGGAACGCAGGGACATGAGGACGTGATCCTTGCGCGGGGTGCGGCGCCGTCGTGTCGCCGCATTCGCGCGGTGGTTACAGGGGTCGCCCCAACGTGATGCGGGGGCGCATTGACCCATGGGGCCGGGCCGTGTTCCTTCGCGGGAGAACCTGTGCTTGGTAGCCTGCAAGCGCCGGTCCGCCAAGAGAGGGGACACAGGGCGGTGCAGAGCAACGCACCGGACCTGCCCCAGTCATAAGGAATGAGCGTACGGACCGATGACGGTGGTGTGGAGCCTCATCCAGCGCATGACCCGGCGCACGCCGGTCGAACCATCCGGTGATGGCGCCCCGGCGCGTGCCCGCGGACACAAGGCCGGCATGTTCGCCGTGGCCCTGGCCTTTTTCGCCGCCGTGGGGCTGCCACTGAATGAGGCGGCGGCCCAGGCCCGGCCCAAGCTCATCCGCGACGCGGAGACCGAGAACCTGCTGCGGGACTATATCCGCCCCATCCTCAAGGTGGCCGGGCTGACGCAGCAGAATGTGGACGTGGTGCTGATCGGCGACAAATCGTTCAACGCCTTCGTCGCGGACGGCAAGCGCATTTTCATCAATGTGGGCGCGCTCATGGATGCGGAGACGCCCAACCAGATCATCGGCGTGCTCGCCCATGAGATCGGCCACATCTCCGCCGGCCATCTGGTGCGCATGCGCGAGCAGATCGCCGGCGCCCAGACCATGGCCATTGCGGCCATGCTGCTGGCGGGCGCGGGTGTCGCGGCGGGCGCGGCGGCCGGCGCCAGTTCCAATGCGGTGAGCGGGGCGGCGGCAGGCGCCATGACGGCGCCCCAGGAAATGATTCGCCGCTCGCTGCTGAGCTACCAGCGGGGCCAGGAATTGGAGGCGGACCGGCTTGCGGTAAAATACCTCACCGCCACCCAACAATCCGCCAAGGGCATGCTGGAGACGTTCGAGCGCTTCCAGAGCGATCAGCTCTTCCTCTCCCAGCGTGTCGATCCCTATCTGCTCAGCCATCCCATGGCCCGCGAGCGCATCGCGGCACTGGAGCAGCTGGCCAAGGCCAGCCCCTATTACAACACCAAGGACCCGCCCGAGCTCCAGGCCCGCCATGACCTGATGCGCGCCAAGCTGGTGGGCTTCATGGAGCGGCCGGACGGTGTCGCGCGCCGCTATCCGCCCACCGACACCTCGCTCGCCGCCCAATATGCCCGCGCCATCTCGGCCTATCGCTTCGGCAATGTGAACGAGTCCATCGTCAAGATCGACGCGCTGATCGCCCGCCAGCCGAACAATCCCTATTTCATCGAGCTGAAGGGCCAGGCGCTGCTGGAAGCCGGTCGCGCCGGCCAGGCGGTGGCCCCGCTGCAGCAGGCGGTGCGCATGACCAATGGAAACCCCTTGATCCGTGCCATGCTGGGCCAGGCGCTGGTTGAATCCGGCAACCCCGCTCATACGGACGAGGCCATCCGCGAACTGTCCTTCGCCACCCAGCGCGACCCCAATTCCGCCATCGCCTGGCGCTCGCTCGCCACCGCCTATGGCCGCAAGGGGGACCTGGCCAATGCGGACCTTGCCTCCGCGCAAGGCTATATGGCGGCGGGCGAGTTCCGTACCGGCCAGGAACTGGCCGCCCGCGCCCGCCAACGCTTCAAGCCGGGGACGCCGGGCTGGCTGAAGGCCGACGACATCCTCAACTTCAAGCCGCCCGCCGCGACGGCGCAGCGCTGATGATGCCCCTTTCCGACCATAACCGTTTTCTCATGGAGACCTCGATGCTGCCCCGTCCCGGCCTGCGTGCCGCCCTCGCCTTCGCCGCCGCCTTCGGGACGCTGGCCACCCTTTCTGCCCCCGCCGCCGCCTTCACCGATGCGGAGAAGGCCGAGATGGGACCCATCATCCGCGACTATCTGATCAAGAACCCGGAAGTGCTCCAGGAGGCCATCGCCGAGCTGGAGAAGCGCCAGGCCGCCAGCGAGGCGAAGGACCGCCTCCAGGCGGTCACGCAGATGAAGGACCTCATCTTCAACAGCCCGCGCGGCGTGGTGGTGGGCAATCCCAAGGGCGACGTCACCCTGGTGGAATTCTTCGACTACAATTGCGGCTATTGCCGCAAGGCGCTGACCGACATCGAGCAGCTCATCAAGGCCGACCCCAAGCTGAAGGTGGTGCTGCGTGAATTCCCGGTGCTCGGCCAGGGCTCGGTGGAAGCCGCCCAGGTGGCGGTCGCCGTGCGCATGGTGGCGCCCGACAAATACATGGCCTTCCACCATGCCCTGCTCTCCGGCCGCGGCCAGGCCGACCGCGCCAAGGCCATCGCCGCCGCCAAGGAAGTGGGCATCGACACTGCCCTCATCCAGAAGCAGGCCACCTCGCCCGAGCTGAACGCCACGCTGGACGAGAGCATGAAGATCGCCCAGGCGCTCGGCCTCAACGGCACGCCCTCCTTCGTGGTGGGCAATGACGTGGTGATCGGCGCGGTGGGCTATGACAAGCTCAAGGACGCCGTGGACCAGGCCCGCAAGCAGGCCACCAACTGACCGGCGCCGCAAAGCCTGTGCATCATTCCCGCCCCGCGCCGGCCGATGCCCGCGCGGGGCGCTTTTCTTAAGGCGCGCGACCCCTTATAAACGCGCGGCCCGAAGAGCCGGCGCCGGCATGTTGCCGCGACGTCTTCCCCTCGGCGGCCGCGCGATGTGAGCGCGGCGCCATGGACCCGACCGCACCGGATGCCCGATACCGTCCACGTCCTCAACGGACCCAACCTGAACCTGCTCGGCACGCGCGAGCCCGGCATCTATGGCGCCGCGACTTTGGCCGACATCGAGGTGCTGTGCCGGCAGGCCGCCGCCAGCCACGGCCTGGACCTGGTGTTCCACCAGACCAATCATGAAGGCGTGCTGGTGGATCAGATCCACGCGGCGCGGGGCAGCCTCGGCGTGGTGCTGAATGCGGGCGCCTACACCCACACCTCGGTGGCGATCCGGGACGCCATCGCGGCAGCCGCCGTGACGACGGTGGAAGTCCACCTGTCCAACGTGTTCGCGCGCGAGCCGTTCCGGCACCATTCCTATCTCTCGCCCGTGGCGCGTGGTGTCATCTGCGGCTTCGGCCCGCAGAGCTATGTGCTGGGCATCGCGGCGCTCGCAGCGCAGCGTCCGGCCTGACCATGCTTGACATTCAGAACTGACCAGTCCTCAAGGAGCCCCGCGCGGCCGCTCGCGCCGCACGATCGCATAGGCATGATGAAGAATCCCAAATCCCCGATCGACACCGCCCTCGTCCGTGACATCGCCCAGCTCCTGTCGGAGAGCGACCTGACGGAAATCGAGGTCCAGCAAGACGCGCTGCGCATCCGTGTGGTGCGCGCCCCGGCCCCCGTGGTGCAGCAGGTGGCCCCTGCCGCCGTTGCGGCGCCCGCCGCTCCTGCGCTGGCCACCTCCGAAGCCGCCGCTGCCGCCAGCCCGGCCGACTTCTCCAAGCACCCCGGCGCGGTCACCTCGCCCATGGTCGGCACCGCCTATCGCTGCCCTGAGCCGGGCGCGGCGCCGTTCGTGGACGTAGGTTCCACCGTCCGCGAAGGCCAGACGGTTCTCATCGTCGAGGCCATGAAGACCATGAACGCCATCCCGGCCCCGCGCTCCGGCACCGTCACCAGGATCCTGGTGGAGAACGGCCAGCCCGTGGAATATGGCGAGCCCCTGCTCGTCATCGAATGAGCGACGGCGCGCCCCGAGGCGCGCGTCACGGACGGGCCGGCGCCTCCTGCCGGCCGTCGGCAGATTGAGTTTACGCGAAGGCTAACCGCGCCGATGTTTCAGAAAATCCTCATCGCCAATCGCGGCGAGATCGCGCTGCGCATCCTGCGGGCCTGCAAGGAGCTCGGCATCGCCACCGTCGCTGTGCACTCCACGGTGGATGCGGACGCCATGCATGTGCGCCTCGCCGACGAGAGCGTGTGCATAGGCCCCCCGCCCGCCCGCGACAGCTATCTGAACATCCCCTCGCTGCTCGCCGCCTGTGAGATCACGGGCGCGGACGCGGTGCATCCCGGCTACGGCTTCCTGGCCGAGAATGCCCGCTTCGCCGAGATCCTGAACGACCACAACATCCACTTCATCGGCCCCAAGGCGGAGCATATCCGCATCATGGGCGACAAGATCGAAGCCAAGAAGACCGCCCAGCGGCTGGGCATTCCGGTGGTGCCCGGCTCGGAGGGCGGCATCCACTCGGACGAGGAGGCCCACAAGGTCGCCGCCGAGATCGGCTTCCCGGTGCTGGTAAAGGCCGCCGCCGGCGGCGGCGGGCGCGGCATGAAGGTCGCGCTCACCGCCGAGGACCTCTCCGCGGCGCTGTCCACCGCCCGCTCGGAGGCCAAGGCCGCCTTCGGCGACGATGCGGTCTATCTGGAAAAGTATCTGGGCAAGCCGCGCCATATCGAGGTGCAGGTGCTCGGTGACGGACGCGGCCATGCCATCCATCTGGGCGAGCGCGACTGCTCGCTGCAGCGCCGCCACCAGAAGGTCTGGGAAGAGGCCCCCTCCCCGGTCATCACCGCCGCCCAGCGCGCCGAGATCGGCGAGACCGTGGCCAAGGCCATGCGCGAGATGAAGTATCTCGGCGTCGGCACGGTGGAGTTCCTGTACGAGAACGGGGAATTCTACTTCATCGAGATGAACACCCGCATCCAGGTGGAGCATCCGGTCACCGAGATGGTCACCGGCATCGACCTGATCAACGAGCAGATCCGCGTCGCCGCCGGCGAGCCCTTGACCCTCACCCAGAAGGACGTGGTGATCGAGGGCCATGCCATCGAGTGCCGCGTGAATGCGGAGCACCCCACCACCTTCCGCCCCTCGCCCGGCCGCATCACCCATTATCACGTGCCCGGCGGCCTCGGCATCCGCGTCGACAGCAATGCCTATCAGGGCTACGCGATCCCGCCCAATTACGATTCACTGGTGGGCAAGCTCATCGTCCACGGCAAGACCCGCGACGAATGCCTGATGCGTCTGCGCCGGGCGCTGGACGAGTTCGTGGTGGATGGCATCGACACCACCTTGCCGCTCTTCCGCACCCTGGTCCGCACCAAGGACATTGCCGAAGGCCAGTATGACATCCACTGGCTGGAGCACTTCCTCGCGCAAGGCGAGGGCAAGGGGATCTGAGGTTGATCTGAGGTGGGTCTGCGGAAGGCGGTGCGGGCATCGCGCCCGCAATCCCTCGGCCCGCCATCCGTTGCTCGGACGCGCCGCCGGCCTCAGCAGGCGGCGCGAGGCCAAGGCTCAAGCGCGGCCGCACGGACCGGAGGACGGCTCAGGCGAGGCCAAGGGCAGGACGGACAGCATCCGCGATGCGCCGCCGACGCGCCCGCCGCGCGGGGATGCGCCATCTCCCGCGGCCCGACCGGGGCCTTCGGCCCCGGCACCTCAGCCGGCCTGCGGACCGCTCACTCTTCCTCTTCGAGGCTGAACTGCTTCAGCTTCTCGTCATAGACGAAGGTCTCGCCATAACGGCCCCAATTGACCACGGCGAGCAGCGATTCCTCGGCGAAATCCTCGGACATGTGGTCTTCCAGCTCGTCCGCGAAGCGCGACCACGGGGCCTTGTGACTGGGACGCTCCTCCAGCACCCGGCGGATGTGCGCGGCCAGCGGCACATGGGCAAGGAGATGGTCCGCGAACAGGCGCTTGCGCGCCTCCACTTCCGCGCCCACGAATTCCCGACCTGCCTCGGTGATGAGGATGTCACCGGCGGCGATCTCCGCGAACCGCAGCATCTGAAGTGCCTCGGCCACCGGGAACAGGCTGTCGGCGGGCATGTGCAGGCTGTCGGCCAGCTCCGGCAGGTCCGCCTTGCCGTTATAGGGCGGGTCCGCCAGCTCTTCGAGAAGGCCGGCCAGGATGTTGGTGGAGATGGGCTGGAGGTGCGAGGTGAGCGTCGCCGCCTCCTGCTGGAGATGGTCGTGGCCCTGCAGCGCCGCGCCGGGGCCGGCCCGGTTGGTCATGCGGGCATAGATTTCCTCCACCAGCGCGCGGAAGTCCGGCGCGAGGCGGTCACGCGGATGCGGCAGGCTGATGGGCATTTCATAGGCCACCCGGCCCGGATTGGACGAGAAGATGAGGACGCGGTCGCACATGAGCACCGCTTCCTCGATGTTATGGGTCACGATGAGGATGGACTTGATGGGCAGGACGCCATCGGTCCACAGGTCGATGATGTCGGTGCGCAGCGTCTCGGCAGTCAGCACATCGAGGGCCGAGAAGGGCTCGTCCATGAGCAGGAGGCGCGGATGCACCACCAGCGCCCGGGCAAAACCCACACGCTGGCGCATGCCGCCGGACAATTCCTTGGGATAGGCGCTCTCGAAGCCGCCGAGGCCGATGAGGTCGATGGCCTGCTCCGCCCGGCGCCGCCGCTCCGCCGCGTCCACGCCCAGCGCTTCCAGGCCGATTTCCACATTTTGGAGCACGGTCAGCCAGGGGAAGAGGGCGAAGGTCTGGAACACCATGGAGATGCCGGGGCACGGCCCGTCAATCTTCTTGCCGCACCAGGTCACCTCGCCCGCATAAGGCGGCACGAGCCCGGAAATGATGCGCAGCAGGGACGACTTGCCGGAGCCGGAGCGGCCGAGCAGGCCGACAATCTCGCCTTCCTTGATGGAGAGCGAGACATCGTCCAGCACCAGGATGCGGTTGTTGTCGCCCTTGCGGTAGGACTGGACCACATGGGAGACGCCGAGCAGCGGTGTATCCGCCGCGGGAGAGACGGTTTCGAGCATGGTCGGTCTCCTCAGTCGAGGCGCAGACGGCGGGCCGCGAAGGTGAACATCGGGCGCCAGAGCGTGCGGTTGAAGGCGATCACATAGAGCGACATGACGGCGATGCCGAGGGTCACGCGCGGGAAGTCCGCCGCCGTGGTGGCATCGGCGATATAGGCACCCAGGCCCTCGGCCCTGAGCGTGGTGTCACCCCAGCTGGCCACCTCGGCGACGATGGAGGCGTTCCAGGAGCCACCGCTCGCGGTGAGCGCACCGGTGACATAATAGGGGAAGACGCCGGGCAGGATCACCTTGGTCCACCAGTGCCAGCCCCGGATGTGGAAGGAATTGGCGGCTTCCCGCAGGTCGTTCGGGAAGGCGCTGGCGCCGGCGATGACGTTGAACAGGATGTACCACTGGGTGCCCAGCACCATGAGCGGCGACAGCCACACATTGGGATCAAGCCCCAGCCGCACGATGGCCACCACCGCAAAGGGGAAGACGATATTGGCCGGGAAGGCCGCCAGGAACTGGGCGGCCGGCTGGAGGGCAGTCGCGACCTTCGGGCGAAGGCCGATCCACACCCCCACGGGCACCCAGATGAGCGAGGCGAGGAAGATCAGCACCGCCACGCGGATGAGGGTCAGAAAGCCCAGCCACACCACATGGCCCACTTCGGCAAGACCCACCTCGCGGCCCACATAGGTCACGACGATGTAGGCGCCATAGATCGCGCTCGCCACCACCAGCACGGTCCAGATCCGGTCCATGGTGGGGCTCGTCCAGGCGGCCTCCACCTTGCGCGGAACGCGCACGGGGGAGCGCAACGGCATGCGCGCCGTCACCTTGGCCAGCGCGCCGACAGGGGTGAGGATCATCTGCAGCAGATGCGCCCGCTTGACGAGGTCGAGCACCCAGGACTTGGGCGCGGGCCCGCCCGCCGACTGCTCGAACCGGAACTTCTCCGCCCAGGCCACCAGGGGGCGGAAGAGAAGCTGGTCATAGAGCAGGATGATGACGAGCATGGCGATCACCGACCAGGCGACGGCGCCGAGGTCCCGGTGGTCGATGGCGGTGGCCACATAGGCGCCGATGCCGGGAAGCGTGATGGTGGTGTCGCCCACCGTGATGGCTTCCGAGGCCACCACGAAGAACCAGCCACCCGACATGGACATCATGGTGTTCCACACGAGGCCCGGCATGGAGAAAGGCACTTCCAGCCGCCAGAAGCGCTGCCAGCCGGTGAGGCGGAAGCTGTCCGACACCTCCACCAGGTCGCGGGGCAGCGTCTTCAGCGACTGGTAGAAGCTGAAGGTCATGTTCCAGGCCTGGCTGGTGAAGATGGCGAACACCGCCGCCAGCTCCACGCCGATCACCCGGCCGGGGAACAGGTTCATGAAGAACAGCACGGTGAAGGACAAAAAGCCCAGCACCGGCACCGATTGCAGGATGTCCAGCACCGGGATCAGCACCATCTCGGCGCGCCGGCTCTTGGCGGCGATGGCGCCATAGACGAAGGTGAAGATCAGCGAGCAGACGATGGCCGCCAGCATGCGCAAGGTGGTGCGCAGCGCGTATTCCGGCAGCGACCAAGGGTCCAGCGAGATGGGCGTCTGCTCCATCTCGGCAATCGGAACCAGCGTCTCCTGCGTGGCGTGCGTGATCAGCGCCAGGAAGGCGAAGATGATGGCGAAGGCGAAGAGGTCGAAGGCGCTGAAATAGCGGGGGCGCACCGCCGCGGGATCGGGTCTGGAGCCGACAGGCTGGAAGAGCATGATGCGGGTCCGCTGCGAACGGGCTGAAACGCGGACGGCACCGCAAGGTGGGTCCATCGCGGCCAGTACAGCGCGTTCGTGACAAAATGACTACAGCCTGTTTCCAGTTGCGCTGCCGCTTTCCACCGCAGCTTTGCTGCACCGCACATTCGAAGGCGCTCCGAGAAGAAAAGCGGCAAAGCGCCACATCGCCGCCCCGCTTGCATGCGCTTTTATGACCCCATGAGCAGGCCGCGCGACAAAATCGTCGAAATCACCTCGGACGTGCTGCTGAAGGCCTATGCCTGCGGCATCTTTCCCATGGCCGAAAGCGCCGAGGATCCCGGGCTGTACTGGATCGAACCGGAGCGGCGCGGCATCATCCCGCTGGATGGCTTCCACGTCTCCTCGCGCCTTGCGCGCACGGTGCGATCCGACCTGTTCGAGGTGCGGGTCGACAGCGATTTCGAAGCCGTCATCGCCGGCTGCGCCGCCTCCCAGCCAGGGCGCACCAAAACCTGGATCAATGCCCGTATCCGGGCGCTCTATGGCGAACTCTTCCGCCGCGGCCATTGCCACACGGTGGAGGTCTGGCGGGACGGGCAGCTCGTCGGCGGGCTCTACGGCGTCCGTCTCGGCGCCGCCTTTTTCGGGGAGAGCATGTTCCACACCGAGCGGGACGCCTCGAAGGTGGCGCTCGTGCATCTGGTGGCGCGGCTGAAGGCGGGCGGCTTCCGGCTGCTGGACACCCAGTTCGTCACCTCCCACCTCGCCACCTTCGGCGCCGTGGAGGTCAGCCGGCGGGCCTATCAGCGCCTGCTGGACGAAGCGGTGCGGGCGAGCGCCGACTTCTACTTCTGGCCGGCGGACTTGGCCGTGCCCGGCGGGGTCGCCTTGCAGTCAATCAGCCAGACGTCATAGATCGGGTGCTCCACGGCATGGAGGCCCGGGCTTGAGGCGAACATCCAGCCCGTGAAGATGCGCTTGGCCTCGCCCTTCAAGGTGATTTCGTTCACCTCGGTGAAGGAGGTGGTGTTGGGCGTCTCGGTGGGCGGGCGCGTATAGCATACGCGCGGCGTCACCTGGAGCGCGCCGAACTGCACGGTCTCGCCGATGGCCGCCTCGAACGAGGTGATGCGCCCGGTGATCTTGTCGAGGCCGGCATAGACGGCGGTGGGGTTGGAGATGCGCTCCGCCGAGGGCTGGACCACCACATAATCGTTGCTGTCGCCGGCGGGCGCCTGGCTGCCCGGAGCGACGGGAGGGGTGGTCACGGGGGTCTGCGGCGCAGCCGGCGGCTGCTGCTGCCCGCTGGGCGGCGGGAGCTGGGCGCCAGGCTGGGCAGTACGGGGCGCGCCGGGCGGCGGCAATTGGGGATATTGCGGACGGGCAGACTGGCTGGGCGCGGCGGCCGGCGGTTGGCCGACACTTGCCGGCGGCAGCAGCGGTGCCGATTCGATCCCGTTTCTCGACTGCGCGTAGGCCACCGATCCCGCAGCGAGCAGCGTCGCAATGGCCAGGAACGACGCGGAGCGGGACATCACCATGTCAAAACCATTTCCAGGGGCCGGCCGCCGGGCGGCTGGATTGCCACGAAGCTGGGGAGGATGGGTCGTCCCGCCGCCGGTCTCCGTTAACACCGCCATTGCGGCCACGGAAGGGCAAGGAGGCCGGACGCGCCCCATGCATCCGGCCGGAACAGACATGGAGCGGGGGGCGCGCCCCTCCAGGATCAGCGAACCGTCGGGGGACGCAGGGCGCAAGAACGCCCGCGCGGCGCAGTGAGCCGTTCAGGCCCCGCGACTCACGCGCCCATCACTCGCCGGGCGTCCAGGCCGAATAGTCGCCCGTGACGCGCGGACGGGCGCGGCCGGCGAGCACGGAGCCCTTGGGGCGATAGGCGGCGGGGGTGCCGGTGAGGTTGCGGTGGTGCGGCTTCTGCCACGACCGGGGAACATAATTCTCCGCCGTGGGCGGCACGTCGGTGCGATGGTGGATCCAGCCGTACCAGCCGGGCGGAATGGCGCTCGCCTCGGCATAGCCGTTATAGATGACCCAGCGCCGCTCGAAGCCGAGAGTGGGATCGACGGCACCGTTGCGGGTGCGGAAATAGCGGTTGCCGAACTCGTCCTGGCCTACGAACTCGCCGAAGCGGCGGGTCCACCATGCCGTGCCGATCGTCTGCTTGTTCCACCAGGTGAAAATGTAAAGCAGCAACTCTTTCACGATCCGCGCCTCGCTCGATTTCGGGCGGAACATGCCATTCCCGCGCCCGGGTGTCCACGCCTTCTCGCCGTCGGCTCGCTGTTCCGGTTTCGGCACCGCTGCGTCTATTCAATTTATAGTTGCAATTACAGTGACGCACACCCGTTGCTCTGCCATTCTCGCCAGGCAACCGGACCGTTCCCCCGAGGTCTCGAGGTCGGGGACTGATGGCCGGTATCGACGCCATGGTCGGCGGACGACCCCTCAGTCCTGATGAAGGCGTCGGATCGAACGCCGCCCAAAGTCCAACCGGAGGAAAAGACGATGACCGACACGATCGACCCGATCGAAGCCGCTTTCGAGGCATTTCACGAGAATGCGGACAGCATCGGAACCCAAGTGGCCGCCGCCCTGCTGGCCCATCGCATTCGCGCCCTTCTGACCGCGACGCCATCCTTGGCGCCGCAACTGGTCGCGAAGATTCCGGCTGATGACCTGTCGCTCTCGCAGCGTGGGAAGAACAGAACCGTTCTCCTTGCCTATCGGGCCGCCTTTTCTGGTTTGCGTGACGCCTTTTACGACCTTGCCCAGGCGGAGGATGTGTCATCGGCGCAGGCCATTCTCGCGGCGGCCAAGGACGGAGATTCCAGTCTTGGCAGCGCCTTTGACGCTGAGGTCGCCTATGAAGCCGGGCAGAGCCCCACCGACCTGTTGGCCAACCGCTATCCGGCAACCGAAGCGGGCATCGATGCGGCACTTGCAGCCTATGCCAAGGTCATTGACCCGGCGCAGGTTACGCCGCCGCGCATATATCCGGCGCCGCCCGCAATGGCGGGAAATGACCTCAGCCTTGCCATCGGCAACATCCTCGCGGCGAAGCCGGCCTTGATCGACACGCTCATGGGCAAGATGCCCAGCTATGATCAGATGTTGGCTCAGATGGACCCCAACAACACGGATGCAGCAAACGACAACGCCTTGATTCAAAAGGGTCGCGGCATGTTTCGGGGCATAGCGGTGGGCTTCGTGACCCTTTGCGAGTCGCACGATCAGGCCGATGCGCAGATGCTCTACGACAAGGTCAAGGCGATGACGCCCGAAAATTGGGCGGTCGAGTTCGACCATTGGCTGAAGCAGACTTACGGCAAGGGCGCCGCCGATTGGCTTGCCGTTGCCAGCGACGGGACAAAATGACGGCGACTTGCGCGCGCAGGGGCCAAGACGACCATAGGAGAATGCCCCGCTGAGCGAAGCAGGCTCCGGCTAGAGCGCGATCCGATCAGATTGAATCAATCTGATCGGTGAATCGCCCTCTCACTCATTGAGAGAGAATGCGTGATCCGATCAGCCTGCGGTGCCGGCTGATCGATGCATGCTCTAGCAGACGCGCGCTAAGGCAGGATCAAAGTGACCACATACACGAAGAACAGCACCAAGTGCACCAGCCCGGTCAGCGTATTGGTCTTGCCGGTGCCGAAATTCACCACCGACAGCAGCAGCGCCAGGAGGAGCTGAACCCGATCCTCCTGGTCAAGGCCCAGCACGATGGGCCGCTCCAGGAGGAAGGACATGGCCACCATGACCGGCATGGTGAGGCCGATGGTGGCGAGCGCCGAGCCCAGCGCCGTGTTCACCGCGCGCTGCAACTCGTTGTTCCGGGCCGCGCGGATGGCGGTGATGGTCTCCGGCAGCAGCAGCATGGCCACCACCACGGCGCCGATGACGGCATCGGGGTCAGCCAGGTTGAGCGGCAGGATCATGCGCTCCACGCCATCGGCCACATGGTCCGACAGCATCACCACGCCCAGGAGGCTGACCAGCAGGAAGACCACCGCCCGCAGCGCGGCCGCACCGGAGGGCCGCTCGTCGTCCTCGCTGTCCCCGTCCAGATAGTCCAGGCGATAGCGGACCGTCTGCATGAAGAGGAAGGACAGATAGAGCAGCACCACCCCCACCATGATGAGGGCAATCAGCTTGGGATTGCCGGAGCCGGTGAGGCCGGCGGAGGTCTCGCCCGGCAGGATGAGGCCGATCACCGAGATGGAGATGAGAACGGACAGGAACCCCGTCACCCCCTGCTGCTGGAAGCCCTGCTGGTAGTGGCGCAGGCTCCCCACCAGAAGGCAGATGCCCACCACCCCGGTCAGCACAAACATGACCGTGGACAGAACCGCCTCGCGCGGCAGGGTGGGATTGTTGGAGCCGTTCAGCATCAGCGAGGCGAGGACCGACACCTCGATGACGGTCACCGAAAAGGTCAGCACCAGCGTGCCATAGGGCTGCCCCAGCCGTGCCGAAATGCACTCGGCATGCTTCACCGCCGAGAAGGCGGAGCCCAGCAGCAGGAAGGTGGCCGCCAGCGCCGCCAGATCGGAAAAGGGCAGTTGAACGATGGGGGCAGCCAGAGCGAGCCCCACCGCCGACAGCGGCAGCACATAGGCATAGGCCGGAATGGCCATCACCAGGCTCCGGCCTAGAGGGAAATGTCGAACCCCTTCGCCTTGCGATCGGCGAGCAGGCACAGATAGCAGGCGGCAAGGCTGGCCCCCGCCAGCGCGGTGATCTCCGCGTGGTCATAAGGGGGGGAGACCTCCACCACGTCGAAGCCCTTCAGGTTGAGCCCGCCGAACTGGCGCAGGATGGAGATGGCTTCCCGGCTGGTAAGGCCGCCGCACACCGGCGTGCCGGTGCCCGGGGCAAAGGCCGGGTCGAGGGCGTCGATGTCGAAGGAGACATAGACCGGGGCATCCCCCACCCGCTCGATCACCCGCCGCGCCACCTCGCGCGGCCCGAGCTCGGCTGCGGTGAAGCCGTCGATGATGTCGATGCCATAGGTCTGGGGCGCGTGGGTGCGGATGCCCACCTGCACCGAGCGGTCGACGCGGATGAGGCCGTCCTTCACCGCGCGGGTGATCATGGTGCCATGGTCGACCCGGTCGCCGTCATCGTCCCAGGTGTCCTGGTGGGCGTCGAACTGGATCAGGGCCACCGGCGCGCCGAGCTTGGCCACCAGGGATTTCAGCACGGGATAGGTGAGGAAATGGTCGCCGCCCAACGTCACCAGATGGGTGCCACGGGCATGGTGCTGGGCCGCCTGGGCCTCGATGGCGCCGGGAATGGAATGCGCGAGGCCGTAATCAAACACGCAATCCCCCGCATCGGCCACGTCGAGCCGGGCGAAGGGGTCAAAGCCGAAGGGATAATAGGGATCGCCATCCAGGATGGAGGACGCCGCCCGCAGCGCGCGCGGCCCGAAGCGCGTGCCCGGGCGGTTGGAGACGGTCACGTCCAGCGGAATGCCCCACACCACCGCCTCGGCCCCGCCGCCATCCTTGGCATACCGCCGACGCAGGAAGGAGGCCGCGCCGGAATAGTTCGGCTCGGTGGACTGGCCGAAGCGGAAGGTGGAATCGAGGGCCCGGTCGACCGGCCGCGGAAACAGGGGATCAGCGCTCATCACACTCACTCTGCCTTGCCGCGGGCAACCGCAGCACGTGTCGCCGCCGCCGACTTAGCCTTTCCCCCGCGCGCTGGGCAAGAGCGATGCAAGGTCAAGCGTGGCCTTACACAGAAGCATGGACGCTCAGATGGCGTATTCGCCGATCTGGTGGGCCTTGGGTGGCCGGCAATCCACGGCCCCGCCCGCGTCCGGGAACAGCCGGGCGCGGTCGAACCGCACCGAGACCTTGGTGCCCACAGGCACGCGCACGGCCGGCGCCACATTGGCCTCCACGAGGCCGCCGCCCACTTCCACTTCCAGGAGGCGGGTGGCGCCGTGGCGGCGGAAGCCGCGCACCACCCCGTCCGCGCCGGGGGTGCCGGCCATGGAGACGGTGATGTCGTGGGGCCGCACGAACAGCAGCCCTCGCCCTTCCGGTACCGCCTCAACGGGCGCGGCCACCACGTCGCCCCCAGCGCGCACCAGACCTTCGCCCACGCTCACCGGCAGGCGGCTTGAGGCGCCCATGAAGCCGAACACGTCGGGGGTTGCGGGGCGGTCATAGACATCGTCCGGCGTGCCCACCTGCTCGATGCGGCCCTGGCTCATGACCACCACGCGATCGGCCAGTTCCAAGGCCTCTTCCTGGTCGTGGGTCACGAACAAGGTGGTGTGGCCGGTCTGGTCGTGCAGCGCCCGCAGCCAGGCCCGCAATTCCTTGCGCACGAGAGCATCCAGCGCCCCGAAGGGCTCGTCCAGGAGCAGCACCTTAGGCTCGATGGCGAGCGCCCGGGCGAGCGCCACGCGCTGGCGCTGGCCGCCGGACAATTGGGCCGGGAAACGGCCGCCATAGCCCTCCAGCTGCACGAGGGCGAGCAGTTCCTCCACCCGGCGGCGGATCTCCGCCTCCGACGGGCGGGTCGCGCGGGCACGGGAGCGCAGGCCATAGGCGATATTGTCGGCCACGCTCATATGGCGGAACAAGGCATATTGCTGGAACACAAAGCCGATGCCGCGAAAGCGCACCGGCACCTGCGCCGCATCCACGCCGTCGAACAGGATGTGGCCGGTATCGAGCTGTTCCAGCCCCGCCACCGACCGCAGCAAGGTGGTCTTGCCCGAGCCGGAGGGACCCAATAGCGCCACCAGTTCGCCGGGCTCGATCTTCAGCGAGATGCCCGACAGGGCGCGATGGGGCCCGAAGGTCTTCACCGCGTCTTCAATCGTCACCGCGACCGTCATGATCCGTCCCGTCAAGAAGCGCGCCGGGCAAGCGCAGGGCGCTGCGTCACCGGCTGAGGCAGGCCTTATGCCACGAACGGGCGGCCCGGCAAACGCTCGGCCGCCTTACCGGGTGAGCGCGCGGCCAAAGAAGACCACCTTGCCGGTGGGGGTGGACAGGTTCATGGCGGCCGGCTCCAACGTGACCTGAAGCATGCCGGACATGAGGCCCGCGCGGCCCACCTCCCCCAGCGCGCCGGCAGGGCAGCGGCCAGCTTCAGTGAAGGTGCACAGGGCCCGTGTGCCATGCGCGTGGGAGACCAGCCACATGCGATAGACCATGCCCGCCGGGGGCGCCTCGTCCAGCTGGCGCACCACCACGTCGCCGGCCTCCGGATCGAAGGCCAGCACCATCTGGGGATGGGGCGCGGACTTGAGCGGCGCGAACACATCCGGCGGCGGCGGCTGGCGATGCGCCTCCCGATAGGCGACAGCGGCCCCGCCGATGAGGCCGGCCACCAGCAGCAGCCCCGTGGTCAGCCGCCAGGGATTACCGCCCTCCGATGCCGGTCCGGCGGGAGGCAAGGCTGTGCCTTCCTGTCCCGTGGGGGCGGGCCGGTCCAGCACGATGTCGAAGGGGCCGCGCGGCGCGACCGGCGGGGGCACCTGCTCGGGAGCGCCTGGCTCGGCCTCTTCCGCGCGCGGCAGCGCGGACCCAGGCGCTGCGGGACCTGTGTCCTCCGGCAAGGCGGGATCGGACGATACGGGCGCAATCCCCTCCCCTGCCCCTGGCTGGGGTGCGGGGCGGGGTGCGGACGCAGGCTCGGATACGGTGTCGGGCTCTGGCTCGGGCACCACCCGGTCGTCCCCCGCTGCGGGCGCATCCGCCGCCGCGTCGGCGCCGCGGGGGGCGGATGCGGATTCGACCGGCGCCTCGGGCTGCATCGGGCGGGCATCGTCCCGGTCCGGCCCGGACGGGACCGCCGGGGGGACCGCTTCGGCCGCAGGCCGGATTGTGCCATCCGGCGGCGTGGAGAGAAGCACGTCGGCAGGCGTCGGCTGCACGGTCGGCGCCGCGGAGGTGTCGGGCGGTGGGGCCTCGGGCGATGGGGTGTCCGGCGACGGGATGTCCGGGCGCGGGATATTGGGGAGGACGGGAGCGGCCGCCGCCCCATCAGAAGGCGACGCGCCGTCCAACGCGCCGGACAGAGGGGGCGCGGGGAGCGCAATCGCCGCCTCTCCTTGCGCAGGCTGGAGCGGTGGCCCCTCGGCGACAGGCACGGGCGCGGGCGCGTCTGCCGAGCGGACTGCGCCAGGGCTTACGTCCTGCGCCGCCGGCGGGCCGGCGAGCGGCGCAGCCTCCCCTGCCCTCAGGGGAACGGATTGCGCGGTGATCGCCTCCTCGGCAATCTCAACGCCGTCGGCGGGGGCATCGGAGGGGGCATCGGGCGAGGCTGTTCCCAGGTCCTCCGGTGCCGGCACGGGCAGGGCCGCGAGGATGTCGTCCCACAAGCCCTCCGGCGGGCGCACGGCGGGGGAGAGCACATGAAGCGGCGCCAGGCGCTCTTCCCAAAGGCGCACCAGGGCGGCGAAGTCCGGGTCATCCGCGCGCCGGGCACGGGCCTGCGCGCGCTCGTCTCCATCCAGCGTGCCGAGCACGAAGGTGGCCGCCAGGCGCCGGATATCATCGGGGGCCATCATGATTGCAGGCACGCATCGAGTTCGGCCACCGAGCGCCAGATCCAGGTATTCACCGCATGGGGCGGGGCATCGAGGTAAATGGACAGGGCATCGCGGCTCCAGCCGTCATAATAGGCCAGGAGCAGCATGCGGCGCCGGTCTTCCGGCAATTGGCCGAGGCAGGTGAGGAGCTTGAGCAAAGCGGGCGGCCGCTCGGGGCTCGCCAGAGGATCGTCCGCCTCGTCATCCACCTCGAACGGCTCGAAGCCCGTGCCGCTCTCTGCCCGCCCACGGGCAGCATCGAGGGCATGGGCGCGCACGCGCGCGGCCATCCGGTCCACCAGGCGGTCCGGCGGGCCGAAGGCGGCCACATCGGCGAAGAGATCGAGATAAAGGGTGCGTGTGGCCGCCCGCGCCGGCGCCTCGTCCCGTAAGATGCGCAAGGCGATGCCGTACATGCGGGGCGCGGTCGCGTCATAGAGGCCGCGCAAGGCGTCCCGGTCACCGGTCGCCAGCCGCTCCATCAGCCGTTCCGCATCGAAGGGATCGGTCACGACACTCCCGTCTGGCGCGCGGGCGCCGCTCAAGCCTCAGCCGGTCGGCGCGCGGGACGCCAAACGACACGCCATCTGTCATACGCGGACTTGTTCCCGCATGCACATGCCGCATGCAGCGTGGAGCCAGCAGGCCAAGACGCCGCCATGCGCGCACGCGCCCGCCCCGCCGACAATCCGCCAGGGCCGGGGCCACCTCACATACGGGCGGTCTCTCCATGCCGCCAGGCGACGCGGCGGTCGAGGCCCTCGCCGTCGGAACCGCGTTCCCGCTCACCGGCGGCTTCCGCCAGTTGCAGCTGGGTCTCCGCCTCGTTGAGCACGTCCAGCGC
Organism: Aquabacter sp. L1I39; assembly: GCF_017742835.1. Taxonomy (GTDB): domain Bacteria; phylum Pseudomonadota; class Alphaproteobacteria; order Rhizobiales; family Xanthobacteraceae; genus L1I39. Next base: position 2,059,551 of record NZ_CP072392.1, read on the forward strand.
ATCGGAGCGCTGCACCCGCAGATCCTGGCACGAGCGCACCAGATTGTCGCGCCGCTGCCGCGCGGCGGCCGCCACGGGGGGATAGGCGAAATGCCGGGGATCGGTAATGCCGGTCCGCGCCTCCTCGGCCGCGATGTCGCGGTCGAGGTCGCTCGCCATGCGCTCGAATTCACCGATCATCGCATCGATCTGGGACAGCCGGCGACGGGCATCCTCGATCTTGAACCGTTTGGCGCGGATCAGGGGTTCACGCGACTTCATGGAACGCCATACTCCGAAGTGCATCACTGAACGCTGTGGTCCGCTCGGGACCTGTTGGGCGAGCATGGGGCACACCGGTTGCGCTTTCCTTACCGCCACGTCGGGACGGTGGGAAATTTACGCCCGGGCAGCGCGTGGAAACCAATCGTTTACCGCCTTCATTAATGATGCTTCCACGGTTCGGACGCGGCTCGCGAAACCTCCGGCGCAAGCACTTGCCTTGCGCCTCATGGGTTTTCAGGGCTTTCGATCCCGGTCCGAGCGTGCCGGCAAAGTGTTACCGCGCACATTCTCGGTTCAGGGTCGACGTCCGATATTTCCGGTCTCGGAAGGGAGTGCGACGTTACGGCGGCACGGGCTTGAAAAAACGTAAGTGCTTGGAACAGAGTCAGTCTTCGCGTTCATGCACAAAGTTTTTCAAACCGACTCTTGCCCGCATGAATCCTTGTCGGTTATCGATTCATCATACGTAACGCGAATCACACTGTCTGTCGGGACCGCGAGGGGCGGCACGCCGCCTTTCGTCTTGGTTCGAGGAAAGGGATTGCCATGCGCGTCTTGCTCATCGAGGACGACAGTGCGACGGCCCAAAGCATCGAATTGATGCTGAAGTCCGAGAATTTCAACGTCTATACGACCGACCTCGGTGAGGAAGGCGTGGACCTGGGCAAGGTCTACGAATACGACATCATCCTGCTCGACCTGAACCTCCCGGACATGTCCGGCTTCGAGGTGCTGCGCGCCCTGCGCGTGGCCAAGGTCAAGACCCCCATCCTGATCCTCTCGGGCCTCGCCGGCACCGAGGACAAGGTAAAGGGCTTCGGCTTCGGGGCGGACGACTATCTCACCAAGCCGTTCCACAAGGACGAGATGGTGGCGCGCATCCACGCCATTGTGCGCCGCTCCAAGGGGCATGCCCAGTCGGTCATCCAGACCGGCGACCTGATCGTGAACCTCGATACGAAGACCGTCGAGGTGGAGGGCACCCGCGTGCACCTCACCGGCAAGGAGTACCAGATGCTGGAGCTCCTTTCCCTGCGTAAGGGCACCACCCTCACCAAGGAGATGTTCCTCAACCATCTTTATGGCGGCATGGACGAGCCCGAGCTGAAGATCATCGACGTCTTCATCTGCAAGCTGCGCAAGAAGCTGGCGAATGCGTCCGGTGGCAAGAATTACATCGAGACCGTCTGGGGTCGCGGCTATGTGCTGCGCGAGCCGGTTCCCGGCGCCGAGCGCATGGCGGTGTGACGCCCAGGCCGCCTTGGCGGCCGGTTCCCTGGCACCTTTCTCCGAAATGGCCTCGCCGGACCCGGCGGGGCCATTTTCGTATGAGGCGGTGCTTCGCAGACGATCAGTGGGCGGGCATCACGGGAGCGCGCTCCTATGAGCTCATTGCCGCAGGCGAGATTTTCCGCCAGCTGGATGCTTTCTGCCGGTCCAATGCCCGCGTGGCTGCCTTGGTGAAGCGGCGCCTGATCCGGGCGGCCGCCCGCAGCGCCGCGGCGGCAGCGAAAGCCAGCTGAGCCGCGGCGTCAGCCGCGCCGCACCGGAGGCACATCGCCCCTTCCGCCCCTCGCGGCGACGGCACCATGGCCGACGCAAAGAAACGGGCGCCCTCCATTCGGACGGGCGCCCGCTTTCGTATGAGAAGGCTCAGAGCCGCCTTTGAGAGCATTTCCGAGCGACGTGGATACCCCTTCGCGTGAAGGACATGCGTTAAACCCAGGCGGCGCGCTGCGGGGTCTCCATGAATTGTTGACGCGCCCTGGGCCCGGACAGCAAGACACAGGGGGCGAAGCGGCCCTGACGCGGCCGCCGGCCTCCCTCAGGCCTTGACCAGCGGCACCTTGGGCACATGGCGCCCGGGGCCGGCGCCGCCGGAAGACCCGCCGGATTTCGGCCCGGCCTTGGGGCCGGACTTCGGTCCACCCCCGCCGGAGCCGCCCTTCGGCCGGCCCTTGGACGGACCGCCCTCCTCGCCCTTGCGGCGCGAGGCGCGCTTGGGGGCGGTGGGGGTGACCTTGTCCGGCTTGGGGGTGACAGGCCCGTCCGGGAAGGAGAAGCCGAGCTTGGACTTGGCGCCCTCGCCCTCCACCACCACCCGCACATGCCCGCCGCCCTTGAGGGCGCCGAACAGAACCTGATCGGCCAACGGGGTCTTGATATATTCTTGGATCACCCGCCCCATGGGGCGGGCGCCCATCTGCTCGTCATAGCCCCGCTCGATCAGCCAGGAGGTGGCCTCCTCGGACAGTTCGATGGTGACGTTGCGATCGGCGAGTTGGGCTTCCAGCTGGAGCACGAACTTCTCCACCACCTGGCCGATGATCTCGGGCGAGAGATGGGCGAAGGGGATGACCGCGTCCAAGCGGTTGCGGAATTCCGGCGCGAAGGTCCGGTTGATGGCCTCCACGTCATCGCCTTCCCGCTTGGTGCGGGTGAAGCCATAGGCTGCCTTGGACAGGTCCGCCGCGCCCGCATTGGTGGTCATGATGAGGATCACGTTGCGGAAATCCACCGACTTGCCGTTATGGTCGGTGAGCTTGCCGTGGTCCATCACCTGCAGGAGGATGTTGAAGAGGTCCGGATGGGCCTTCTCGATCTCGTCCAGCAGCAGCACGCAATGGGGGGTCTGGTCGACGCCATCCGTCAGGAGGCCGCCCTGGTCGAAGCCCACATAGCCGGGAGGCGCGCCGATGAGGCGGCTCACCGTGTGGCGCTCCATATATTCGGACATGTCGAAGCGCAGCAGGTTCACCCCGAGCACAGAGGCGAGCTGCTTGGCGACCTCGGTCTTGCCGACGCCGGTGGGGCCGGAGAAGAGATAGGAGCCGATGGGCTTCTCCGGTTCCCGCAGGCCCGCGCGGGCCAGCTTGATAGAGGCGGCGAGCGCCTCGATGGCCTTGTCCTGACCATAGACCACCCGCTTCAAGGTGCTTTCCAGCGCCGAGAGCACTTCCGCATCGTCCTTGGAGACGGACTTGGGCGGAATGCGCGCCATAGTGGCGATGGTGGCCTCGATCTCTTTCAGCCCGATGGTCTTCTTGCGCCGGGCTTCGGGCACAAGCATCTGCGCCGCGCCGCTCTCGTCGATCACGTCGATGGCCTTGTCGGGCAGCTTGCGATCATGGATGTAGCGGGCGGACAGCTCCACCGCGGCCTTGATGGCCTCGTTGGTGTAGCGCAGCTTGTGATAGTCCTCGAAATAGGGCTTGAGGCCCTTGAGGATCTCGATGGCGTCCGGAACGGTCGGCTCGGCCACGTCGATCTTCTGGAAGCGCCGCACCAAGGCGCGGTCCTTCTCGAAATACTGCCGGTATTCCTTGTAGGTGGTCGAGCCCATGCACCGCAGCGAGCCGGAGGCCAGCGCCGGCTTCAGCAGGTTCGACGCATCCATGGCCCCGCCCGAGGTCGCACCCGCGCCGATGACGGTGTGGATCTCGTCGATGAACATGATGGCGTTGGGATAGGCCTCGATCTCCTTCACCACCTGCTTGAGGCGTTCCTCGAAGTCGCCGCGATAGCGGGTGCCGGCGAGCAGCGCGCCCATGTCGAGCGAGAAGATGGTGGCGGTGGCCAGCACCTCCGGCACGTCGCCATTGATGATGCGATGGGCCAAGCCCTCGGCGATGGCGGTCTTGCCGACACCGGGATCGCCCACGAACAGGGGATTGTTCTTCTGGCGACGGCAGAGCACCTGGATGGTGCGCTGGATTTCCTTGTCGCGGCCGATGAGCGGGTCAATCTTGCCCTCATTGGCCTTGCGGTTGAGGTTGACGCAATAAGCGTCGAGCGCATCCGCCTTCTTCTTGGTCTCGTCGCCGGATTTCGTCTCGGTCTCCTCCTCGGCGCCGCGCACGGGGCGGCTTTCCGACATGCCGGCCCGCTTGGCGATGCCGTGGGAAATGTAGTTGACGGCGTCATACCGCGTCATGTCCTGCTCCTGCAGGAAATAGGCGGCATGGCTCTCGCGCTCGGCGAAGATGGCGACGAGCACATTGGCCCCCGTGACTTCCTCGCGTCCTGAAGATTGAACGTGAATGACGGCGCGCTGGATCACACGCTGGAAGCCGGCCGTGGGCTTGGAATCGTCCCCGCCGCGCTGCACAAGATTGTCGAGCTCGGTGTCGACATATTCGACGAGATTTCGGCGCAGCTTGTCCAGATCGACATTGCAGGCGCGCATGACCGCGGCCGCGTCCTGGTCATCCACCAGGGAAAGAAGCAGGTGCTCGAGCGTCGCATATTCATGGTGCCGTTCGTTCGCCAAGGCGAGCGCGCGGTGGAGCGATTGTTCGAGGCTGCGTGAAAACGTTGGCATCGACACCTCTATCTGGCACGTCGCCCCAACCCCTGCCGGTATGAAGGATCCCGGCGCGTGCCCGCTCCGTTAAACTTTGTACCGGCCCGCCCCCCTTGCAAGACCCTCGCGGGTCCCTTTCATCCCATGTGACGACACCAAGCTTGTTCCAGCGTCACTTTTTTTCCATCACACACTGGAGAGGATGTTGGTGTTTGCGGGCAAAGTCCATCACCTGTGTCACTTTTGTTTCAGCGACCTCGTAGGTGTAGACGCCACATTCCCCCACCCCGTGGTGGTGGACGTGAAGCATGATGGTGTTGGCGGCTTCGCGGTCCTTGTTGAAGAACCGTTCCAGCACGTGCACCACGAATTCCATGGGGGTGTAGTCGTCGTTCAGCAGCAGCACGCGATAAAGGCTCGGCCGCTTGGTCTGCGGCTTGGTGCGCGTGATGACGGCTGTGCCGGGACCCGTCCCGCCTCCGCGGCGGGGCTTGTCTCCGGCGGCGGTCGGCGGCTGAAGGGTGGCGGCGCCCGAAACGGGCTCGGCTGAAATGGGGTCGCTGTATCTCATCGGCATCTTGCGCGCTGTTCCCGGTGACGCGACCGCGGACGATCTGCCATCTCGGCGCATGCCGGAATAATAGGAATGAAGGCCCGGCTTCGCCAGACCACTAAAGCCGGGAAAGCGCAAAATCATGCCTGCGGGCCTCAGCCCGGCAGGCTTCGCGAAAGCCTCGCGGCGTTCACTGGGCTGCGAGGGTTTCGCATACTGTTGCCGCCCGGGCAGGCCGGGCGGTCAACGCATGCGGGGCCTCACTGGACCTTGGCGAAGACGCCTTCGTAGGGCTTGTAGGCCTGCTTGTAGAGGTCGGAATAGAGCTCACCGATCTTGGTGCTCTCAGCAACCATCGCCTCGTAGGCGGCCTTGAAATAGCCCTGCTGGATCTCTACGGCCTGATCCAGGGTCTTGGCGCCGAGGAGCTTCTCCAGGGTGGAGGTGCTCAGCTCGAACGAGCTCTTGGTGTACTCGGCGACCTCGATGGCGATAGCCTGAGCGCCCTTGGACCACACGCCGAAGCTCTTCAGCGCCACGTCGACGTTCTCTTTGCCGAGCTTCTGCAGCTCTTCAGCGGACTGAACCATGGGATTTCCTTTCCTCGAGCCGGCACCGCCGGCTGCCCTGACAATCGGACAGTTTGCCCTGCCCGATCTGTATAATATGCACCGCAACATAAACGTCAACAATTTTGTGCACCGCACAAATACGGAGGCAGCGGGGTTTACGGCTTGGTAACTGCGGGTTTCTACCCTTGGAAACGGTCACATACCGAACGACACGACCGCGACGACGCGCCGGGCTTGCGGCGGCGTCGTGCCTTTTTGCCGGCCTGTCCGCCGAACCAAAACGGGACCAGTTTCATGCGTATTGCGCTTGCGAATGGCGCCTTTTCCATCAGGCTTCTCGCGGCAGTGACGGCGCTTGCCTTCGCCTTCACGGTCGGGTGCGCCGATGCGGCCGATGCCAAGAGCCAGAAGACCTCCCAGAAGCAGACGCAGGCCAGCAAGTCCAAGAGCAGCAGTTCCAAATCCGCCTCGAAATCCAGCAAGGCCAAGACCGCGCGGGCCCAGGACGACGAGGACGACGACACCCCGACCACGGGTCCGGGATGGCGCAGCGGCACCGCAGCGCTGATCGTCGACGCCAATACGGGCAAGGTCCTCTATGAGGAAAACGCCGACACCCAGTTGCACCCGGCCTCCGTCACCAAGGTGATGACGCTCTACATGCTGTTCGAGCAATTGGAGGCCGGACGGCTTCGCCTCGACAGCCAGTTACCCGTCTCCGCCCGCGCCGCCGCCCAATCGCCCTCCAAGCTGAATGTGCGCGCCGGATCCACCATCGAGGTGGAGGACGCCATCAAGGCGGTGGTGACACGCTCCGCCAATGATGTGGCCGTGGTGATTGCCGAGGCCATTGGCGGCGATGAGGCCACGTTCGGCGAGATGATGACGCGCAAGGCCCGCCAGCTCGGCATGACGCGGTCCCAGTTCCGCAATGCCTCCGGCCTGCCCAATCCGGGGCAACTGACCACAGCGCGCGACCTGGCCACCCTCGGCATCGCCATCCAGGACCGTTTCCCTCAATATTACAAATATTTCTCCACGCGCACCTTCGTCTATAAGGGCCAGTCGATCGGCAACCATAACCGGCTGCTCGGCCGCGTTGAGGGCGTCGACGGCATCAAGACCGGTTATACCCGCGCATCAGGCTTCAACCTCTTGACCTCGGTGCACAAGGACAATCGCTTCATCATCGGCGTTGTTCTTGGCGGTTCCAGCGGTCCCTCGCGCGATGCGCGCATGGCGAGCCTCATCGCCAACAATTATAACCGCGCCTATGCGGGTGCGCGCACAAGCCGCACCATCCAGACGGCCGCGAATGACACGCCGCCCCCGGTGCCCGCCATGCGCCCGGCCACGGTGGCCGAGGAGCCCGGACCGGTGGCCCCGCTCCCGGCGCCCCAGCGCCTCGCCTATGCCGCCGACCCGGTGGTCACCGCCGCCATTCCGGTACGCCAGACGGTGCAGGCGACGCCCGAACTGATCAAGCCGGTGGCGGTGAAGACCACGGCGATCCAGCGGCCCACCGCCCAGTCGCTCACGGCGCCCGGCTTCGCCACGCCCGGCACGCACACCCAGGCCTATGCCCAGGCCCCCCAGCCGGCGCCGGCCCAGAAGTTCCAGACCGCCCAGGCGCCTGTCCAGGCCTTGCCGCACCTGCAGCCCCCGGCGCGCCTGCCAGCCGGTCTCGCGGAAGAAGAGATCGCGCCTCCCGCGCTGGTCTGGGGCGCCCCCGTGCCCTCCAGCGAAGCGGCGCGGCCCGAGGCCCAACCCGTGCGCACTGCGTCCACCGCGCCGGTTGCCATTCCCACCGCCCGCACCAGCGCAGCGCCTGCCGGCGGCCCGCCCAAGCCCGGCTGGCAGATCCAGATCGGCGCCTTCAACGGCGAGAGGGAAGCCAAGTCCCGGCTGGATGCCGCCCTCTCCAAGGCCCGCTCTGCCCTTTCGGGCGCGGCGCCCTATACCGAGAAGGTGACGCGCGGCTCGTCCGACCTTTATCGCGCCCGGTTCGCCGGTCTCAGCGAAAAGAGCGCCAAGGACGCCTGCCGTTTACTGCAGCGAAATGATTTCGACTGCATGACTATACGCAACTGAGGAAACGGATTCGCGCGGGTTCAGCGATGCTTACGCAAAATGACATCCTTTGCCTGATTGACGCGAGCCGCAAGATAACCGGAGCCGCCCTGGTCGGGATGGAGCCGCTTCATCAGCGCCCGGTGCGCACTGCGCACCGCGGCCTCGTCCGCCCCCGGCTGAAGACCAAGGACCTCGTAGGCTTCCTCCTCGGACATCGCGCCGCGGTCCGGCCGGCCCGGATCGGCGCCGCCCCCCCGACCCGCATTGCCCTGTCCGTCTTCACGCCAGGCGGGCGCCCGGCGGTCGAGATAAGCTTCGAGTAGGGACAGGGACTGCGCATCCACCTGGGCGCGCAGGGCCAGCAGATCAGGTACCGCAAGGGCATCGAGCGCGGCGCCGGCATGCGCACCGGCCAGGACCTGGCCGCTCATGGCGCCGCTGTCATGGTCCAGCGCCATCTCGAACCAAGCCGAGCGCACCTTGGAGACGCGGGGCACCTTCGGGCCGCCCAGCCAGGAACCGAACAGGCCCGACAGCCCGCCGCCCGTCCGCCCCAGCAAGGCCAGGCCGATGCCGGCCAGGGGAATGGCGGCCGCGAACCGCCCCGTCACCAGCATCCCCGCCGCCGCGACGAAGGACAACGTCGCCCCGAGCTTCATGAGGTTCAAGGACAAGGCCTTGGGATTGGCCTTGGTCCACAGATGCGCCGCATAGAGCAGCACGGCGAGCAGGATCGCGCCGGCGATCAGAGCCACGGGGTCCGCCTTTCCTGGAGCCGGATCGGCCCGGACGCGCTCCGTCCGATCCAGGGCCCGCATTCACCACGTCATCAAAACCCTTCCCGCGCCGGCAGCATCGCCGCCGGGGGCCAGGACACCTGTCATACATCAGCCAGCCCGCACGGGCGATGGCGCAGCCGTCACGACTTCAGTGCCGACAGCAGCAGCCGCGCGCCCTGTTCGCGGCTCGCCTGGAGGGCCGGCCGCCCCCCCGCCGCATAGGCCGCGACCGCCCGCAGCAGGGAGCGCAACTGATCGCCCGCGCCCGGTTCGAAGCGGCACCAGGCGCCGCCGGTGAGGCGCGCCATCTCGCGGAACGCCGCCTCCACCCGCTGGTCGTATCCCTCCTGGAAGATGAACAGCTTGAGGCCCATCACGCCCAGGCGCCCGGCCTTGTGGCACAGCGCGTCGGCATCTTCCTCCAGCGCGTCCCCCACGAACACCGCCGCCTTGAGGCCGGAGCGCTCCACCTCCCCTTCCAGATGGCCGAGCACCCGGCCGATCTGCGTCTGCCCCCCCTGGCAGGCGATGGTGCCCATCAGCCGCCCGAGCGTCAGGGGATCCTCCACCCAACCGGAGGCTTTGCACTCGCTGGCACCGCGATAATAGATGAGCTTCACATCGAGCCCGCCGAGATCCGCCGCCGCCGCGAACAGCTCCGCCTGCAGCCCGCAGGCCAGGTCCCAGGTGGGCTGGCGCGAGAAAGTGGCATCGAGCGCGAAGGCAAGGCGCCCCCGGCCCACCGGACGCGGCACGGTGTGTGTGGCGGCCTTCAGGAAGGCGGCCACGTCATCGGCGGACGAGGTGCCGGTGGCGGGCAGGCCCTTGCCGTCCTTTCCGTCCTTGCGACTCATGTGGCGCCTCCCCGGCACGGAAGAGGTTCGTCGCAAGGCGGCGGACGGGAAAGCGGGGGGAGGGTCAGGCGATCACGCGGCAGCATGGCGAGAACATAAGCATGCCGCATGCCGGCACCAAGACCGCCTGCGCAGGGAACGGCTTCCCTCCGACCGCAACGCACACTAGTTTCCGCCCCCGAACGGCCGACCTCGCGCGCTCCGCCTTGGAAAACGCGACGCGGAGAAGCCGGCACGGGCAAAGATGCGGCGCGCGCCGGATGGTGATCGGCGCGGCTGGGGAGGATGAAATGGCGGAAAAGCCTCAGGTGGCCGAGACAGTGGCAGCGCTACGCCAGCATGTGAAGGCTTGGCGCGGGGCGGACGAGAGCGTGGCCCTGGTGCCGACCATGGGTGCCCTCCATGAGGGCCATATGGGCCTGGTGGAGCTCGCCCGCTCCAAGGCGCGTCGCGTGGTGGTATCCATCTTCGTGAACCCCACCCAGTTCGCGCCCAACGAGGACTTCTCCCGCTATCCCCGCACCTTCGAGGCGGATCTCGCCAAATTGGCCGAGGTGGAGGCGGACCTCGTCTATGCGCCCTCCCCCGCCGAGATGTATCCGCAGGGCTTTTCCACCGGCATCGTCATGACGGGACCGGCGCAAGGCCTGGAAAGCGACTTCCGGCCGCACTTCTTTTCCGGCGTCGCCATCGTGGTGTCGAAGCTGTTCCTGCAATGCCTGCCGGACTATGCGCTGTTCGGCGAGAAGGATTATCAGCAGCTGAAAGTGGTCACGCGCATGGCGCGAGACCTCGACCTGCAGCTGGAGATCGTACCGGGCCCCACGGCCCGGGAAGGCGACGGCCTCGCTTTGTCGTCCCGCAACCGCTATCTGAACCCACAGGAGCGCGCGACGGCCCCCGTCATTCACCGCTCGCTCCTCGCGGCCGCAGAGGCGATCCGCGCAGGCACTGCGCCCGACGCAGCCATGGCACGGGCGCGCGCCGCCATTTCAGAAGCGGGGCTGAAGGTCGATTATGTGGAGGCCCGGCATGCGGAGACGCTGGCGCCGCTGAATGGCGCAGGCGGACCCATTCGCCTTCTCGCCGCCGCCTGGCTCGGCACCACGCGCCTCATCGACAATATCGGCGTGTGAGAAGCGGGGCCTCCGGCCGCGTGGCTACACGGCGAGAAGGTAGCTGGCGACAAAGCCGGCGACCACCACGATGATGCCCACCACCAGGACGGTCATGATCCGGCCGGAGCCAACGCCCTGCTTGGCCTTGGGCGCGGGCTTGACCGGTTCTCCCTGCGGCCCCATCCCGTCCGGGGAGTGAAAGGCGCGTTCCTCGCGCCGTTCCTTGACGTCTTCCATGGCGTTCTCCTTTCGCAAGGACAACGCCAGCGGGGCCATCTCGTTTCATCCCGTCCCGTGCGGAACGCCCGGGCCGAGGCCGGCCGGCCCTCAATGATGCAGGATCTGGCTCAGGAAGAGCTTGGTGCGCTCGTGCTGGGGGTTCGAGAAGAAGGCGTTGGGCTCGTTCATCTCGATGATCTGCCCCGCATCCATGAAGATGACCCGGTCCGCCACCTGGCGGGCAAAGCCCATCTCATGGGTGACGCACAGCATGGTCATGCCCTCTTCGGCCAGCGACACCATGGTGTCGAGCACCTCCTTCACCATTTCCGGATCGAGCGCCGAGGTGGGCTCGTCGAACAGCATGATGCGCGGGCGCATGCACAAGGCGCGGGCGATGGCCACGCGCTGCTGCTGGCCGCCGGAGAGCTGGCCGGGATATTTGTGCGCCTGGTTGGGGATCTTCACCTTGGTGAGGAAGTGCATGGCCACCTCCTCCGCCTCCTTCTTAGGCATCTTGCGCACCCACATGGGCGCAAGGGTGCAGTTTTCCAGAATGGTGAGGTGGGGGAACAGGTTGAAGTGCTGGAACACCATGCCCACCTCGCGGCGCACCTCGTCGATGCGCTTGAGATCGTTGGTGAGCTCGATGCCATCCACCACGATGCGCCCCTTCTGGTGCTCCTCCAGGCGGTTGATGCAGCGGATCATGGTGGACTTGCCGGAGCCGGACGGCCCGCAAATGACAAGGCGTTCCTTGCGCTTCACGGCGAGATTGATCTCCCGCAGCACATGGAAATCGCCATACCATTTATTGACATCGACCAACTCGACCGCGAGCTGCTCGGTTTCGGCGGCCGGCGACAGGGCCATGGATTGCGCCTGGGACATGCTCGAACCCCTCAATGGCGGCGGCCGCGGTCGAGACGCTTTTCCAGCATCATCGAATAGCGGGACATGCCGTAGCAGAAGACGAAATAGATGATCCCGGCAAAGCCGAAGCCCGTGAACACGGTGGTCGGCGTTGCCCAGTTGGGATCGGTGAAGGCGGCGCGCAGCACGCCCAGAAGGTCGAAGATGGACACGATCAGCACCAAAGTCGTGTCCTTGAAGAGGCCGATGAAGTTGTTGACGATACCCGGGATCACCAGCTTGAGCGCCTGGGGCAGGACCACCAGGCGCATCATGAAGCTGGACCGCAGGCCGAGCGCCATGGCGCCCTCATACTGGCCCTTGGGGATCGCCTGGAGGCCGCCGCGCACCACCTCGGCCATATAGGCGGAGGCAAAGAGCGTGACGCCCACCAGCACCCGCAGCAGGCCGTCAATGGTGAAGCGGCCGGGCAGGAACAAGGGCAGCATGTAGGTGGCGAAGAACAGCACCGTGATGAGCGGCACGCCGCGCCAGAACTCGATGAAGATGATGGAGCTGTACTTCACCAGCGGCAATTCGGACCGCCGCCCCAGCGCCAGCAGGATGCCCAGCGGCAAGGAGGCGACGATGCCGGTCACCGCGATGACCAGCGTCACCATCATGCCGCCCCAGCGGCGGGTCTCCACCTCCTGGAGGCCGAAATCCACATCCATCACCAGGAGGACGAGCCCGAAGACCGCGAACCCCTTCAGCACGCTCTTGGCGGCATCGGAACGTGCGGTTCCGAAGAAGGGCGAGACGGAGGCGACCAGCGCCGCCACCAATGCCGCCACCACCGCGAACTGCACCCAGAAGGACAGGAACAGCCCGCCCGCCGTGGCGGTGAGGCCGAAATCCAGGCCGAAGCTGCCCAGCACGAAGTTGCGCATGCTGACATTGCCGCCGGTGAGCAGCACGAAGGCCACCAGCGGATAGATGCCAAAGAAGGCCAGCGCGTTCAGGCGCTTATAGGGCGCCTTTGGCACCAGAAGCGGCACCAGCAGCACGATGCCGAGCACATAGACGATATTGACCCGCCAGCGCTCCGTCTCCGGGTAGAAGCCGTAGAGGATCTGGTTCCATTTGGCCCAGATGAAGGGCCAGCAGGCGCCTACGTCCCGGCCCACCGTCTGGGGCAGGCAGGCTTCCCGGTTGGTGCCGGTCCACACCGCGTCGAAGATGAAGAAGCGCAGCACCGGCGGCACGACGGCGATCACCAAGAGTGCACCGAACAGGGTCAGCAGCACCTGCGAGACCGAGCCGAACAGATGAGCGCGCGCCCACCCCCAGGCGCCGCGGCTGCTGGGCGGGGCGGGCTCAGGCGCGATGAGCTCGGCGGGAGCCACATAGACGAGGCCCTGGGGGGTGCGGATGTTGGTTGAAGTCATGTCCGCCGCCTCACCGTTCCACCAGCGCGACGCGCTTGTTGAACCAGCCCATCAACGCCGAGGTGATGAGCGAGATGATGAGATAGACCGCCATGGTGATGGCGATGATCTCGATGGCCTGGCCGGTCTGGTTGAGGGTCGTGCCCGCGAAGATGGCGAACAGGTCCGGGTATCCCACAGCCACGCCCAGGGTCGAGTTCTTGGTCAGGTTCAGATACTGGCTGGTGAGCGGCGGCACGATCACCCGCATGGCCTGCGGGATGATGACGAGGCGCAAGGTCGGCCCCGTGCGCAGACCCAGCGAATGGGCCGCCTCCGTCTGGCCCTTGGATACGGCGAGGATGCCGGCGCGCACGATCTCCGCGATGAAGCCCGCCGTATAGATGGACAAAGCCAGCACCAGGGCGACGAATTCGGGGATGACCCGGATGCCGCCGACGAAATTGAAGCCCTTGAGCTCAGGAAATTCGAAGCTCACGGGAGAGCCGAGCGCAAGGCTCACCACCAGCGCCGGCAGGACAATGACCGCAAGCCCCACCCAGAAGGTGGGGAATTGCTGGCCGGTGGCTTCCCGCCGCTTATTGGCCCAGCGGGCGATCAGGAAGACCGCCACCACCGATACCGCGAACACCGCCAGCACGATGTTGAAATCCGGCTCGAACAGAGGCCGCGGCACGACGAGGCCGCGATTGGAGAGGAACACGCCGGGCGCCGCCATGCCGGCCGACAGCCCCTTGAACCAGTCGCCAAGGCCGGCAAGGCCGATGGCGTTGGACCAATCGCCGAGAACACCCAGCGCCGGCTGCGCGCCAAAGCGCCAGCTCTGGCGCGGGCCCGGCATGGTGGAGAGCACCGCCAGGTACCAGAACAGGATCTGGAACAATGGCGGCAGGTTGCGGGTGATCTCCACATAGGCGGAGGCGAGCGCCTTGATCACCACGTTCTGGGACAGGCGGGCGACGCCCATGAAGAAGCCGATGATGGTGGCCAGGATGATGCCGATCACCGCCACCAGCAGCGTATTGAGCAGGCCCACCAGGAAGGCGCGGCCATAGCTCATGGATTCCGAATAGGGGATGAGCGTCTGGGTGATGCCGAAGCCGGCCGAATTCTCCAGGAATCCGAAGCCCGAGGCGATGCCCTGGCGGGCGAGATTGGCCTGCGCATTGGCGAAGAACGACCATGCCATCCAGATCAGGATGAGCGCGAGGCTCACCTGGATGACGGCGGATCTGAGCGCCGGGTCGGTCCACGACCAGCGCCGCGCCGGACCTTCGTCCGACCTGCGTACATCTGCCATTTAGCCCCTCGGTCCCGAAATACGCCCCACCCTGCGCCTCTTGCGGGCGCCTGCCGAGGGACGGATTCCTCTGATGTCATAGGTTTGTCTGGCCTGCCCCGGCGCACCCGCCCGCAGGCCTCACAGCCGGGGCTCTGTGTCCCCTTGGCCGGCTTACGTCTCTTTGGCGACAGCTCCCCGGGCCACTGCTCCGGTCGGGCCGTGTCTTCCGTCATCGGCGATCAGGTCCGCGCGACACGGGTCGCCGGACCGTCCCGTCCCTCCGCCCCCGCAGCGGGGCGGAACGGCCCGGCGCCGTCGGCGCCGGGCCTTTTTGTCAGCGGATCGGCATGCCGTACTGGAGGCCGCCATTGTTCCACAGCTTGTTCTGGCCGCGATTGATGCCGAGCGGGGTGGACGGGCCGAGATTGCGGTCGAAGATCTCGCCGTAATTGCCCACATGCTTGACGATGCGCAGCGCCCAATCGGTGGTCAGGCCGAGGGCCTCGCCATACTTGCCGTCCGAACCCAGCAGGCGCTTGATCTCGGGATTGGGCGAATTGACCATCTGGTCGGCATTCTTGGAATTCACGCCCAGCTCTTCCGCATTGAGCAGCGCGAAATAGGTCCACTTGATGAGGTCGAACCACTGGTCGTCCGCATGGCGCACCAGCGGGCCGAGGGGCTCCTTGGAGATGACCTGGGGCAGGACCATGTGGTCATTGGCATTGGTGAGCTTGAGGCGCACCGAATAGACCTGGCTCTGGTCGGAGGTGAAGGCGTCGCAACGGCCCGAATCATAGGCCTTCACCGTCTCGTCGATGGTGGCGAACGCGATCAGCTCGTACTTCATGTTGTGGGAGCGGAAATAGTCGCCCACATTCAGCTCGTTGGTGGTGCCCGTCTGCACGCAGATGGAGGCGCCGTTGAGATCGTCCACCGACTTGATGCCCAGCGACTTGCGGACCATGAAGCCCTGGCCGTCATAATACATCACGCCGGCAAAGTTGAAGCCGAGCGTGGTATCGCGGGACATGGTCCAGGTGGTGTTGCGCGACAACACGTCGATGGCGCCGGACTGGAGCGCGGTGAAGCGATCCTTCGCCGACAAAGGCGAAAACTTCACCTTGGTGGGATCGTTGAAGATGGCAGCCGCCACCGCGCGGCAGAAGTCCACGTCGATGCCGGTCCAATTGCCCTTGTCGTCGGGATTGGAAAAGCCCGGCAGGCCCTGGGTCACGCCGCAATTGAGCGCGCCGCGCGCCTTCACGTCGTCGAGGGTGCCGGCTTGGCTCGCGCCGACGCCGAGCGCAAGAAATCCAGCCGCAGCAAGCAGGATGCGTTTCACGGAAGGTCCCTTCTTTCTGAGCACCTGAGCTTCGTGCCGGTTCGAGGCGCCGTCCCCCGAAGGGGATCGACGCCGTCGTCCGGGACGTCGTAAGGACACATATCTCATTCTCTCGCGCCCAGGTGGTCAATAGGCTGCCCAGGGTTTAGACAGCACAATCGTGTGGCACCCCCCGGAGACCCGGATGACGCCTTCAGATCAGCAGCAAGCAAAACGCGCGCCAGCCACGCAGGTGGTCCATCTCGGCCGCGACCCCGAGCGCTTCGACGGCTTCGTCAATCCGCCGGTGGTGCGCGGCTCCACCGTGCTCTCGCCCACCTATGCGGATCTCGTCGCCCATAACGGCCGCTACACCTATGGGCGGCGCGGCAACCCCACCGGCGAGGCGCTGGAGACGGCGCTGAGTGTCCTGGATGGCGCCGACGGCACGGTGCTCACCCCCTCCGGCCTGTCCGCCATTTCCACCGCCCTCTTGAGCGTGCTCGGGGCCGGCGATCATCTCCTGATGGTGGATACCGCCTACTTGCCCACGCGCACCATTTGCAATGGCGTGCTCAAGCGCATGGGCGTCGAAGTGACCTATTATGACCCGCTCATCGGGGCGGGCATTGCCGACCTGATCCGCGACAATACCCGCGCCATCTTCCTGGAGTCGCCGGGTTCACAGTCCTTCGAGATGCAGGACGTGCCTGCCATCGTGGCGGTGGCGCAGGCGCGCGGCATCACCACGCTCATCGACAATACCTGGGCGACGCAGCTTTATTTCAAGCCGCTGGCACTGGGCGTCGACATCACCATCCAGGCCGGCACCAAATATATCGGTGGCCATGCGGACGTGAATCTCGGCACCATCGCCGCCCGCGGCGCGGCCTGGCGCAAGGTGAAGCAGACCCATGGGGATCTCGGCCTCTGCGTGAGCCCGGACGATGCCTCCCTCGCCTCCCGCGGCCTGCGCACCATGGCGGTGCGGCTGGAGCGGCATTGGGCCTCGGGGCTGAAGGTGGCGCGCTGGCTGAAAGAGCAACCTCAGGTGGCGCGAGTGCTCCATCCCGCTTTGGAGGACGATCCCGGCCATGCCATCTGGAAGCGGGATTTTTCCGGCGCGTCCGGCCTGTTCAGCCTGATCCTGAAGCCGGTGCCGGAAGAGAAGGTGGCGGCCTTCTTCGATTCGCTGGCCTTGTTCGGCATGGGTTATTCGTGGGGCGGCTATGAAAGCCTTGCCATCCCCTTCGATTGCACCACCTACCGCACCGCCACCAGGTGGGCGCCGGGGGGACCGGCGGTCCGCCTGCATATCGGCCTGGAAGATCCCGCCGACCTCATGGCCGACCTCGCCCAAGGGCTGGCGCTCCTTCAGGACTGACCAAGGCAGGGCGGCGCTCAGGTTTCCGGCAGCGCCGCCTTTTTCGCCTTGCGCTCGCGCAGGGCGAACTGAAGGTTGCGGATATAGATGAAGGTGGACAGTGCCTGCCCGGCAATGAAGACCGGGTCGCGCCGATAGAGCGCATAGACGAGAAGCAGGGTCCCGCCGCCCAGCGAGAAGGTCCAGAAGGCGAACGGCACCACGGACCGCCCGGCCCGCTCGGAAGCCACCCATTGCACCACGAAGCGCATGGTGAAGAGGATCTGGGCGACGAAACCGAGAATAACCCACCAGTCGAGCTGGGTGACGAACACGTCGTGGAGATAGTCCCCAACGGCGTTGGCGAGCTCAACGAGCATCCGGATAGACCCTCACTACCTTGGGCACGCGACGCCGGCGTGTGAGCCACCACACCCCCAGGAGATCCACGATCCCCACCCACAGGCGATTCCAGAAGCCGTATTTGGACTGCCCATGCCAACGCGCCCGGTCCACCACCGGGAAGGTCAGAACATCAAGGCCCTCCCGGCGCACAAGGGCCGGCGTGAAGCGATGGAGAGCATCGAAGAAGGGCAGACGCAGATAGACGTCGCGATACACCACTTTCAGGCCGCACCCTGTATCGCGGGTTCCGTCCCGCAGCAAGGCGCTGCGCACCGCATTGGCGAGGCGCGACTGAAAGCGCTTGAAGGGCGTGTCTTTTCGGCCCACCCGCTCGCCCTGCACCATGCCCGCGCCGGTGCCGGCCTTGTCCAGAAGCTCGATCATCTGCGGGAAATAAGCCGGGTTGTTCTGGCCGTCGCCATCCAGCAGCAGGAGAATGTCGCCCCGCGCCGCCCACACGCCCGTATCCACGCCCGCCGACTTTCCGCACGGCTTGGCGTGGGTGATGATGAGCATATTGGGCCGCGTCTGGGCGCAGGAAAGCAGCACCTGGTCGGTGCCGTCGATGGACCCGTCATCCACGAACACCAGTTCGAACGTGCCGGCGGGCAGCGTCGCCTCGATCTCGTCGATCAACGGCGCCACATTGTCCACCTCGTCGCGCACGGCGATCACGACCGAGTAGCGGGGAGCGGCCGGAGCCAGCGCAGTCTGAACGTTCAAGGTCTCGCCTCTTCAAGAGCCGATCGTTGGGAAAGGGAATCGCGCGCCACAAGGCGCGCGAGGCGGCGGGCGGAGGGGCCGGGCATGGGCCGGACCCCGCCATCTGCGGCGACGGAAAAGACCAGGCGCCGGGCGGCGAAGGCCTTCAGCAGGAAAGAGGAAAACAGGATGGCCAGCGCCCCGCCGGCCAGCACGTCGCTCGGATAATGCGAGCCGAGCACCACGCGCGAGAAAGCCACCAGCACGGCGACCGCGAACAGCGCCGTGCGTGCACGCGGATAAAGCGCCGCGAGCGCGCAGGCGGTGGCGAACACCACCGTGCTGTGCCCGGAGGGGAAGCTCGAAAAGCTCGATTGCAGCTTGAACCAATCGAAGGTGAGCACCGCATGGGGGCCCGGCAGATGCAGCGCCATATAAGGCCGCGCACGACCGAGCACGTATTTCAGCACCAGGACGAACAGCCCCACCCCGGCAACGCAGGTGAAGACGAAGCCGATGCGGGCCGCCAGCGCCGCCGCCACCCGCCGGTTCATATCCTTGAGCTCGGGCATGGCGCCCAGCACCACCAGCAGCGCGATGCCCACCGGCCACAGCACCACGCTGCCAAGGCCGAGATCGGTGATGCGCTCGAACACCCGCACCAGGCCGTGCGGCAATTGCAGGCGCAAGCCCGGAATCAGGGGATCCAGCAGGATCATGGAGGCGGCGATCAGGCTCACCGCCAGGATCGTCACCGCAAGGGTCTCCACCATTCCGCCGGAGGTCAAGCGTGGCGCCGGCGCCCGCACCTTGCGCGCCCGCGCATAGGACATTGCGGCACCGAGCCCCGCGAGGGCCTGGCGCAGGAACAGCCCGGCCCGCTGGAGACGCGCCTTCACCGGCCGGTCCCCCCGTCGGTCACCGGCCGGAAGACATAGATCGTCACCTTGCGGCCGCCATTATAGGCAAAGCCTTCCACCGTCCCGGCGGTCTCGTAGCGCAGGCCGATGCGCTCGGCCCGGTCGGTGAAGAGCGGGCGCATATTGGCGCCAATGAAGGCGAGCGAGCAGGGCTTGGCCTTCAAGAGGTCCGCCGCGTCCACCGGATTGGTGAAGCGGGTATCCGTGCCCACCAGGAAGGCGAGGCTCGGCTCCTGGTAGGGCACGGTGGCGATGTCGGACGCCGGGCAGCCGCTGGCGCGGGCATATTCGGCGAGGCGCTCGGAAATCCAGACCCCACGCATGTGCGGCATGAGGATTTGGTAGACGGACGCATAGAGCAGCAGCGCGCCGCCCGCCGCGAGCACAAAGCTCGCCTGCACGCCCCGGCGCTGGAGGCCGCCGGCCGCGATGGCCAGGAGGAAGATGGAGCCGGCCAGAAGCGGCAGCGCCACCAGCCAATAGATGAGCTTGCCGCCGATCCACACATAGGCGCCGAGCGAGCCAACGATCAGCACGCCCGCCAGGATCGGCCACAGAGCCGCGGTGCCCGCGAGACGCCGGTGCACCTGATCGAGCGCGCCCTTCTCCAGGGCCAGAGCCGCCATCAAGGCAAGCGCGGGATAGAGCGGCAGCACATAATGAGGCAGCTTGGTGGCGGTGATTTCCAGCACGATCCAGGCCGGCACGATCCAGGCGAGCAGCAGCCGCACCGCCCGCTCGCGCCGATTGCGCCAGGCAAAGGGCACTGCCATGGCCACCAGCACCACCGCCGGCCAGAAGGTGCCCCACACCGCCAGCAGATAGGTGCCCGGCGGGCCCCAATGGCCCTCTGCCCCATCCGCCACCTTGCCCAGCATGTCGACGCCCACCGCATGCTCGTAGAAGGCGCCGTTGGTGACGATATAGATGGCCACGAACCAGGGCAGGCACAAAAGCAGGCACCAGACGAGGCCGGGCAGCGGCTTCAGCGGCCGCATGAAGCCGACCGAGCGGTCGGCGATGGTGAGCGCGAGGATGGGCAGGCCCACGAACAAAGGCGCCATGGGTCCCTTGATGAGGATGCCGGCGGCAAGGCCAGTCCAGAAGATGGCCGGCAGGCGCCAGCCGCCCCAGCCCGCATCGGGCCGGTCGCGACCGCCCAAATACGCCTTTGTCAGCGCACCCAGCGAGGCCAGGATGGTGAAGAGCAACACCGCGTCGGTCTTGGCAAGCCGAGCCTCCACCCCCAGCAGCACGCAGGTCGCCATCATGCCGGCCGCCAGGAAGGCGCCGCGCCGGGTGAGGAGGCTCAGACCCGCCCAATAGGTCAGCAGCACCGCGCCGATGGCGCCCGCGAGCGAGGGCAGCCGGTAATAGGCGATGGTGGTGAGGGCGGTGGGGCCGACCACAGCCTCGGCGGTGGAGACCGCCGCCGCCTGGAGCCAGTAGATGCCCACCGGCTTCTTGTGGCGTGCCTGCTCCTTGAAGCGGATGTCCACATAATTGCCGGTCTCCAGCATCTGCTTGGTGGCCTGGGCGAAGCGCGCTTCGTCCCGGTCGATGGGCGAGATGGAGAAGAAGCCGGGCAGGAAGGCCAGGAGGCACAGCAGCACGAGCACGCCCGCAGCCCGCCCGTGAGAGGCGCAGACGCGGTCGAGACCGTTGGCGATACGGTCCGAAGCAGAAGGGCTGGCGGCCATGCGGTGTCCGCCGGCGGGCTCGGAAAGGGCCATGCGCGAGGTCAGGTCCGGGTCGTTTCGGGCGCGGGACAATAGCAGAAACGCCCAAGCCGGAAAGTGCACCCCTCCGGCCGGCCGCAGCCTGCCCCAATCTGGGCGCACACATGGCCGAGCAGCTGGGCGGAAGCAAGGCACAATCTGCCCCACCCCGGGAAGGCGCCGAGGAACGCGCGAAGGAACGCACCCCGAACCGCGCGGAGGCGCGCGCGGCGCCCGAGGCCCCTCCCCTGCCACCGGGACCGGAAGGGGCGTGGCTATTTGGTAAGGATGAGCTTGCCCTGGGACGTCAGGCGCAGCTGGTAGATGTGCTCGCCATGGGAAATGGTAACCACGCGCGAGGCGGCGAACAGATCGCGGCTGTCCATCTGCTCTCCCACCAGCGGAACGGCGCGAGCCTTGCCCTGCGGGGTCCAGGCGGGAGCTTGGTGTTCATGCTTGCTCATTTGAACAGCTCCAATATGCAATGATCTGCAAATCCAAGGTCATCAGGCTATTGGTGCACTTTAGAAGAATTCAATATTAGGCTTCTTCCTGCACATCCCCTTCTAATACGCTGGGACATGAAAATCAACGAAGTGTCACATCCGTTATTTTCCCATCCCGTGACGCCAGCTGCTTTGCGCACGGCGGCCCGATCCGCGCCGGAGGAGACGCGGAGAGCCGGTGTCGGGGCGCAGAATGG
This sequence comes from Aquabacter sp. L1I39, assembly GCF_017742835.1. GTDB lineage: Bacteria > Pseudomonadota > Alphaproteobacteria > Rhizobiales > Xanthobacteraceae > L1I39. Next base: position 2,081,003 of record NZ_CP072392.1, read on the forward strand.
TCGCCCGAATCGGGGGAAGGGCCGCCCCTGGCCGGAGGGCCTTGGCTGGACCATGCGTGGGGGGGCGCCGGGCCCAGGGGAGGCCCGACGGGTGGCAGCCCCCTCACGGAGGCCCTGCCCCTCTGGGGTCGAGACCCGACCTTCGGCGAAGGAACCGGCGCGGGCCTATTCGGCCGGGTGGGGACTGCCGCCGGCCGCGGCCTCGCCGCTGTCGCCCGCCACGGCCCGCGTCACGCGCCGGTCGATCTTGTCGAGATAGAGATAGACCACAGGCGTGATGTAGAGGGTGAGGAGCTGGGACACCAGGAGCCCGCCCACCACTGCGACGCCCAGGGGCTGTCGCAGTTCGGAGCCGGCGCCGGCGCCGAGCGCGATGGGCAGCACGCCGAAAATGGCGGCCAGCGTCGTCATCATGATCGGCCGGAACCGCAGCAGCGCCGCCTCGCGGATGGCTTCCAGCGCATCCGCCCCCTCGCGCCGTCGCTCCAGCGCGAAGTCGATCATCATGATGGCGTTCTTCTTCACGATGCCCACCAGCATGACGATGCCGATGATGGCGATCACCGACAATTCCATGCCGAACACCATCAGCGTCAGGATCGCCCCGATGCCAGCGGAGGGCAGGCCCGACAGGATGGTGATGGGATGGATGAAGCTCTCATACAGGATGCCGAGCACGATATAGATGACCACCACCGCCGCCAGGATCAGCAGCGGCTGGTTGGAGAGCGAATCCTGGAACACCTGCGCGGTGCCCTGGAAGCCGGTGATGATGGTGGCCGGCAGGGCCGCCTCCCGCTCCACCTCGCGGATCGCCTCCACCGCCTGGCCGAGCGAGACGCCCGGCGGCAGGTTGAAGGAGATGGTGACGGAGGGCTGCTGCTGCTGGTGGGCGATCTGGAGCGGGCCGACGGTGCGGCGGATGTCGGCCACCGTCTCCAGCGGCACCACGGCCCCCGATGAGGTGCGCAGATAGACGCGGCTCAAGTCGCTGGCGTCCTGCTGGAAGCGCGGCTGTGCCTCGGCGATGATCGCATACTGGTTGGTGGACGTGTAGAGGGTGGCCACCTGGCGCGTGCCGAACTGAGTGTAGAGGGCGTTGCGCAACTGGTCCTCGGTGATGCCGAGCGCCGCGGCCTTGTCCTTGTCCAGATCGATGGTGAGCTGGGGATTGGTGATCTGGAGGTCGGAGGTCACATCGCGCAATTGCGGCAAAGCGGCGAGGCGCTCCTCCATCTGCGCGGCGCGGGCATAGAGGAGGTCGGTGTCGGAGCTCTGGAGCGTGTACTGGTACTGGCTCTTGGAGGCGACGCCGCCGATATTGATGTTCTGCACCGGCTGGAAGAACACCTTCACGCCCGGCACCGAAGCCACCCGCCGGCGCAGATCCTGGATGATCTGGAAGGCACTCTTCTCCCGCTCCGCCCGCGGCTTGAGGGCGATGAACATGCGGCCGGAATTGGTGGTCCGGCTAATGCCGGTCGCGCCCGCCGTGGAGATCAGGTAGGCGACATTGGGATCGCCGCGCACCGCGGCCGCCACCTTCTTTTGGCGTTCCACCATGGCATCGAAGGACGAGTCCGTCGCCGCTTCCACCGTGCCGGTGATGAAGCCCGTGTCCTCGGTGGGGAAGAAGCCTTTCGGGATGGCGATATAGAGATAAACCGACAGGCCGATGGTCGCGAAGGTCACCAGCAGCATGGGGAAACGGTGGCGCAGGACGAAGTCCAGGCTGCGGCGATAACCCGCCAGCCAGGCGTCGAACATGGCCTCGCTCAGCCGGAAGAAGAAGGGGGGCTTTTTGTGGTGGTCCACCGCCTTCAGCACGCGGGCGCACAGCATGGGCGTCAGGGTGAGCGAGACGAAGCCGGACACCAGGATGGCGATGGAGATGGTGACCGCGAATTCGCGGAACACGCGGCCCACCACGCCGCCCATGAACAGCACCGGGATGAACACCGCCACCAGCGAGAGCGTCATGGAGATGATGGTGAAGCCGATCTCCCGCGAGCCAAGGATCGCCGCCTGGAACGGGCGCATGCCGTTCTCGATGTGGCGATAGATGTTCTCCAGCACCACGATGGCATCGTCGACCACGAAGCCGACGCACAAGGTGAGCGCCAGCAGCGTCATGTTGTTGATGGAGAAGTTCAGCAGCCACATGGCGCCGAAGGTGGCGACGATGGAGATGGGCAGCGCCAGCGAGGGAATGATGGTGGCGCGCACATTGCGCAGGAACAGGAAGATCACGAGCACCACCAGCACGATGGCCTCGAACAGCGTCTTCTGCACGTCGCCGACCGCGTCGCGGATGGAGACCGAGCGGTCGTTCAGCACCGCGATATTCACCGAGGCGGGCACCTGGGCGCGATAGCCATCGAGATGGGCGCGCACCTCGTCCACCACCGCCACCGTATTGGCATCGGGTTGGCGGACCACCGCGAGCACGATGGAGCGCTCGTCATTGAACCAGGAAGCGACGCGCTCGTTCTCCACGCCATTGGTGACGCGGGCGATCTCGTCGAGCCGCACCGGCGCGCCATTGCGCCAAGCCACCACCAGGCGCCGATACACGTTGGCATCGGCCTTGGGCATGCCCATGTCGATGGTCAGGCTCTGGCGCGGTCCCGCCAATTGGCCGATGGGCGTGTTGGAGGCTGCGGCCTCGATGGCGGTCTTGATATCGGAGGCGGAAATGTTGCGGGCGCCGGCGGCGGCGGGGTCCACACGAATGCGCACCGCATATTTCTGCGTGCCATAGATCTGCACCTGCGCCACGCCGGGCAATTGGGAGATCTGCTGGCCGATGATGGTGTCGGCATATTCATTGACGGTGGAGAGCGGCAGCGTATCCGAGGACACGGCCAGCAGGATCACCGGGGCATCCGCCGGATTGACCTTCCGGAAGCTGGGCGGGGTCGTCATTTCCGACGGCAATTGCCGCTGCGCCACCGACAGGGCCGACTGCACGTCCAGCGCGGCATCGTCGATGTTGCGCGACAGGTCGAACTGCACCGTGATGGAGGTGGAGCCCTGGGTGCTCGACGAGGTGAGCGAGGTGATGCCCGAAATGGTGGAGAGCTGACGCTCGATGGGCGTTGCCACCGCCGAGGCCATGGTCTCCGGGCTGGCGCCGGGCAGGGAGGCGGAGATGGAAATGGTCGGGAAGTCCACCCGCGGCAGGGCCGCCACCGGCAGCAGGCGATAGGCGAACATGCCGGCAACGATCAGGGACACCATCAAAAGGGTGGTGAGGACTGGCCGGCGGATGCAAAGTTCCGAGAACATGCCTCAACTCCCGGCGGTCACCGCCCCGTTGGCGCTTTTCACTTCCACCTTCGTGCCGCTGCGCAGCGCGAGCTGGCCCTCGGTGACCACCACCTCGCCGCCCTTCAATCCCGCCGTCACCACCGCCTGACCGTCCACCGTGCGCGAGATCTTCACGGGGACCACGGCGGCGGTGTTGTTCTCCACCACGAACACGAAGGTGCCATTCTGGCCGCTCTGGATCGCCTCGGCCGGCACCGCCACCATGTTCGGCTCCATCCGCAGCGTGACGGTGACGTCGCCAAGCGTGCCCGGCCAAAGCCGCTCGTCGGCATTGGGGAAGAGCGCCCGCACCATCAAGGTGCCGGTCTGGGGATCGACGGTGTTGTCGAGCGCCACCACCTTGCCGCCGGTCACCTGCTCGTCCCCGCCCTGGAGGCGGAACTGGACCTCGGACGTGCCCATGGTGGCGCGCAATTCGCCCAGATAGCGCTCCGGCACCCCGAAGGCGACGTAAATGGGCTTGATCTGGCGCACGGTGGCCATGGTGTCGTCCACCCGGATCACCGCGCCGGGACGCACACCGGCAACGCCCACGCGACCGGTGACGGGCGCCTTGATCTCATAATAGGAGCGCTGGACGCGCAGCGATTGCAGATTGGCCTCGTCCTGCTGGACCACTGCCTTCTGGACGTCGGCGGTGGTCTTGGCGTCCTCCACCTGGACCTGGGAGACCGCGTTTCGGGCCAGCAGGCCGGAATAGCGGTCCACATCGCGCTGCGCCTTCTCCAGTTGCGCCTTGTCCCGGGACAAGGTCGCCTCTGCCTGGAGGATCTGGGCGTCGATGTCACGGGAATCGAGCACGAACAGCACGTCGCCCTCGCGCACGGCGGCGCCGTCCTCGAACTTCACCGCATCCACCCGGCTTGCCACCCGCGTGCGGATGGTGACGGAGATCATGGGCTCGACAGTGCCCAGCGCCTCCACCCGCAGCGGCATGGCCTTGCGCACGGCGGTCGCCACCAGCACCGGCACGCCGCGCGTCTGGGGCGGGGCGGCAGCTGTGGTGCCGCCCTTCTTCCAGGGAAGGAACTTGTCCGGCACCAGGCCCTGGGACCAGGCCCAGCCTCCGCCCGCAAGCACGGCCATGACGATCACGGCCATTAGGGGCCGCAGGCCCCGCGATGCCTTCCCCGCCGACATAAATCCTCGCGTCACATGTCCGGGATCGCATGGGACAGATGCCCTGCCCCATGCTGAAATGAACGTTACACGCACCCGATGGCACTGGCGATCACGTTGTCGGGGGGTAATGCGTTGATTTTTTGTTTCCCTAGCGGCAAAATACTACCGATAATTGTGCAACGCACCACTCAACCGCTCCAGGGCGCCGTCCAGGGTCGCATCGCGCTTTGCAAAGCAGAAGCGCACGACGGAACGCACCGCGTCCTCGGCATAGAAAGCGGACACCGGAATGGCCGCAACGCCGTGGGTCTTCACCAGATCCAGGCAAAAGGCCTCGTCGTCGAGCTTCGGGTCGAGGGCGGCGAGGTCCACCGAGAGGAAATAGGTGCCAGCACTGGGCAGCACGTCGAAGCCGAGAGCGGAAAGGCCGCCCGCCAGCCGGTCGCGCGCCCGCTGCAGATCGGCCCGCATGCCCTCGAAATAGGCATCCTCCTTGCCGAGCCCGTAGGCGACCGCGCTCTGGAGGTTGGGCGGAGTGGTGAAGGTGAGGAACTGGTGCGCCTTGGCCAGCACCTTCATGATGGGCGGGGCGGCGCAGACCATGCCCACCTTCCATCCCGTCATGCCGAAGATCTTGCCGGCAGAGCCGATCTTCACCGTGCGCTCCCGCATGCCCGGCAGGGCCATGAGGGGCCGGTGGCGGCGGCCGTCGAACACGATGTGCTCCCACACCTCGTCGCACACCGCAAAGGCATCGAAGCGCACGCAGAACTCCGCCAGAAGCTGCATTTCGGCGTCCGAATGGACGATGCCGGTGGGGTTTTGCGGATTGTTGAAGAGCACCAGCTTGGTGCGCGGCGAGAACACCTTTTCCAGCTTCTCCGCCGTGATGCGCCAGGAGGGCGGCTCCAGGCGCACCAGGCGCGCAATGCCGCCGGCGCGCTGCACCAGCGGGAGATAGGCGTCATAAAGCGGCTGGAACAGCACCACCTCGTCGCCCGGCTCGATGAGCGCGAAGAGCGCGCCGGCCAAGGCCTCCGTGGCGCCCGAGGTGATCATCACCTCGCTGTCGGGGTCCAGGCTCAGGCCCTGCCAGTGGCGATAATGGTCGGCCACCGCCCGGCGCAGTTCCGGCAGGCCCATCATGGGGGGATACTGGTTCCACCCCTCGACCACCGCCTCGGCCGCCTTGGCCCGCACATCCGCCGGACCCGGATCGTCCGGGAAGCCCTGGCCCAGATTGATGGCCTCGTGGGTGCGGGCCAGACCGGACATCACCTCGAAGATGGTGGTGGGCAGGCCGGAATAGACGGGATTGAAGCTGCGGGCCGGCGCGGGCGCGGCGGAACGGGGGGCGGTGAGGATATCGGTCATTGCACTCGGGCTCGTGTCGCCCCCCTCATAGAACCGGAACCGCGCCAATAGAAGGGCCGGAAGGGCCAAGAGCGCCCCGCGCCTCAGGCCGAACGCACCTCCGGGCCGGCCAGCGGGGCGAGAGCCGGGATCAGTTCCTCCTCGGTGACGGTGGCGAGCGGCTTCAGGAGCTTGGCCGCCTCGGTGCGCCGGCCGGGGCGCATGACCAGGATCACGGTCTCCGCGCCGCCGCAGGCCGGATCGCCGCAGGCGATCTCGGTGACGGAGACGGTGGCCTCCTCTTCCAGCTGGAGGATCTCGCGGATGCGATCGGCGAGTTTGCGGGCCGCATCCCGCGCCCCCTCCCCGCTCCCGCCGCGCCCACGCATGAAGAAACGCGCCATCTTTCTCTCCGTTCGCCCACCCGGCCCCGCGCCCGTTTCACACCGGACCACGCACCACGGGACGCCGCAAGCGCAGGCGCGTCGCCAGGCGCCGGAACCCGAAGGGCGGCACCTCCCCGTCCAGTTGCTCGAAATGCAGGGCGGCCTGGGTCACCCGCCCGCCATCCACCGAGCGCACCTCGAGCACCGCATGGCCGAGCGCGATGCGCATGCCGCGTGCCGGGCGCTCATCGGCGCGGTCGGCAAAGGCATCCGCAATTGTCATGGGCCGCTCGGTGTCGCTGACCGGCAGCCCGTAAAGGTCGGCCACGTCGCCCATGCGCACATCGCCCGCGAACGGGAAGGCGGTATCGTCCGCCCACACCATTTCCTCCTCCACGAAGAAACGGTCAAGCTGGTGCACCCGGCGCGGCGGGGCGAGGATATAGACATAGTCTCCCGTAACCAGCGCTCCCGCCTCCTCCGCGCTCAGGATGCGCTTGTCGCGCACCACCAGCACCAGCCGGGCCCAGTCGGGCAGCAAGGCGGAACTGATGGCCAGCGTCTTGGCGGTAACAGGATAGCCGACCAGTTCGTGCTCGGTCTGGCCCGGCAGGTCGATCTCGAACCGTTGCGGATCGCGCATGGGCTCCGCCAGCGCCACATTCAGGCGCCGGGCCGCCATCACCAGCGTGGCGCCATGCAGCAGCAGGGAGGCGAGGACCACGATGAAGGCGGTGTTGAAATAGATCTGCGCCGCCGGCAGGTGCGCCAGCATGGGTATGGTGGCGAGGAAGATGGACACCGCGCCCCGCAGCCCCGCCCAGGAGATGAAGGCCTTCTCCCGCACGGAAAAGCCGAAAGGCGCGAGGCATGCGAACACCGCCGCCGGACGCCCCACCAGGAACAGGAAGGCGGCGATGGCGAGCCCGGGGATCACGGCCTCCGCCAGCTTGTGGGGCGTCACCAGCAAGCCCAGCATGGTGAACATGACGATCTGGCACAGCCAGCTTACCGTATCGTGGAACGAGATGATGCCCGCGAGCCCGCGCACCGGCCGGTTGCCCAGCACGAGCCCGGCCAGATAGACCGCCAGGAAGCCCGAGCCATGCAGCATGGCGGTGGCGGCGAACAGCAGCACGGCGGAGGACACCACCATGACCGGCTGCAGCGAGCCCGGCAGTTCCACCCGGTTGAGGAAGACCGATAGCAAATAGCCGCCCGCGACGCCCACCGCCGTGCCGATGGCCAGTTCGCGCAACACGCCAACGCCCATGGTCCAGCCGGGATTGGCGGCGCCGGACGAGATCAGTTCCACCAGGATGACCGTCATGACCACGGCCGCCGGGTCGTTGGTGGCCGATTCCACCTCGATCACGGCGCCCACGCGCCGGCCGAGCTTCAGGCCTTGCGCGCGCACCAGGAACAGGACGGCGGCGGCATCGGTGGAGGCGACGATGGCCCCCACCAGCAGCGCCTGGAGCGGCGAAAGGCTGAACAGCCAGGCCGCCGGGAACGCCACCAGGACGGCGGTCAGCAGCACCCCCACCGTGGACAGGAGGAAGGCGGGCACCACCGCCCCGCGCATGCTGGAGGCCCGCATCCGCAGGCCGCCGTCGAACAGGATCACCGCCAGCGAGGCCGAGCCCACCATATAGGTGGCCCAATAATCGGAAAATTGGATGCCGCCCAGCCCGTCCTCGCCGGCGACGATGCCCACCAGCAGGAAGACCAGCAGGATGGGCGCGCCGAAGCGCGCCGCCACCAGGCTGGAGACCGTGCCCGCCACCACCAGGGCGGCGCACACCAGCAGGATCAGGTTCGTCAGGAACACCGCATCCATTCCCGCTTCGTTCCTCCTGCCAGCTGAACCACATGGTCAATTAATCACTGTAGCCGTTCCGGATCGCGGGGCGTATCGTCCCGCAATGTTCAAGCAGCCTGAATGCGTTCCGCGGGGGAGCGCGGCTGTGCGAACGGAGACAAGAGCCATGAATATGGCCCCCACGGCTTATGCCTATCTGGTGCGAGCATGCGTTCGCACATCGTCCGGAGCCCTGTTCCAGGAGCCGGACACCATCTGCTTCGACCTGGATCTGGCGCTGGCCATGGCGGAAATGGATCGTCTCCATGCGGCCGGTCTCGCCGTTTATGCCATTGATGCGGACGGCGCACCCCTTGCCGAACGGCCCGTGGTGAGTCACGGCATTCCTCTGCCGCCCGACCTTGCGGCCGGATGGGCCTGCCGCGGCCGGGCCTGACAGCGCCACCCTTTCCCTCACATCCGCGACGTGACGAACGCGACCGCTTCCGCCGGGGAGGCGACGCGGATCAGCTTGACGTCCTTGCTGCCGCAGAGGTCGCAGCGCAGGCGCGCGCCCTGAGCGGCCCCGGCCGCGTCGGCGGGCCTCGGCAGGTAAACGTCGGCGGGAGCCAGACCTATGATGGATTTCCGGCGGCAGCGGGAGCATTCGGCGCAGAGCATGCGTCATCAAGCGGGGCAAAGTTGCGCACAATGAGGCGAGCGGCCGCAGAACGCGGAAAAGGACGGCGCCCCGCACAGTCTTGGCGGAAAGGGCGTGGATCTGGAGCCGGGCGACGCCCATCCCGCAGTGCAACATGATCCGAGCTATGCTAGAAGGCGGCACTTGCAACATGCGCCGGACTTTGCATGGCCCTGGAGATCGAACGGAAGTTCCTCGTCGCGAACGATGATTGGCGCGCGAGCGCGGGCGTGGGGGAAATGTTCACGGAGGGCCTGCTGGCCCGGATGGCGCGGGGGAAAGTCCGCATCCGCCGCAGCGCGCAGATCGCCTGGATCACGGTGAAGGGGCCCAAGCAAGGCATCAGCCGCGCCGAGTTCGAATATGCCATTCCGGTGGCCGATGCGGACCAGATGCTGGCGGACCTGTGCAATGGCCCCCTGATCGAGAAGACGCGCTTCCGCATTCCCCATGACGACGTGGTGTGGGAAGTGGACGAGTTCGCCGGCGCGCTGACCGGTCTCGTCATCGCGGAAGTGGAACTGCGCACCGACGACCAACCCTTCCGCCTTCCCGCCTGGGTTGGACGGGAGGTCACCGCCGATGCCAATTTCAGCAGCGCCGCCCTGATCCGCCGCATCACCCTGGCGGCCGGCCCGTGTCTGCGGGACGTGAGCGCCGGCCACTGAGCGACCGCGCCACCCTTTGGACGCCGGGCGCGGCCGCCGGAATCGCATCCGATCTGGCGGCTTTGCCCCGTGTGCGGGGACGTGCGGACCAGCAGGCGGACCGCCCGCCCCCCAGCGATCCGACGCGCACCGGGACACGCCGCGCAGGGTCCCAGCCCTGACCGCGCCGACCGGTGCCGTTTCGCTGAAGCCACGGCAAAAAGGGCCGGCGATCCAAGGCTTTGGCCAGAACCGCGTCCGTGCGCCGGGATCGCCGCGTCCGGCCGCCCGCCGCCCTTGCCGGCGTTGCCCCTCATACCGCCTCCCGCCTTAGACGCGTGCAGCCCCAAGGCGCCCTTCGCGCACCCATGCCCCGCCCTCCCCCGCCGCGCTTCCTCCAAAACGGCAGGATCCCGCCTTGCTCGCGGCCGCCTGCCGCTGCCACACCTGAACAGGCGCGCAGGGGCGTGAGTTGTGGGGTCAGGGCGATGAAGGCGGTGATACTGGCCGGCGGGTTCGGGACGCGGCTGAGCGAAGAGACGCTCACCCGGCCCAAGCCCATGGTCGAGATCGGTGGCCATCCGATCCTCTGGCACATCATGAAGATCTATTCCCACCACGGGATCAACGACTTCGTGATCTGCCTTGGTTACAAGGGCTACATGATCAAGGAATACTTCATCAATTACGCCCAGCACATGTCGGACCTGACGGTCAACCTTCGCAGCGGCACGGTGGACGTTCACCGCAATGATGCCGAGCCCTGGTCGATCTCCCTGGTGGACACCGGGGAGAGCACCATGACCGGCGGCCGGCTGCGCCGCGTCCTGCCCTATGTGAAGGACGATACCTTCTGCCTCACCTATGGGGACGGCGTCGCTGACGTGGACATCACGCGGTCCATCGCCTTCCACAAGGCCCATGGGGGCCTTGCCACGGTCACCGCCACCTATCCGCCCAAGCGCTTCGGCTATCTGGAGATCGTCGAGGGCGACGTGCGCACCTTCCGGGAAAAGCCGGACGGCGAAGGCGGCTTCATCAATGGCGGCTTCTTCGTGCTGAACCGGGACGTGGAGCGCTATCTGGGCAATGACGACGCCACGCCCTGGGAGCGCGAGCCGCTGGAAGGGCTGGCACGGGACGGTCAGCTCCACGCTTATGAACATACCGGCTTCTGGCAACCCATGGACACCCTGCGCGACAAGGTCCAGTTGGAGGATTTGTGGGCCAGCGGCAGGGCGCCCTGGAAGGTGTGGGGGTGATGGTTCCCGGCTTCTGGCGTGGCCGCCGCGTTCTGGTCACCGGCCATACGGGCTTCAAGGGGGCATGGCTCGCCGCCTGGCTGGCCCGCATGGGCGCGGAGGTGACCGGTTATGCGCACGCCCCGGCGGGCGAACCGAACCTGTTCGCCCTGTGCCGGCTGGAGACGCGCATCCGCAGCGTCATCGGCGACATCAATGACCGTCCCCGCCTCGCACAGGCCATGGCGGATGCCCGGCCGGACATCGTGCTTCACCTCGCGGCCCAATCCCTGGTGCGCCCGTCCTACGAGGACCCCATCGGCACCTTCGCCACCAATGTGACGGGTGTCGTCACGCTGCTCGACGTGGTGCGCCGGACGCCGGGCATTGCGAGCGTGGTCGTCGTCACCAGCGACAAGTGCTACGATAACCGGGAATGGGTGTGGGGCTATCGGGAGGCGGACCGGCTTGGCGGCCGTGATCCCTACAGCGCCAGCAAGGGCTGCGCGGAGATCGCCGCCCAGTCCATGCAGCGCAGCTTCTTCAAGCCCTTCACGCCGCAGGGCCATTCCGCCCGCATCGCCACCGTACGGGCCGGCAATGTGATCGGCGGCGGTGACTGGTCGGCCGACCGCCTGGTGCCGGACATCGTGCGCGGGTGCCTCGGCCCGGAGGGCGTGGTGCGGCTGCGCAATCCACAATCGGTGCGGCCCTGGCAGCATGTGCTTGAGCCGCTCGGCGCCTATCTGATCCTCGCCGAGCGCCTCGCCACCGCGCCGGACGGAGTGGACGAGGCGTGGAATATCGGCCCCGATCCGGGTGACGACCGTCCCGTGCGCGAGGTGGCGCAGGCCATGGCGCAAGCCCTTGGAGCAGGACGCATCGACATCGAGACACAGCCTCACGCGCCGCACGAGGCGCGCCTGTTGCGGCTCGACTGCGCCAAGGCCAAGTCCCAGCTGGGGTGGCATCCGCGCCTGCGCTTTGCCGACGCCATCCGCCTCACCGCCGACTGGTATGCCGCCTGGCACCGGGGCGCGGACATGGAGGCGATGACGCACGCGCAGATCGATGCCTATGCCGCCGCCCTGGAGGCACCGGCCTTCGGGTGAGGCGCGGCCGTCCGGCATCTGGTCGGTGAAGCGCCCCCCATCACTTTGAAAGACACGGATTCACCGAGCAGACGGGATCGCATGGCGATCCCGTCTGCTCGGATGCGGCTCTAAATGTCCTCGGATGTGCGCGCGACCGCCTTTTTCTTCGCGGGCGCCTTCTTGCCGGCCGCCGTCTTCGCGGGCGGACCGCCTTGCGTCGCGGCCTTACCCTTGGGCACCAGCGTTTCGAGGGGCAGGGAGATGTCGCTCTCGCCGGCCATCGCGCCCGCCCCTTCCGGGTCCGGCGCAGCAAGGTTTGGTAGCGCCTTCCCCTTCTTCGCAGCGGCCTTCTTGGCCTGCGATTTCTTCTCTGGCGCCGTCTTGAGCGGGTCCTTCTCGACCGGCGCTTTCTTGACCGGCTCTTTTTTGCCGACTCCATTGTCGGCTTCGGCTTTGTTGACCTCTGTCGTCTTTCCTGCCTGCCCGGCCGGCGCGGCCTCCGCCGTCGCCTTGGCCTTGGCCTTAGGCTCGGCTTTGGCCTTGGCCTTGGACGGGCTTTTCGGCTTCACCTTTCCGGTCGTCTTCGGCTCATCCTTGATCACTTTGGCCGCAACGGCCTTCGCCTCCACAGGCAGCAGTTTCGCCGGGGCGACGGGCGCGCTGTCGTCCGAAAGCGCCTCGCTCTCCTGTTTCGAATCGGTCGCGACCGGATTCGCGGCCGCCTTTTTGGATGCGGCCGTCTTCGTCGCAGCCTGTTTGGGCGTGGCCTCTGCGGCCTTGGCCTGTGCAAGGGCTTCCTGCTTGGCGCGCTTTTCGGCGTGGCGCTCCGCCATCAGGGTTCCGAATTCCAGGATCAGGCTCGCCAGTTCCGGCTCCTGCACCACGGAGGCGGCGGTCTCGATGGAGAACCAGAAGCCGACGCGCTGCGAGCGCTCGGGCCACTTCTTCAGATAGCGCTTCACCTTCATGGGGAAGACCATCACGTCGCACAGCACGGAGCGGGTGGCGGACAGGCGTTTGTCGTAGCGATAGATGCCGAGGGGCGTGCTGGCGATGGAGCCGAGAAGACCGGCTTCCTCATAGGCTTCGCGCGCCGCCGCCTTGTGCGGGGGGATGCCCTTCATGGGCCAGCCCTTGGGGATCACCCAGCGACGTGTCTCGCGCGACGTCACAAGGCGCAACTGCACCTCGCCATCCTGCCGAACGCGATAGGGCAAAGCCGCATATTGGACGCGGTATGTGCCGTTGGTGTCCGCCATGCCGCGAATCCCGAACCCACCTCTTCTAGGCGCGCAATATCACCTAAGGGCGCGGCACGATCATGTCGTGGCGGAAAAATATGCAGTCCCAGCGATTGAAAAATGCAAAGGCGACGCCATCCGGGGCGAGGACCAAGTCCCCTCCCCGGCCGGCGTGGCTCAGAGCGCAGTCAGGTCGCTCTGAATGCCCTTGGAGAGCGGCGCGCCGTCATCGAAGGGGGCGAGGGTGTCGATCACCATCTGCCGGTAGCGCGGCAGGCCCTTATATTCCTGGATGGCGGGGTGAAGGTCGCGCAGCACCCGGTGCAGGCGCTTGCGCCATTTGGGCACGCGGGAGAGCTCCGCCACGCTGGCCAGATAGCAGCGGATGCCGAACAGGATGGCGTTGGAACGCGGCAGGCGGAACAGGGTCTGCAATTCCACCCGCAGATGCACCTTTTCGGCGACGTTCTCCGGCGTGATGGTGGTGCGGTCCGGCCCCCAGACGGGGTAGTTTTCCGGCGAGGTGTCGAGGCGCGGATTGATGGTCATGGTCCAGTTGAGCCGCCGCACCGGCTGGCCATATTGCAGGCGCAGCAGGTATTTCAACGCGCGGTCGAACACCCCCTTCTCATGGGCGAGCGGCACCGGACCGTGCCATTCGTGGAAGCTCATGCCGATGTCGAATTCCAGCGACCAGTCGGCCTGCGTGGTGACCATGCCGCCATCCACATAGAGATTGTCCTCGCGCTGGTCCTGCAGCGTGAAGTCCCCTTGGGCCTGGCGGGTGATGTATTCGAACGGCGGGCACGGCAGGGTGTCGGCCTTGCCGAAGGTGAAGGTCTGCTGGATCGAGAGCGGCTTGTTCACCCAGGTCCAGAGGTCGCCATCCTTGGAGAGGGAGAAGAGGTCGGGATAATCCGCCGCCAGGCTCTCCATGATCAGTTCCAGCGTGTCCCACTGGGCCAGTTCCATATGGGGCAGCACCTGGCAGCGCTTGGGGTCCTCGGCGAGCACGAGCGCCCGCTCCCGGCACTCGGCCACATAATGCTCGTCCACATCGAACGCCGCCTGGAAGGCGGCGGTGGGGCCGCCGCGCACATGGGGCTCGATGTTCACCGAATACATGTATTCGTCTTCGGGGAAGGGAAAGGGAAAGCGCAGGATGCCGGCATCGGAGTTCCGATAGGTGAAATCCTTGCGGAAGGTCTCGTCCGGCTTGAATTGCAGGGTCATGGCCACATCCTCGGCAATGGCTGTCCGCCGCCCGGGCGCGGGCGGCGAAAAAGGGATCACAGATCGAGCACGAGCCGGGCGCCACGGGCGCGCGAGACGCACAGCATGATGGCGCCCTGGGACGCCTTCTCCTCGGCGGAGAGAAAGTCGTCGCGATGCTCCACCTCGCCTTCCAGCACGCTGACCTTGCACTCGCCGCAGGCCCCGCCCCGGCACAGGCACGGCGCATCGATGCCGGCGGCTTCCACCGCCTCCAGGAGCGACTGGGTCTCGCCCACCTCCACCTCGATGCCGGAGCGCGCCAGCATCGCCTTGAAGGGCAGGCCGCCGGAGTTTTCGCCGAAGCTCTCCTTGTGGATCTTGCCGGCGGGCCAGCCCAGCGCCGACGCCGTGGTGGCCACCGCCTCCATCAGCGTACGGGGGCCGCACGTATAGACATGGGTGCCGAGCGGCTGGCGGGCGAGGATGCCGGCGAGGTCAAAGCGCGCCCGCCCGGTGCCGTGCACCAGGATCTCGCCCGCCTCGCCATAGGGCGCGAGCAAGGCCTCGAACACGCCGGCCTCCTCCGGGGCGCACAATTGGTGCATCTCGAACTTCAGGCCCCGCGCCTTCAGGAGGTGGAGATGGGACAGAAGCGGCGTGATGCCGATGCCGCCGCCGATCAAGAGGTGCTTCCTCGCCTTGGCCTGGAGCGGGAACAGGTTCACCGGATAGCCGATGTCGATCACGTCCCCTTCCCGCGCCTGCTGGTGCAGGAAGGCCGAGCCGCCGCGCGACTGGGCGACGCGGCGCACGATGATCTCGTAGCGGTCCCGCGCCGCAGCGGGCGAGACCAGGGAATAGGCGTTCTTCATCACCCGCCCGCCGTCGCGCAAGGTGAGCAGGATATGGGCGCCCGGCGCCGGGGTGGGCAATTCGCCGCCATGGGCCGGCTCCAGCGCGAAGCGCTTCAGGCTCGCGCCCAAGGGCTCGATCTCGCGGATGCGGACGGACAGAGTGGGGGCGGCGGTCATGCGTAGAGCTCCTCGGCGGCCGGCACGTCGCCGGGGGCTTCGGCATCCACCTGGACGCCCATGAAGGCGGACAGGCGGCGGGAAAAGTGGTCGCGGACGAACAGACTGGCACCGCAGCCCGAGCAGGTGACGATGGAGGTGGTCACCTTCTCCGTCACCGCCCGGCAATGGACGCAGAAGATCCGCCGCGCCTTGGTGCCGGAATGGGTGAAGCGCATTTCCTGGGGGCTGAGGCCGGCCTTCTCGCCCACCCCATAGACGTCCCACAGGAAGTCCTCGGGTCCCACCGCATAAAGGCGCAGCCCCATGGTCTCGCGGGCGAGCCGCTCTTCCAAAGCGGAGAAAAGATGGGCCGGGGAGCGGAAGGCCCGCACCGTGCCCGCCGCTTCCTCCGTGATGGCGGAGGGCGGAAGGGCGGACTTGCGGACCACCGTCCAGACCTCGAAGGCGGAGGGCGCAAAGCCCTCCGCCACCGCGTCCGAGGGGACGTCCTCGCTCGGCACCACCAGGAGGTGGTGCCGGCCCGCCGGATCGATCTCCAACGGCTGGTAGCGGGGACGGCTCTTGATGCCTTGGTCGGTCATCGATCCTCCGTTCAGTAGACGGCCACGAGGCGCGCGATGATCACCACCGCGGCGCCCGCGGCGAGAGCGAGGTAGGGCAGCAGTCCCGCCCGCGTGGATGCTCCGGCCTCCTGGCGCAGGTGCATGTCCTCCATCATGGCCGCCGGGAAACGGCCCTTGTCAGTGACATAATGGCGGAAGCAGAAGACCGGGATGATGAGCGCCGAGCAGATGATGCCGGTCACCAGCGTGCCCGCGCCCCAGATGTCCGCGCCCATGCCCAGCAGAACCAGATTGACAAAGGACAGCGCCGTGCCGCCCGCCAGCAGCCAGGTGGGGGCCTTGAAGGGGCGATCCCAGGCCGGACGGTCGATGCGGTGGATCCAGGCGGCGTTCAGGTTCAGGAAGTTGAAGAGGATGTAGCAGACGTTCGAGATGGCGAGCACGAACACATAGTCGGACATCATGAGCAGGATCAGGTTGAAGCAGAGATCCGTCCACATGGCCTTGGTGGGCGCGCCATTCTCGTTCACATGGCTCAGATACTTGGGCAGCCAGCCATCGACCGAGGCCTGATAGAGCGTGCGCGAGGACCCCGCCATCGAGGTGACGATGGCCAGCATGAGCGCCAGGATCAGCATCACCACGATGATGTTGTGCACCACCGGCCCACCCTTGATCATGTCCGCCATGGCGCTTGCAACACCCATGCCGGAATAGATGTCGGCGTTCAGGATGCCGGAATAGACGGCCGGCGTCACAACCGCGCCCGAGGCGTCCGTCACCGCCGGGGTCACCAGCTGGCCAAGGCCCAGCACGCCCTGGAAGGTGAAGGGCACGATGGTGAAGACGAAGATGCACAGAAGGCCGGAATAGAGGATGGCCTTGAAGGTGTCGCGGCTGGGATCGCGGAACTCGCGGGTGTAGCAGACGGCGGTCTCGAACCCGTAGGTGGACCAGGCGGCGATGAAGAGGCCGCCGGCCATGAGCGTGATGCCCGCCATATCCCAGGAACCGGCAATCACCTTGCCCGCCTCATCCTTGGCGAGCGGGGCGAAGGGGCCGAGATTTGAGGCGAGCACATCGCCGGTGATCAGCGGCACGAGGCCGATCAGGATCAGCGGCAGCAGGGCCACGACACCCAGGATCACCTGCACCTTGGCGGTCTGGCCGATGCCGCGATGCTGGATGGCGAAGGCCACCAGAAGCAACACCGCGCCCAGGATGAAGGTGGCGTTGATGCGCAGCGCCAGGCCCGCCTTCAGCCAGGTGAGGTCCACCAGGGTCAGCGTCCAGGTGTTCACCACCGAGTCCGCCGGGAACAGGATGGACAGCACATAGCCCGCCGCCAACCCCGAGCCGATGGACAGGACCGGCGACCAGGCCAGCCAGTTGCACCAGACCGAGAAGGGCGCCAGCAGCTTGGAATAGCGCACCCAGGCAATGGCCCCATAGACCGAGGCGCCGCCCGACTTGTGCGGGAACAGGCCGGCAATCTCGGCATAGGAGAAGGCCTGGATGAAGCCGAAGATGATGGACAGGATCCAGACGAACCAAGCGGGCGCCCCCACCGTGGCGCCGATGGCGCCAATGGAGAACAGCACCAAGGCCGGGACGCCGCTGGCGATCCAGAAGGCCCCGGTCCAACTGATCTTGCGCTGCAATCCGCCCTCGACCGGGACGGACGCAATGTCCGTAGTGGTGGTGATTGTCATGGATTGTTCCCCTCTTTATGGGAAGGGACTTTCCTACCGAGAAAATTTGTTGTCAACGAAGATATAAATGTTCCGATAGGTCATGTCGGCATGAATTTTTAGGCAAGACTGCCTCTTTTTCAGCCTTCAAGCAACACTGCGGCCGAACCTTCTGTATTCAGCAAAATTTTTATTGAACACAACAAAACAAAGTCGACCACGCACCGCTCCATGCGATGCGTGGCAGTTCCATTGCTTTCCCTAACGCCAACGCACGCGATCCAAAACCTTCAGGCGCGCACCCTCGTCTTCTGCGGGTCGAAATGGGGGAAAGGCACGAGGGTGGCGCCAATGCGCTTCTGGTGACCGTCCAGCTTGCCGATCTCCACTTCGGTGCCGCCGAGCGACACATCCACCCGGGCAAGCGCGATGTTCTGCTTGAGGATGGGGGACTTGGTGGCGGAGGTGACGACGCCCACCTGGGCGCGGCCTACATAAAGCGGGTCGCCATGGCCCACATCCTCATTGGACGAGACGACGAGGCCCACCATCTTGCGCGCCGGATTGGCCTTGCGGCGGGCGAGCGCCTCGCGGCCGACGAAATCCTCGTCCTTATTGGCCACCGCAAAGCCGATGCCGGCCTCGAAGGGGTCGGTCTGGTCGCAGAAATCATAGCCCGCGAAGACAAGCCCCGCCTCGATGCGCAGCATATCGAGTGCGGTGAGACCGAGCGGGGTCAGCCCCTTGGGCGCGCCGGCCGCCCACACCGCGTCCCACAGGGCGACGCCATCTTTCGGGTGGCACCAGATCTCAAAGCCCAGCTCCCCCGTATAGCCGGTGCGCGAGACCACCAGCGCCGGCCCCTGCGGCCCGCCGAGGCGGCCCACGGCGAAGCGGAACCATTTCAGCTCGGAAATGGAGGGCTGCACCGCCGAGGTCCAGATCACGTCGGCGAGGATCTCCCGGCTGAGCGGCCCCTGCACGGCGATGTTGTGGAGCTGGTCGGTGGAGGATTTCACCCACACCTTCAGGCCCCATTCCGCCGCCTTGGTGCGCAACCACACGCCGGTGAATTCCTCCCCGCACACCACCCGGAAATTGGCCGGGCCGAGGCGGAAAACGGTGGCATCGTCGATCATGCCGCCATGGTCGTAGCAGAGCGCCGTATAGACCACCTGCCCCACCGCCAGCTTTCGGATGTCGCGGGTCACCGTGCGCTGAAGCAGCACCTCGGCGTCCGGGCCGGTCACCTCGAACTTGCGCAGAGGCGAGAGGTCCATGACCGCCGCCTTCTCCCGGCAGGCCCAGTATTCGGCGATGGGTCCCGCCCCGGTGAAGCAGGTGGGCAGCCAGAAGCCGCGATATTCCACGAAGTTGCGGGTAAGCGCGGCAAGGCGCGGATGGAAGGCGCTCTCGCGGGTGAGGCGCGGTTCGGCGTCGGGTGTCATGCGGAACGCAATTCCCTTGGAGATGGTCTCAGCCCCGTCATAGACCCGCACATGAATGTCGGTGGGGTCCCAGCCATTGGCCGGATCGATGTCATCGGCGCAGGAGGAGGTGGCGCAGACGAGGTCGGTGAGGGCACGCAGCAGCACATAGTCGCCGGGGCGCGACCAGGGCTCGTCCATGGTCAGCGCGTTCGAGCCCTCGATGCAGGTGTTGTAGAAGAAGTTGATGGCCGGCCAGCCGCGCCGCTCGCGAATGCCATAGGGCTTGAGCACCGCGTTGAAATTGTCCGAGCAATTGGCATGGCCGGGATAGCCCATGTCCTCGTAATATTTGGCCGAGCAGGCCAGCGCGAAGGTATCGTGGCGGCCCACCGTGTCGCGCACCACTTCAACCAATGCCACCTGCCGCTCGTCGAAATATTTCGAGTGCAGCCCCGGCCCCGGATAGGCCGCGCCCATCAGAGTGCGGGTGGTGGTGGCGTCGAGGCCATATTCGACCCCCTCCTCCAAAGCGGCGGCATCGAAGGCGAGGAAATCCGAGCATTGCCGGCCTTCCACGTCGATGATCTGGATATAGTCGCCCGCCTTCACCCGGAAGGCGCGGGCCTGCGCGGCAGGAATGCGCAGGTCCAGCGTCACGGCGCCGAGCGGCGGCGGCAGATCCGGCGCGCCGGCGGCGCGGGTGACTTCCACCTCCAGGTCCGTAGGCGGGGCCTGCTCGTCCGGCGCCATGAGGGGGCCGGCGGCGGCCACGAAGACCAGGAGGTCGGTGGCCGCGGTGAAGCGGGCGGACTGGCCGGCACGATCGCCCTCGGCAAACAGCACGCGGGCGGTGGCGGTCTTCGACAGGCCCGCCGCGTCCGTCCGCCGCGCGGCGGCCCGGCCCTGTTCGCCGGAGCTGGCGAGCACATCGCCGAGGACGAGGCCCTCGGGTAGGCCGGCAAGGCCGAGGCTTTCTGGCGCGGGCGCTCCGGTGCCGTCGAAGACGAAAAGATGCGCCGGCTGGAGCCCTTCGGGATCGGTGACGGAAAGGGTGTCGCCGAGGCGCAGCTGGAAGGCCACGCAATCCCCCCCATGCACCCGCATGCGCTCCGGCAGGCGGGCGCGGACGGGGCCGGCGGGGACGAAATCGGTGGGCGCGTCCATGGGCAATCCTCAGGCCGACCGGGCGAGGCTGCGATAGCCGCCGCGATAATAAAGGAGGGGATCGCCCTCCCCTTCCACATGCAGGTGAACCACGCGGCCGACGAAGATCACATGGTCACCGCCGTCATATTCCGCGTAAGGCAGGCACTCGAAGCAGGCGAGCATGGGATCGAGCACCGGCGCCCCGCTCACGCCCCGCCGCAGCATGAGGTCGGCGAACTTGTCGGCGCCGGCGCGGGCGAAGCGGTTGGAAATGGCCTCCTGGCCTTCCATCAGCACATTGATGGCATAGGCCGGCGCGCGCTGGAGGCGGGAGAGCGAATAGAGCGACCGCGCCATGGAGAACAGCACCAAAGGCGGATCGAGGGAAACGGAGGAAAAGGAATTGACGGTGACGCCCACCGGGCCGTCCTCGTCATGGGCCAGCACCACCGCGATACCGGTGGCGAAGCGGCCCATCGCATTGCGCAATTCGCGCGGATCGAAGCGGGCGTCGAGATCGAGCGTGGTCATGGGCGCACCCTGTGGCGGCATCCTGTGGCGCTTCTACCTGTGAGGCGCCGGCGCGGACGATGATCGCCCGCGCCGGCCGCGCCCCATTGGGGGCGAGACGAGGACGGGCCGTCAGGCCACCTTTGCGGGGGCGACGTCGGCGAGCAGCTTCTCGGCAAAGGCGCGCTTTTCCGCCTCGCTCATCTTCTTGATCTCGTTGTTGAGCACCCGCTCGTTGATGGACTTGTTCCAGTAGTCGAGCGCGCCGAAGCCCAGGAGCGAGGCCTTGCCGACGAACTGGCGCAGCACCTCGTTGGTGGGGCCCATCACCCAGCCGGCCTTGCCGTCGCGCAGATAGCGTTCGATCTGGAGCGCGGGGCGATAGCCGGTGCCGCCGCAGGCATGGAGCATCTTGTCGGTGACATGGGCGACGTTCTTGGAGGCCTCGAACTTCACCTGCCACAGCCAGTGCAACAAGGTGGAGCGCGGCAGGGCGTCCAGGTCCTTGTGGATGGACCAGTCGCAATTGTTGGTCACCGAATCCAGCGCCTGCGCCATCTGGAAGACGAAGGCCCGGCAGGCATTCGTGTCCATGATCGCCTCGCCCACATAGTCCTGGATGGTGGGATAGTCGGCGACCCGCATGCCCACGTCATTGTGGGTCTTGCGGGTGGTGTGGCGCTTGGCGATGTCGATGACCGCGAGCGAAATGCCGTTCCAGCAGGCCGACGAGCAGGTGAGGAAGAAGGGGTCCACCACCTCGTCATTGGACTTGGCGCCATCGCCGATGGGGCCGACCAGGGCCTCCTTGGGCAGGATGGCGTTCTCCACCGCGATGGGGCCGGACTGGTTGCCGCGCAGGCCGAGGCCGTCCCACTCGGAGGGGTTGGCCTTCACCTCGTCCTTGGTGACGAGGAAGCAGGACAGGTCCGAATAGTCGCCAGCAAAGCCGGGGCTGGTGGTCTGGATGATGTACCAGTCGGCAAAGCCGCCCGAGGTGGTCCAGGAGGCCTTCTTCGTGACCTTCCAGCCCTCGCCATGGGCTTCGGCCTTGGAAGAGATGGGGTACCAGAAATGGGAGCCGGTTTCCGGGTCGGAATAGGACAGGGTGCCGATGAGCACGTCCTTGTCCAGGCGCTTGAGGATGTCGATCAGGATGGGGTTTTCATGGTGTCGCAGCAGCGCCGCCGCGACCGCGCCCAGATGCATGGTGTAGCACATGGCGGTGGAAGGACAGCCATAGCGGGCGATGGTCTCCACCACCATGGCGGCGCAGACATGGTTCTCGCCCAGGCCGCCCAATTCCTTCGGGACGGTCAAGGAGAGCAGGCCGAGCGAAGCAAGCGCCTCGAAATTCTTGCGGGGATAGATGTATTGCGCGTCGCTTTCCACCGCGTTTGCGCGCAAAGTGGCCTCGCACAGGGCGATCAACTTGCCCTGGAGGTCTTTCTGGGCGGGGGTGAGCAGCCATTGGGGGTCCCACTCGAAACCGAGACCCCAGAACTCTTCGCTTCCCCATTTCTTGACATCGGACATGCGTGTGCTCCGCCCGTTCGGGCCTGAAATTCCAGGACTGTCGAAAACCGGCCGGCGACTGTTCCCCTCAGTGAACTTTTTTGACGCCGCAGAAACAGCATGCCATTGCTCGAACGGAGCGCAAGCCCAAAATGAGGCACCCGGTTGCATATTTTTCGCCCACACTCCGGGATTCAACGGATTTCCAAGGCCTTGGCGGATGCTTTTTGAGGCACGCTCCGGTGATAATTTCTTGTCAGGAAAAGTAATTGACAAGGACGATCCAGAATCCTCAGGATGGCGCGGATTTTCGCACACCGAGGGGACAAAAATGACGGGTGCCACCCAATTGCGGCAGTCGATCCTCAATGAGCGCCACAAGGCCCTGGGCTCCAAGCTGGAGGAGTCCTGGAACGACATGGCCATCCCCCAGCACTATGCCACCGATCCCTATGAGGAGACGGCGGCGGTGCGCTATCGGGCCGGCCTCATCGATGTCACCGCCCTCAAGATCCTGAACGTCACGGGGCCGGACGCGACCAGGCTGCTGAACAAGCTCGTCACCTCCGACGTCAGCAAGATCGCGCCCGGCCGCTCCATGATCTCGTCCATGGTGGACGATAATGGCGGCCTGATCGACGACGTGCTGATCTATTGCGACGGCGAGAACGCCTATCGCCTCTCCCATGGCGGCGGCGCCACCGAGGAAGCGCTGCCGGCACTGGCGGAGGGGCTCGAGGTGAGCTTCCCGCGGGACGAGGACATCCACATCCTCTCGCTCCAGGGACCCAAGGCGCTGGACATCCTCCAGCCCGACACGCCGCTGGACCTGAAGACCATCCCCTATTTCGGCCATGCCCGCACCACGCTCTATGGCATCGAGTTATCCATCGCGCGCGGCGGCTATTCGGCCGAGCGGGGCTATGAGGTGTTCTGCGCCGCCAAGGATGCGGTGTTCATCTGGGACAAGATCCTGGAACGCGGCGCCCCCTTCGGCGTCATGCCCGTTTCCTGGGATTGCCTCGACATCGTGCGCGTGGAAGGCGCCCTGCTCTTCTTCCCCTTTGACATGCCCCACCCCGACACGACCCCCTGGGAAGTGCTGATGGACTGGACGGTGGACCTCTCCAAGCCCGACTTCCGGGGCAAGGAGGCCCTCATCCGCCGCAAGGGCACCGAGCGCACCCACCAAGCGGGGCTTGAGGTGGAGCACCACAAGGCCATCACGCCGGGCGCCAAGATCTTCAAGGACGGCAAGGAAGTGGGCACGGTGAATTCCACCGTCTTCTCCCAGCATCTCATGAAGTCGCTAGCCATGGTCTCGCTCATCCCCTCCCTCACCGCGCTCGGAACCAAGCTCGAGGTGGTGGATGGCGGCGAGACCTTCGCGGCTTATGTGGTCCGCACGCCCTTCTACGATCCCATGCGCCTGCGCACCCACCCGCTGGAAGAACGCGCCTGACGCGTCAGGCCGCATAACGAGCGACCCGGCGCCGTGTCAGGACAGCGCCGGGTCATTCCATTTCTTAAGGATCTTGCGATCAAGGCGCCGGTTTCCGCCGCCCGCCCGCCCCCACCACTCGCGCCAAGGCGCGGCCACGCTTATGGTGCGCGCTGGTTTGGCCTGCGTATGGACGTCGCGCGTGTTCGGCTGGTTGTTCTCCCTGCGCCCCTGCGGCGCCCCATTCCTCGGTGCCCCGTTGACCGCGCGCCCTGGTGCCGCGATGGGCCTTGCCCTCGCCTTGGCGGTCCTGGTTGCCCTGCCGGGCTGCGCCTCCCGCCCGGGGCCCGACGTGCTCACCCCCACGCTTGCGGCGACACCGGGGGCCAAGCCCTACACGATCATGGTCGCCACCACCCGCGCCCGTGATCCGCGCCCGGGCACGCTGTTCAATGGCGAGCGCTCCGCCAAGCTGGACTTCGCCACCGTCACCCTCACCGTGCCGCCCGCCCACAAGCCCGGCGACATCGAATGGGCCAAGGAACAGCCGGGCAATCCCGCCACCGACATGGTGGTGCACGAGGCGGTCTATCTGGACACCGACCAGCAATTCCTGGCCGACCTGAACGCGCAGCTCGCCAAGCTGCCCGCGGGCCGCAAGCAGGCCGTGGTGTTCGTGCACGGCTACAATACCCAATTCTCCGAGGCTCTGTTCCGTCTCGCCCAGATGGTCCACGATTCCGGCCAGCCGGGGGCGCCCGTTCTCTTCACCTGGGCCTCGCGCGGGCGCACGCAGGACTATGTCTATGACAATAACAGCGCCACCGCCGCCCGCGACAGCCTGGAGCGCACGCTGAACCTGGTGGCCCAGAGCCAGGCGGATTCCATCACGATCATCGCCCACTCCATGGGCAACTGGCTGACGGTGGAAACGCTGCGGCAGATGAGGATCGCCGGCAAGATGATCCCCGCCAAGCGCGTGGGCAACATCATCCTGGCCGCGCCCGACATCGACGTGGATGTGTTCAAGACCCAGCTCAAGCGGTTCGGCAAGCCCGAGAAGCCTTTCATCGTCGTGGTCTCTCACGACGACAAGGCGTTGAGCTTTTCGGATTTCCTCGCCGGCAACAAGGAGCGGCTCGGCTCCTATACGGATGATGGTGATCTTGTCGGGCTGGGCGCCATCGTGGTGGACATGACCAATGTGAAGGCGCTCGATTCCATGAATCATGGAAAGTTCGCGCAATTGGCGGAGATGGCGCCCCAGTTGCGGGGCATCATCGATAAGCAGAGGAGCGCGCCCGCAGGATCAACGCCCTCCGTGATCGAATTGGACGGCGTCCATATCAGCGGCATCGACGATGCCAAGATGCGCCAGTTGGAGGGGAATTAACCCCTCCAGCAGGCTCCCCTCCCGAGCCTCACGCCTTCAGGGCCTGTTCCTTGCGCCAGGCATCGATGGCGATGGCCAGCGAGGTGATGCCCCAGAAGGCCAGATACTCGATGCCGCCCTTGGCCCAGTACCAGTTCACGCCCTTGGTCTGAAGGATGGCATAGGCCGCCACCACCATGCAGCCGAAGGACAGGAGCCCGATCCAGCGGGTGAAGAGGCCGAAGGTGAGGCCGAGGAAGGCCAAGGCCTCGCACAGCACGGCCATACCCAGGAAGAGCGGCGCGGGCGTGAGCCCCGCCTTCGCGAAGAAGGCAAGTGTCGGCTCGACGGACGTCAGCTTCTGATAGACGTGCGGCGCGTAAAACAGCCCCGCCATTATCCGGACAACGTTCATTCCGTCAGTCAAGGCAAACCGGTTGGGCAGAGTAACCGGTCCGATAAGGGAACGAATTGAAAATGGGGCGCCGACCGCTCCGTGTGATGAGGTCAACGACATAATGAATACTCCTGAAGTGCGATGAGGAGACCATGCACCCCGCGCCGCACCACGCCATTGATGCGGCGCAATTATGGCGGGCTCACGAAAATATTACCTCCCGCCCCACTCTACGGGCGCCCACAGCACGTCCTCGATCCGCCGCGCCCCGGAAGCCAGCAGGGCGAGCCGGTCGAAGCCCAGCGCGCAGCCGCTGGCGGGGGGCATGGCGGAGAGGGCGGCCAGAAAGCCCTCATCGATGGGGTAGCGTTCCCCGTACAGGCGCGCCTTCTCGTCCATCTCCACCGCGAATCGCCGCCGCTGCTCCTTCGCGTCGGTGAGCTCGCCAAACGCATTGGCCAGTTCCACCCCGCAGGCATAGAGCTCGAACCGCTCGGCGACGCGCGGATCGGAGGGCTTGGGGCGCGCCAGCGCCGCCTCCGAGGAGGGGTATTCGCACAGGATGGTCGGCCGCCTTTGCCCCAGATGCGGCTCCACCTTCTCCACCAGCACACGGGAGAAGACGTCGGCGAAGGTGTCATCCTCCGCCACCCGGATTCCCGCCGCTACAGCCGCCGCGTGCAAGGGGCCGGCGTCGGGCTCCTGCCCGGCAGGGGCAAGACAGGGCAGCAGGTCGATGCCCGCAAAACGTGCAAAGGCTTCCGCCAGCGTCACCTTTTCCGGCGCAGCGAAGGGATCGCACGCCATGCCGCGATAGGAAAAGGTGGTGACGCCCCCCGCCTGCGACGCCAGGGCCAGCAGACGGGCGCAATCGGCCATCAGCGCCTCATAGGGCTCTTCCGCCCGGTACCATTCCAGCATGGTGAATTCGGGATGATGGGTGCGCCCCCGTTCCCGGTCCCGAAACACGCGGGCCAGCTCGAAAATGCGCGGCTCGCCCGCCGCCAGCAGCTTCTTGGCGGCAAATTCCGGCGAGGTGCGCAGGTAATAAGGATGGCTTTCCCCGTCCGGGGCGGTCCACACGGTCGCGAAGGCGTGCAGGTGCGCCTCGTTGCCGGGCGAGACCTGGAGGACCGGCGTCTCCACCTCCAGGAAGCCGTCGGCGGCGAAATAATCCCGCACCGCCTTGAGGATACGCCCGCGCGCCAGCAGGAAGCCGCGGCGGTCCTGATGCACCGACCTGTCCCACCAGGGGCTCGCCTGCCCGCTCACAGCCCGCCCCTTGCGCACCAGAGGGCGCCCAGCGGAAAGGAAGACTGGCGAAACCCGTCAGGATCGTTATGTTGCGCGCCCACAAGGCGCATGAGGGCGCCGCCAAAGTTTTGAGGAAGACAAGCCGTGGTCAAGGTCATCGCCAGCTCTCTGCGCAAGGGCAATGTCGTCGATATCGAGGACAAGCTCTACGTGGTTATCAGCGCCGAGAACATCCATCCCGGCAAGGGAACGCCCGTTACGCAGATGGATCTGCGCCGCATCTCCGACAGCGTGAAGATCTCGGTGCGCTATCGCACCACCGAGCAGGTGGAGCGTGCCTTCGTGGAGGACCGGCCCCACACCTTCCTCTACCAGGACAGCGACGGCTTCACCTTCATGAACCCGGAGACCTACGACCAGGTCGCCGTGCCCGAGGACGTGATCGGCGACCAGAAGGTCTATCTCCAGGAAGGCATGGAATGCATGCTCTCCCTGCACAATGGCGTGCCCATCGCCATCGAACTGCCCCAGCGCGTCACCCTTGAGATCGTGGACACCGAGCCCACCGTGAAGGGCCAGACCGCCTCCTCCTCCTATAAGCCGGCCATGCTGTCCAACGGCGTGCGCACCATGGTGCCCCCGCACGTGTCCGCCGGCACCCGCGTGGTCATCATGACCGCCGACGCTTCCTATGTGGAACGCGCCAAGGACTGATCGTCTGACGGATCGTCCGACGCTGCCCGCGCAAAAAAGCCCGCCCCCCCTCACGGGAGGCGGGCTTTTTCTTTGGCCAAGACGGCGCTCAGGCCGCCTTCAGACCGCCGGCCTTCACGATGAAGTCGGCCACCACCTCCACGCCCTTGCCGTGGCGGATGGAGGCAAAGACATAGGGCCGGCCCTGGCGCATGCGCTGGGTGTCGGCTTCCATGATGGAGAGGTCCGCGCCCACTAGCGGCGCAAGGTCGGTCTTGTTGACCACCAACAGGTCGGAGCGGGTGATGCCCGGCCCGCCCTTGCGCGGGATCTTCTCGCCGCCGGCCACATCGATCACATAGACGGTGAGATCCGCCAGCTCCGGCGAGAAGGTGGCGGCCAGATTGTCGCCCCCCGATTCGATCAGCACCAGATCGAGCCCCGGGAACTTCGCCTCCATCTGCGCCACCGCTCGCAGATTGATGGAGGCGTCCTCACGGATGGCGGTGTGCGGGCAGCCCCCCGTCTCCACCCCCAGAATGCGCTCCGGATCCAGCGCGCCCGCCACCGTCAGAAGGCGGGCGTCTTCCTTGGTGTAAATGTCGTTGGTGATGGCGCAGATGTTGTAGCGCTCGCGAAACGTCTTGCAGAGCATCTCCATGAGGGCGGTCTTGCCCGAGCCGACGGGACCGCCGATGCCCACCCGAAGGGGGCCGTTGCCGGATGCGCTCATGAGCGGAAAAGCCTCGTATATTGGGTTTCGTGACGGAAGGAGCCGAGATCGGCCCGGAAGGTGGCGGTGCCGATCTCGTCGAGCCCCAGCGTTTGCGCGGCATGGGCCAGGTGCGCCACCCGGGGCGACAGCGCGGCGAGGATGCGGGCGGCGGCGGTCTGGCCGACGGGAGCGAGACGCAAGGCGGCCGAGAGGAGCGCCTGCACCTGGGCCAGCATGAAGGCTTGCCCAGCGCTGGCGCAGGGCACGTCATGGGCGGCGCAGGCGAGCGCGACCGCCACGGGATAGGCCACCTCCTCCCCTTCCAGCACCGGGGCGAGGCGCGACAGGCGCGGATGGGGCCAGGCAGCGGTGACCGCATCGAGGAAGGACCGGCCCTGCTGGCAGGTCTCCAGCCGCAGTTCCGCAGAGGGAGAGAGCGCGACGGCCAGTTCATTCACCTCGCGCAGCGCGGCCGCGTCATCGGCGGCGGCCGCCCGGTAGGCATGGGCGAAGAGGATGGCATCGGAGCGGGGAAAGCCGTGCTCCAATATGTCGGTCACATAGGCAAGAAGGCTCGGCTCGCGGTCCACGTCGCCCGCCTCCACCGCCCATTCCAGGCCGTGGGAATAGGCATAGCCCCCCACGGGGAAGCTCGGGGACAGCCACGCGAAAAGGGGCAGCAGGCCGATGCCGGCCGCCGCCTCTCCCTGATCTGGCGCTGCGGCGCCGGGCATTGCGCCCGGCAGGTCAGTCGTGATGGTGGTGATGTCCGCACCCGCAGCTTGCGCCCGCTTCCGCGTGGGCATGGGCGTGGCCATGCACCTCCCGATGGGTATGGGCGTGATCGTGGTCATGGTGGTCGTGCCCGCAATGGGCATGGTCATGGTCGTCGCCATGGTCATGGTCACCGTGATGGTGATGCCCGTGCTGGTGCGCGTGCTCCTGCGCCGCCTCATAGGCGCCGCGCTCCGGCCGGAAGGGCCGCACCACGGCCACCGTGGCGGCGCCGATGCCGCGCAGCATTTCCTCGATCACCTTGTCATCCGCCACATAGAGCGCGTTCTCGGTGAGCTCGGTGGGCACATGGCGGTTGCCCAGGTGCCAGGCGGCGCGCATCAGGCGCAGCGGGTTGAAGGTGGTGATCTCCAGCAGCGTCTCGGGCGCCGCCTTCACGCGGATGAGCCGGCCGTCATCCAGCACCAGCGCATCGCCATCATCGAGCACGGTGGCGCGGTCGAGATCCAGCAGGAATTCCGCGCCGGTGTCGGAGGTCAGCGCGATCCGCCGGCGGTGGCGGGCGTGATGATCGAGGGTGATGGTGTCGACCACCTGCTCCGCGCGAACGGCCAGGTGACGGATGATGCGGGTAGCACGGGCCATGTTATCGTCTCCGGTTAGCGTCAAATTAATTTAACGCCATACACTGGGTAATCATCGGTGAGGGGTCACACGTTTCAGAACACCAGTTTGCTCTGCTAGGGTGAGTCAGAATGGCAACCTTCATTCCAGTCATCTTTGACATATAGACTTCACTCACCCACGCCCTTCGGTTTTCCTCTGTGAAAGAGCCAATGCGCTCACTCGCCCCCAGTTTTTCCCTCACCCACGCACCGCACCATCGACCGAAGCAAACGATCATTTTTACTTTCAAAGTGTCCACTACACTGGAGTGGAAAGCCCAGCATTCTGCGGCAAGATCAGCCGGTTTCTTCAAATCGACAAAACTCCTCGACCTCAAGAAGATCAAATTGCTAGCAGGGGTCGCCTTCGGCTCCAGACTTAAACTCCTCATGAGATGCGCCACTCTCACCTGAATTGGCGCTTGTCCCGTCTCCCGCGAACCCCATTGTTCGCAAGTAAAAGCAGACCAGCATCCGGCGCGCATCACCGCTCCTCGCACCTGCCCCGTAACACAAGGAAGCCCCTCTGCACATGGATCACCACCCGGGTTAAGGCCTAAGAAATAAAAATCTTTCTCCCCGTCGAAGGCTTTCCGCCCAGAATAAAAAACGCTACCCGACTTCGCCAACACGCTGGATGGAATGCTCTCCGCGAACTTCGCCATCTGAGATACAGGCAGCGGGGCGGCGGGATCTGTCGGGTTAGCTCCGCACACAACATTCATCTCTCAGAACAAGAAGTAGCGCTGCGCCATCGGGAGGACCTCGGCCGGCTCGCAGACGAGCAGCTCGCCATCGGCGCGCACGTCATACGTTTCCGGGTCCACCTCGATGTGCGGCGTTGCGTCGTTCAGCACCATGCTCTTCTTGCTGATGCCCCCACGCACATTCTCTACAGATACCAGCGTCTTGCTTGTCTGGAGCTTGCCCGCGAGGCCATCCTCCACCGCCGCCTTGGAGACGAAGGTCAGCGAGGTGCCCGTGCGCGCGCGGCCGAAGGCGCCGAACTGGTAGCGGTAATGCACCGGCTGGGGGGTGGGGATGGAGGCGTTGGGATCGCCCATCTGGGCCATGGCGATGGCACCGCCCTTCAGCACCAGGTCCGGCTTCACGCCGAAAAAGGCCGGCGTCCACAGCACGAGGTCGGCCAGCTTGCCCGGTTCCACCGAGCCAATGTGCTTGGACATGCCGTGGGCGATGGCGGGATTGATGGTGTATTTGGCGATGTAGCGGCGGGCGCGCAGATTGTCGTTATTGCCCTCGCCCGGCAGGCCGCCGCGCTGGCGCTTCATCTTGTCCGCCGTCTGCCAGGTGCGGATGATGACCTCGCCCACCCGGCCCATGGCCTGGCTGTCCGAACTCATCATGGAGAGCGCGCCGAGATCATGGAGGATGTCCTCCGCCGCGATGGTCTCCTTGCGGATGCGGCTCTCGGCGAAGGCGAGGTCCTCGGCGATGGAGGGGTCGAGGTGGTGGCACACCATGAGCATGTCCAGATGCTCGTCGATGGTGTTGCGGGTGAAGGGCCGCGTGGGATTGGTGGAGGAGGGCAGCACATTGGCGAGCCCGGCCACCTTGATGATATCCGGCGCATGGCCGCCGCCCGCCCCTTCCGTGTGGAAGGCATGGATGGTGCGGCCCTTGAAGGCGGCGATGGTGTCTTCCACGAAGCCGCTCTCATTGAGCGTGTCGGTGTGGATCATCACCTGGATGTCGAAGGCATCGGCCACCGACAGGCAGCAATCGATGGCGGCGGGCGTGGTGCCCCAGTCCTCATGCAGCTTCAGGGCGCAGGCGCCCGCCCGGACCATTTCCTCAAGAGCTGCGGGCTTGGAGGCATTGCCCTTGCCGGCGAAGGCGAGATTCATGGGGAAGGCATCGGCCGCCTCGATCATGCGGGCAATGTGCCAGGGGCCGGGGGTGCAGGTGGTGGCGAAGGTGCCGGTGGCCGGCCCGGTGCCGCCGCCCAGCATGGTGGTGACGCCGGAGGCCAGCGCCTCCTCGATCTGCTGCGGACAGATGAAATGGATGTGGCTGTCGAAGCCGCCGGCGGTGAGGATCTTGCCCTCGCCCGCAATCACTTCCGTGCCGGGGCCGATGATGATGTCCACGCCCGGCTGCACATCGGGATTGCCGGCCTTGCCCAGCTTCACGATGCGCCCGCCGGCAATGCCCACGTCGCACTTCACCACGCCCCAATGATCCAGCACCACCGCATTGGTGATGACGGTGTCCACGGCGCCGTCCGCATTGGTCACCTGGCTCTGGCCCATGCCATCGCGGATCACCTTGCCGCCGCCGAACTTCACCTCCTCGCCATAGGTGGTGAAATCCTTCTCCACCTCGATGACGAGGGACGTGTCCGCGAGGCGGATCTTGTCACCCACGGTGGGGCCGAACATGTGGGCATAGGCGGACCGGGGAAGATGGGCGGGTGCGGACATGGAACGATGATCCTCAGGGGAGGAGTGAATAGTGGCCGTGATCGGCCGCGTCGGTATCGAAGGTGAAGGTGGCGCGGCAGCCGGCCTCGGCATTGATCTCGGCAATGAGATAGTCGGCGAAGTCGCCGCGCCCGTGTTCGTAGGCTTTCAGCGCCCGGCGCGCTGCCGGCGAGAACGGTACCTCGAAAACCTCGGCATCCAGCACATCGGCCACGAAGTCCGCCACCTGCCGGCGGCTGCGCTTCATGCGCTTGGACAGGGTCCAGGTGGCCTCGGCCAGAACAATGGGATTGATCATGGCCGGCTCGGGCGCCACCGCGCGCAGCATTGCCACGCACTGCGCGTGCTGGCGCACGGGCTCGTCCTCGATGAACACCCGCAACAGAACGTTGGTATCGAGGCCGATCATCTGCCGCTCATCTGCCACGCCGCTTGTGGACGCGCTCTTCCTGCTCGTCCATGGCCTGGTCCCGGGCCGCATCGATGTCCGGCTGGCCGAAGTTCCGGTTCCGCCGTCCAACCGCTTTGGTCAGCGATCCGGCGATATCATCCAGCGTCAGCCGACGGCGGATATGGGCCTGGCCGTCGTCATCCACCACCAATTGCAGGGTGGCGCCGGTCTCGATGCCCGCCGCCTTGCGATAGGCGGCGGGCAGCGTCACCTGCCCCTTGCTCGTCACGGTGAGCTTGAAGTTCTGCACGGCCACACCCTTACAGGTCTCGTATCGCCTTACTTTAGCACGAAGGTAAGGCGCTTACAGCTTGCCCATCACATCGCCCCGGAAGCCATAGACCTCGCGCTTGCCGGAGAGCGGCACGAGGGAGACCTCGCGGGTGGCGCCCGGCTCGAAGCGAACGGCGGTGCCGGCGGCGATGTCGAGGCGCATGCCCCGGGCTTTTTCGCGGTCGAAGGCGAGGGCGCCATTGGTCTCGTAGAAATGATAGTGGCTGCCCACCTGGATGGGCCGGTCGCCGGTATTGGCCACCGACACCACCACCCGCTCGGCACCGGCGTTGAAGACGATCTGGCCAGGCATGGTGATGACCTCGCCAGGCACGTCGTCGGACGCCGCGCCCCGGATGGGGTGGTGCACGGTGACCAGCTTGGTGCCATCGGGGAAGGTGGCTTCCACCTGGATGTCGTGGATCATCTCGGCAATGCCCGGCATCACCTGGTCGGTGGTGAGCACATGGGCGCCCGCCTCCATCAGGTCGGCCACCGTCCGGCCGTCGCGCGCGCCTTCCACCACGAAGTCCGTGATGAGGGCGATGGCCTCCGGATGGTTGAGCTTCACCCCCCGCGCCAGGCGCTTGCGCGCCACCTCGGCGGCCATGGCGATGAACAGCTTGTCCTTTTCGCGCGGCGTCAGCAGCACGGCACTTCTCCCTAAAGACCCCAGACACGCGGCAGCGGACCGCCCGTGAACCCCATCAGAAACGACGTCGCATCCCGCCGCAACGCCTCGATGCTCTGCCCGATGAAACGCACCGCCAGCAGACCGTTCCAGGCGCTGGCGCCGCATTCGCAGGCGCAGGCCTCAAGAAGGCTGCGCGCCTCCTCCAGCCGCGCCTCCGCGTCGGGCGCCACGTAAAGACAGGTGCCGAGCGCCACGCCCCCCGCCGCGACCGCAGGCCGGTCAATGAGATCGGCAATGGGGCCGGAGAGACGCAGGGCGTCCGCATAGATGAGCTTGCCGGCCCGGCGCACCCGCCAGCGGTCGGACAGATGGCCGTCCTTCACCTGCTCGCCCCGCGCGGCGCGCCCCAGCATCAGCCCCTCGAAGGACAGGAAGCGGGCATCCTCGGCCAGGTCCACCTCATAGGTGCGGGCAAGGCACGCGGTGTCGAACAGGATGGTCTCCTGCGGCAGCCACTGGAGGCTCGCGCCGGCGTCCGCCGCGAGCCGCACGGAAATCTCAGACACCGCCCCGTCGGAGCGATAGACCTTCTCCGCCGCGGGGGTCGCCACGGTGACGCGGGCGCCCGGCCGGGCGGTAATGGAAATGGTGAAGACATCGCCGCAGGCGACCCCGCCGGCGGTGTTCACCAGCACGGCCTCGAGGCCCCCGCCCTCCACGCGCGGCAGGCGGGCGCGCAGCGAACCGCTCTCGGCCAGCGCGGACAGGTGCGTTCCGGCGGCGGAGGATTCCGCCACCAGTTCCACCCGCCCGATGCTGCGCTGCCGTGAGGCCGGGGCGCCCTCAGATGGCCATGAGACGGCGGACATCATCTCCATCAAGCCCGCTCCGGTCCCCGCTCACCACCACTTCGCCGCGCTCCATGAGGATGAAGCGATCGGCCAGATCACGCGCGAACTCAAAATACTGCTCCACGAGCACGATGGCCATGTCCCCCTTGTCGCGCAGGTAGGAAATGGCGCGGCCGATATCCTTGATGATGGAGGGCTGGATGCCTTCGGTGGGCTCGTCCAGCACCAGCAAAGAGGGCCGGGTCACCAGCGCCCGGCCGATGGCCAATTGCTGCTGTTGTCCACCGGAAAGATCGCCGCCGCGCCGACCCAGCATGGATTTGAGCACCGGGAACAGCTCGAAAATCTCGTCCGGGACGTTGCGGTCCTTGCGGGCCAGGCGCGCATAGCCGGTTTCCAGGTTTTCCTTCACGGTCAGAAGCGGGAACACCTCGCGCCCCTGGGGCACGAAGCCGATGCCCAGCGCCGCGCGATCCGGGGTGGGCAGTCGGGTGATGTCCTGCCCGTTGAAGGTGACGGACCCGCCCGCCACCGGCCGCTGGCCCATGATGGCGCGCAGAAGCGAGGTCTTGCCAACGCCGTTGCGGCCGAGGACGCAGGTGACCTGCCCCTTCTGCGCCTCCAGGTTCACTTTGCGCAGGGTGTGGGCGGCGCCGTAATAGAGATCGAGGTTCTCGACCTTCAGCATGCGAAAACCTCCAAGGCGGGGATGGCGCCCACAGGCGCGCGGGGTGTGAAGGACAAGGTGCCGGCCACCCTCACCTCCCCAGATAGACTTCGATGACGCGCTCGTTGGAGCTCACCTGGTCCAGCGAGCCTTCCGCCAGCACCGAGCCTTCGTGCAGCACCGTGACCTTCACGCCGAGGTCGCGCACGAACACCATGTCGTGCTCCACCACCACCACGGAGCGCGTCTTGGCGATGTCGCGCAGCAAGTCGGCCGTGTCGGCGGTCTCCTGGTCGGTCATGCCGGCGGCGGGCTCGTCCACCAGGAGGAGGCGCGGCTCCTGGGCCAGCAGCATGCCGATCTCCAGCCATTGCTTCTGGCCGTGGCTCAATTCGGAGGCGCTGCGCTTGCGGTGATCCTTCAGGCGGATGCGCTCCAGCAACTCGTCGATGCGCTCGCGCTCATGGGCGGTGCGGCGCCAATAGATGTTGGAGAAGGCGCGCCGGTCGCTTTTCACCGCCAGCAGGAGATTGTCCTCCACCGTGTGCATGTCGAACACGGTGGGGGTCTGGAACTTGCGGCCGATGCCCAATTGGGCAATGGCGGCCTCGTCCAATTGGGTCAGGTCATGGGTGCCGGCAAACACCGCCTCGCCCTTGGTGGGGCGGGTCTTGCCGGTGATGACGTCCATCATGGTGGTCTTGCCGGCGCCGTTGGGGCCGATAATGGCCCGCATCTCCGCTTCCTCGATGGTCAGCGAGAGGGCGTTGAGCGCACGGAAGCCGTCAAACACCACGGACACGTTGTCCAGATAGAGCAGCGCCGGGGTGAGTTCGTTGGTGAGGGGCTGGGAGGCTTCCATGATCCTCACTCCGCGGGCTTGGCGGCGACGGCGCCGGGGGTGGGCTTGCGGCGGCGGGCGGAGAGGCTGGCCCAGAGGCCCAGCACGCCCTTGGGCAGGAACAGCGTCACCAGCACGAACAGGGCACCGAGCGCGAACAGCCAGGCTTCCGGCAGGAGGCCGGTGAACCAGGTCTTGCCCGCATTCACGATGAGCGCGCCCAGCGCCGCCCCCACCAGCGTGCCGCGTCCGCCCACCGCCACCCAGATCACCGTCTCGATGGAATTGGCGGGCGCAAATTCGCCGGGATTGATGATGCCCACCTGCGGCACATAGAGCGCGCCGGCCAGGCCCGCCAGCATGGCCGAGATGGTCCAGCACAGGAGCTTGTAATTCTCCACCCGGTAGCCGAGGAAGCGCGTGCGGCTCTCCGCATCGCGCACCGCCACCAGCACCTTGCCGTATTTGGAAGTCACCAGCGCCCGGCACAGCACATAGCCCCCCGCCAGCGCCAGCGCCGACATGGCAAAGAGCGTCGCGCGGGTGCCGTCCGCCGAGATGGAGAAGCCCAATATGTCCTTGAAGTCTGTCAGGCCGTTATTGCCGCCGAACCCCATGTCGTTGCGGAAAAAGGCCAGCATGAGCGCGAACGTCATGGCCTGGGTGATAATGGACAAATAGACGCCCGTCACCCGCGAGCGGAAGGCGAACCAGCCGAACAGGAAGGCCAGCGCGCCCGGCGCCAGGAACACCATGAGCATGGCGAAGGGGAAGAAGTCGAACCCGTACCAGAACCACGGCAGTTCCTTATAGTTGAGGAACACCATGAAGTCGGGCAGCACCGGATTGCCATAGACGCCCCGGGCGCCGATCTGGCGCATGAGATACATGCCCATGGCATAGCCGCCGAGCGCGAAGAAGGCGCCGTGGCCAAGCGAGAGCACGCCGCAATAGCCCCACACCAGATCCACCGCCACGGCGAGCAGCGCGTAGCAGACATATTTGCCGAGCAGCGGGACCAGATAGTCGGAGACGTGGAGCGGCGAGCCCTCCGGCACCATGAGGTTGGCGGCCGGCACCAGCACCGCCGCCCCCAGCACGATGGCGAGAAAGAACCAGCCTTTGCGATCGATCATGCCGGTCATGCTTCCACCGCCCGGCCCTTGAGCGCGAACAGGCCGCGCGGGCGCTTCTGAATGAAGAGGATGATGAGGACGAGAATGACGATCTTGCCCAGCACCGCGCCGGCGAAGGGCTCCAGCAGCTTGTTGGCGACGCCAAGGCCGAAGGCCGCCACCAGCGTGCCCCAGAGGTTCCCCACCCCGCCGAACACCACCACCATGAAGCTGTCGATGATGTAGCCCTGGCCGAGGTTCGGGCTGACATTGTCGATCTGCGAGAGGGCGACGCCGGCAATGCCGGCAATGCCTGAGCCCAGCCCGAAGGTGAGCGCGTCGATGCGCCCCGTGCGGATGCCCATGGCGCCGGCCATGCGCCGGTTCTGGGTGACGGCCCGCACATAGAGGCCGAGCATGGTGCGCTTGAGCACCATGAGCAGCGCGAAGAAGACCAGCAGCGAGAAAACGATGATCCAGAGCCGGTTATAGGTGATGGCCATCTGTCCGATATCGAACGAGCCGGACATCCAGGAGGGCGCGCCCACCTCCTTGTTGGTGGGGCCGAAGATGGAGCGCACCGCCTGCTGGAGGATGAGCGAGATGCCCCAGGTGGCCAGCAGCGTTTCCAGCGGCCGACCATAGAGGAAGCGGATCACGGTGCGCTCGATCAGGATGCCCACCAGAGCCGTGAACAGGAAGGCCAGCGGCAGGGCGATGGCCAGCGACCATCCGAACAGGCCGGGCATGGATGTGCGGATGAATTCCTGCACCACATAAGTGGTGTAGGCGCCCAGCATCACCATCTCGCCATGGGCCATGTTGATGACCCCCATGACGCCGAAGGTGATGGCGAGGCCGATGGCGGCCAAGAGCAGCACCGAGCCGAGCGAGAGGCCGTACCACACATTCTGCGCCACGCCCCAGATGGCGAGCGAGCGATTGATGGCGTTCACGCCCTCCGCCGCCGCGGCCTTCACCGAGGCGGGGCTGTCCGCCGGCAGGCTGGAAAGCAGCGCCTTGGCATCCTGGTCGCCCCGGGCCGCGATGACACGGGCGGCGGAGGCGCGCTCATGCTCGCTGACATCAGGCTTGGTGAGGAGGATGGCGGCGCGGGCCTGGGTGAGCGCGGCCTTCACATTGGCATTGCTCTCCTTGGCCAGGGCGGCGTCCAGCGTCGGCAAGGTGGCGGGATCGCGGGACTTGAACACGGCGCCGGCGGCGGCGAGGCGCTTGTCCGCATCGGGGCTCAGCAAGGCGAGCGCGCCGGCGGCGGCATCCACGCCCCGGCGGACGCGGTTGTTGAGGCGCACCACCTTAAGACCGGCGGGCGGGGCGGCCACCACCGCGCCGGTGGCGGCATCGGTGACCGCACCCTGCGGGGTGCGCAGATAGACCGCCTTGGTGGCGGGATCGAACAAGAGGCGCCCGTCGCGGATGGCGTCCACGATGGCGGCGGCCTGGGCATTGGTGGAGATCGCCAGCAGGCCAAGGGCGGCCTCGGTGTCCGAATAGCTGTCGGTCCCGAGCTTGGCGAGCGCCGGCGCCAGATCGGCGGACGCGGCGGCGGTGGGGGGCGGAGCGGATTGCGCCATTGCGGGCGGCGTGGCCGGCCCGAGGAGAAGCGTAACGGCGAGCGCCAGCCCGGCAAGGAGAAGGGGGGCGGCGCGCCTCAGGTTTTGATGGGTCATGTCAGTCCGCAAGTCCACCGCTGCGAGGGGGCGGCCGCGCGGGCGCGGCCGGATGAGCGGGTGCGGCCACCGGGCCGCGCTGCGGCCTTCGGGCGGGCGGGCGGATCAGGTCCACCCGCATCGGGCGTCAGCGGGCACCCGGCGTGCCGGGCACCCGCGCGCGCCTCACTTGGTGGCGCTGCCGAGGCAGACCTTCTTCACGCTGTCATAGTTGCCGCAGTTCAGCTGAACCCAGTCGGCCACCAGATCCTTGGAGCCTTCCAGCTGCTTGGACCAGGCTTCGCCGGGGATCAGGTTCTCAGTCTTCCACACCACGTTGAACTGGCCGTTGTCCTCGATCTCGCCGATGAAGACGGGCTTGGTGATGTGGTGGTTCGGCAGCATCTCGGACACGCCGCCGGTCAGGTTCGGCTGCTTGGTGCCGGGGAGCGCGGCGATGACCTTGTCCGGATCGACGGAGCCGGCCTTGGTGACGGCCTGAACCCACATGTTGAAGCCGATATAATGGGCTTCCATGGGATCGTTGGTGACCGCCTTCGGGTTCTTCATGAAGGCCTGCCACTGCTTGATGAAGGCGTCGTTCTCGGGGGTCTTGATGGACATGAAGTAGTTCCACGCGGCCAGGTGGCCGACGAGGGGCTTGGTATCCATGCCGGCGAGCTCTTCCTCGCCCACCGAGAAGGCCACCACCGGGATGTCGGTCGCCTTGATGCCCTGGTTCGCCAGTTCCTTGTAAAAGGGCACGTTGGCGTCACCATTGATGGTGGAGACCACGGCGGTCTTCTTGCCCTGCGAGCCGAACTTCTTGATGTCGGAGACGATGGTCTGCCAGTCGGACTGGCCGAACGGGGTGTAGTTGATCATGATGTCCTCGGACTTCACGCCCTTGGACTTCAGGTAGGCTTCCAGGATCTTGTTGGTGGTGCGGGGATAGACATAGTCGGTGCCCGCGAGCACCCAGCGCTCCACCTTCTCTTCCTTGGCGAGATAGTCCACCGCCGGGATCGCCTGCTGGTTCGGCGCGGCACCCGTATAGAACACGTTCCGCTCGCTCTCCTCGCCCTCATACTGGACGGGGTAGAAGAGGATGGAATTCAATTCCTTGAACACCGGCAGCACCGACTTGCGGCTCACCGAGGTCCAGCAGCCGAACACCACGGACACCTTGTCCT
This sequence comes from Aquabacter sp. L1I39, assembly GCF_017742835.1. Taxonomy (GTDB): domain Bacteria; phylum Pseudomonadota; class Alphaproteobacteria; order Rhizobiales; family Xanthobacteraceae; genus L1I39. Next base: position 2,120,433 of record NZ_CP072392.1, read on the forward strand.
TGGTGATGAGCTCGCGGGCCTTCTCGGCGAACAGCGGCCAGTTGGAGGCGGGGTCCACGACGACGGCCTCGAGCTTCTTGCCCAGCACGCCGCCCTTCTTGTTCTGCTCCTCGATGAGCATGAGCATGACATTCTTCAGCGTGGTCTCGCTGATGGCCATGGTGCCCGAGAGGGAGTGCAGAATACCGACCTTGATGGTCTCCTGTGCCGACGCGGTCCCGATCATTCCCGCGATCGCCGTGGCTGCCACCAGGCTCCCGAGCCCGAGGCTCTTCGCAGCGCCCTTGGCCGCTCCCATGGCGGCGTCCTTGGCAACCCGTCCCAGCATTCCGAGCATGCGCTCTCTCCGTGTTCGTCGGCTGGCACACGGCCAGCGCAACCGGACACAGCAAGCCCCATGCCACACGCGCCGCGCGGCATGGGAGCCATCTGCATGCAATGCGGAATCTGGCGCCGCACGTGGTGCGCCATGGCGGGAGGCGGCCCTGCCTGCGCAACAGGCGGTCTTGTTTGCCTAATTTTTAGACAGATATCGACACACCTGCCCGAACGGGCGCCATATGTGTTACAGAATGTTGAACAGATACAGCAGGACGATGACGCCGAAGGGCACGCCCATGAGCCAGAGAAGCACGCCACGCATGGGATGAGATCCTTTGTTGGTAACACCTGCCTCATCAACGCGCATGCGCTTCCCGCGTTCCCGTGCCTCCGTGTGCATTGCATGATCTTGACCCCGACCGCGCACGTCTTTCTTATGCCGGAAAGGGGATGGGGCACTTCATGGACGAACTCATCGACGGCTACAGGCGGTTCAGGGAAGTGGCCTGGCCGGACCATAAGGCGGTGTTCGAGCGCCTCGCCGCGCGCGGCCAGCGGCCCCACACCTTCATCGTCGCCTGCTCCGACAGCCGCGTCGATCCGCAGATGATCTTCAATACCGGCCCGGGCGAGTTGTTCGTGGTGCGCAACGTCGCCAACCTCGTGCCCCCCTACCAGCCGGACGCGAAATATCACGGCACCAGCGCCGCGCTGGAATTCGCCGTCAATGTGCTGAAGGTGCAGAAGGTGGTGGTGCTGGGCCATGCCCAATGCGGCGGCGTCCATGCGCTCCTCGACGGCGCCCCGCCCGGCGCACAAGACTTCGTGGCCCCCTGGATGACCATGGCGGAAAGCGCCCGGCAGGAGACGCTGGAGGCCAATCTCCCGCCCGAGGAGCGCCAGCGCTTCTGCGAGCATTGCTGCGTGCGCCTGTCGCTGTCCAACCTGAAGACCTTCCCCTGGCTCTCGAAGCGGGTGGAGACGGGTGACCTCTCGCTGCACGGCGCCTATTTCGGCGTCGCCACCGGCCGCCTGGAACTGCTCGCCGACGACGGGGCCTTCAAGGCGGTGGACTGACGGCGCCGCAATCGCCCGCCTGCTCCTGTCTGCGCGGGGAGAGGACCGCCTGGCCACCCCAAGAGGCGTGCCCGGCCTTGCCGGAAGGCCTGCCCGGCGCACGCAGGTCAGACTGGACGAATCGCTCCGCCTTTTCCGAGCGAAGGCGGGGCGGGCGGGCGCGCCAGCCGCAGCATTCCCACCGCTTCCAGAATGCAGGCTGCCGGGCAGCGAAACGCGGTAACAATTTGCCGCGTGAAACCAAAAGAGCCGATTGCCACGGGGCCGCTTGGCGTAAGCATAACATTCGGCTAGGACTTGCCCCCGCAAGTAAGCGTCGGCCTGCCGGGCCGGAAAAGTCTTACGCTTTCTTTCTGGAGGTGTCCGTCTGTGGGTCAGTTGGCGTTCCTCCTCGTGGGCTCGGATTCCCTGCGCCGTCGCTGGATGGTTCTGGCGGGGCTCGGCGCCGCCTTGATCGTGCTCGGCCTCGTCATCTTCGGCGAGGCGGCGGAGGGCATCACGGTCGCCGCCATTGATGCCTTCGGCCTGGTGATCCTCCTGCAGGGCGTGCTCACGCTGGTCTCGGCGGTCGCGGCGGGATCGTCGCTCGGCCTCTATATCAACCTGGTGCGCGCCTGCCTCCTGATCGTTCTGGCCTGCTTGATCCTGGACTTTCCCTGGCGCAATGACCTGGCGGTGACCGTGCTGTTCGGCCTCGCCTTCATGGTGGACGGCATCCTGCGCTGCGGCAGTGCCTATGTGCTGCGCTATTCCGGCTGGCGCACCATGCTGGTCTGGGGCGTGGTGCAGCTTCTTTTGGCGGCGCTGATCTTTTCCGACTGGCCGATCCCGCGCGGCAAGAACATTCCCTTCTTCGTCTCCCTCTCCCTGATGTTCTCCGGCTGGGTGGTGCTGCGCATGGGCCTCATGCTGCGCTCGCTGGAGCCGGAGGCGGCCATTCTCAACCTCCCCATGTTCGGCAAGCGCGCCTGGTATGAGCACGCCCCGGTCTTTGCAGGCCCCGGCGGGCCGCCGCCCTCGGGCGAGCCCATGGTGGTGCATGTGTGGACGCCGCTCGGCAGCGCCCACGGCGCCGCCCGCCGGCCCGTCCTGGACCGCTATATCGCAGCGGTAGACTCGAAGGGCGTGATCTCCACCGGCCATGCGGCGCTGGAGGCCAAGCCGGACGTCTATATCAGCCACTATCCCGCCTCCGAGCTCGACCGCGACCCCTCCCAGTTCATGCGCGCCTTCCGCGCCACCCGCGACAATGACGTGCCCGGCCGCTTCCAGCCGTCCTATGAAGAGGAGGCCGCCGGCTGGACCGAGGCGGACGCCCACGTCATCTTCCGCAATTACAACCAGAGGCGGCTGCGGGCCTTCTGGATCGGCTACCGGCAGGAAAACACCTACAACCTCACCAACCGCAACTGCTCGGTGGCGGTGGCCTCGGCGATGGATGCCGCGCTTGAGGGATCGCTCGCCACCAACTGGCCCTTCCTGCGCATCGCCGCCCTGTTCGCCAATCCCGATCTGTGGATGGCCGCCATGCTGCGCCACCGGGCGGAATCCATGACCTGGACCCCCGGCATCGTGCTCGATTACGCCCGGCTCATGAAGCGCCTGGTGGAACCGAACCAGATCTCCTGGCTTGGGCGCCTCCAACTGGCCTTCCGCGTCTGGAAGCGCCATCCCTCCCAATCCCCCGCCGTCGAGAAAGCCATCCCGTGAGCGACACCGCCCTGCCGCCCGCCTCCGGTCACCTCCTGTCGCGGGCCGCCGTCATCGCGACGGCCATGACCTTCGGCCTGACCTATTCCCTGAGCGCGGCCCTGATCGCGCTGGACCTGGCCGAGCGGGGCATGAGCGAGGCGCTCATCGGCACCAATGCGGCCATGCATGCGGTGGGCGTGCTGGCCACCGCCGTGGTGCTGCCGCGCCTGGTCGGCGTGTTCGGCGTGCGCGGGCTGATCCTATCCTCGCTGGTGCTGGCGGCCGCCACGATGATGGCCTTCCCGCTCATCCCGCTGGTCTGGCTGTGGTTCCCGCTGCGCTTCTTCCTGGGCGCGGCCTCCGAGGCGCTGTTCGTGCTGTCCGAGACCTGGATCAACAGCCTCAGCACCGAGCAGACCCGCGCCCGCGCCATGGCGGCCTATACGGCGGCGCTGTCGGTGGGCTTCGCGCTCGGGCCGCTGATCCTGTCCATCGTCGGCACCGGCGGGGCGACAGGCTATATGGTGGGCTCGGTGCTGGCGCTGGTCGCCGCGTGCTTCGTCGCTTCGCCGCGCATCACCGCGCCGAAGTTCGAGGAGCCGAGCCATGCCAGCCCCCTCCATTACATGCGCATCGCCCCCATCGCCCTGTCGGCGACGGTGCTGAATGCGGCCATCGAGGCGGCGGGCCTGTCGTTCCTGGCCATCTACGCCATCAATCTGGGCTGGCCGGAGACGGATGCCACGCGGCTCATCACCTGCATGATGGTGGGCGCCATCCTGCTGCAACTGCCCATCGGATGGCTGGGCGACACCATGAACCGCCGCACGCTGGTGATCGCGCTCGCCACCATCGCGGCGGCCGGCGCGCTGCTGTGGCCGTTCGCGCTGGGCTCCTTCTGGGCCTCCTACACCCTTCTGTTCGTGTGGGGCGGCGCGTTCGTGGGCATCTACACCATCATGCTCACCGTGGTCGGCAGCCGCTTCAAGGGCGGGGAACTGGTGGGCATCTATGCGGTGATGGGGCTGACCTGGGGCGGCGGAGCGCTCATCGGGCCGCTGGCGGCGGGGCTTGCCATGCAAGTCTTCGTGCATGGCCTTGCTTATTTCTGCGCCTTCGCCTTGGGAGCATTCGCGCTCGCCGTTCTGCTTTTGAAGCGGGACACCTGACGTTAGGGGAGAAGTCAGGCTCCCTCTTTCTGTCCAAAACTTAATCCGCCCTGGACCGGCATCCCGTTCAAGGGTCGCCAATTGCTGCTAAGATGAAGCTGGGTGAGAGATCCCGGAGATCCTTATTATGAAGACGCTTTTTGGAGCGCTCTCGGTTGTGGCCACCCTGGCGGCTCCGCTGGCGGTGACGCCGGCCGCCGCCGCCCCCGTGAATACGGAAGTTCCCGCCCAGGGCGCGAACTGGCTGTTCGTGCAGGTGGCCGACCAGGCGACCATCGAGGGCAACAAGCTGATCCTGAAGGGCACCGCCCCGCAGACGCTGATGTTCGCCGACCGGCCCGAGCGCATGACAGGGGAGACCACCACTGCCGGCTTCGCCAAGCTCTGGAACGAGGGCAAGGATAGCTTCCAGAAAGACCCGCCCAATGCCACCCTCGCCGTCACCGGCGCCGACGGCAAGCCGCAGACGGCTGTGATCGAGCTGACCGATCCGGTCATCTCCGGCGATACGCTGACCTACACTTTCCGCACGCTCAGCAGCGAGCAGCCGGTGTCGGGCTCATCCGCCACCCTCTTCATCGACTGGTGGTATGCCCATCCCGGCCATTGCTGGCGCGGCCCCTATGGCGGCCTGCACTGCGTCTATTGAGGCGGAGCGCTTCAAGGTTCGGGCCCGGCCGCAAGCCGGGCCCTTTTCGTTTCCGGGGCCTGGCTCAGTCCACCTGCGCCGCCCGATCCTTGCCCTGGCGCTCCAGCATCCAGCCGGGATATTCCGGCGGCAGGGCGCTGACCGCGTCCAGCGTCTCCATCTCCTGCACGGTCAGGCGGATTTCCGTGGCGGCGAGGTTGTCGTCCAGCTGCTCCAGCGTCTTGGCGCCGATGATGGCGGACATGACGAAGGGCTTGGCCAGCACATAAGCCAGCGCGATCCGCGCCACCGAGACGCCGCGCGCCTGCGCGATCGGCCGCATGGCATCGACGCAGTCGAAGGCGCGGTCCTTGTTGACCGGCGGGAAGTCGAAGGTGACGCGCCGCCCATCATTGGTGCCGGCGCCATCGCGACCATATTTGCCGGAGAGCAGACCGCCAGCGAGCGGGCTCCACACCATCAGGCCCAGCTTCTCGGACAAAAGGAGGGGCGCGATCTCGCGCTCCAGATCCCGGCCGGCAATGGTGTAATAGGCCTGGAGGGTCACCGGGCGCGCCCAGCCATTCTGCTGCGACAGGCCGAGCGCCTTCATGAGCCGCCACGCCTGCCAATTGGACACGCCCACATAGCGCACATGGCCCTGGCGCACGAGGTCGTCGAGCGCCTGGAGCGTCTCCTCCACCGGGGTGAGGGGGTCGGTGCCGTGGATCTGGTAGAGGTCGATATAATCGGTGCCGAGCCGCTTCAGGCTGGCCTTCACGCCGTCCATGATGTGGCCGCGCGAGGCGCCCCGGTCGTTCCGGCCCGGCCCCATCTGGCCATAGACCTTGGTGGCCAGCACCACATCCGTGCGCGGCCGGCCCGAATTGCGCAAGGCGGTGCCGGTGATTTCCTCCGACAGGCCGCCGGAATAGACGTCCGCCGTGTCGATGAAATTGACGCCCGCATCGAGGGCGCGGGCGACGATGGCGTCTGCCGCGCTCTGGTCGAGATTGCCGATGGCGGTCCAGTGGCCGCCACGGCCGCCGAAGGTCATGGTGCCGAGGCAGATTTCGGACACGAGAAGGCCCGTGCCGCCGAGTGTCTTGGTGCGCATGAGATCCATGTCTCCTCAAGGCCGGGCATCCTGCCCGGCAGTCAGCCCCGCCAGCCGCGCCTCCCACCCCAAGGCCGCCCGGCCACCGGGCTGGGCTTCAGATAGGCCGCCGATTTATGAAGGATTAGCCCCCTTAACGCCCATAGAGTATGCAGCATAGCTATACGATCCACCTTCGGACCCCCTCATGCCCCGACCCGATCCCTTTGACGGCCTGAGCGAATTCCTGGCGGTGGCGCGCCTTGGCTCGTTCCGCAAGGCGGCCGCGGCCCTCGATGTGACCCCCGGCGCGGTGAGCCAAGCCATCCAGGCGCTGGAAGCGCGGCTCGGACTGCCGCTGTTCCACCGCACCACCCGCTCGGTCTCCCTCACCGAGGCGGGGGAGCATCTGATGGGGCGGGTGGGGCAGGCGGCGGACACCATTGTCGGCTCCCTCGACGGGCTCAGCCAGATGCGCGGCGAGCCCTCGGGCACGCTGCGCCTGCTGGTGCACCGGGGCGCCGTGGAGCATGTGCTGGAGCCGGTCCTGCCGGTCTTCCACCGCGCCTATCCGCAGGTGAAGCTGGACATCGTGGTGGAGGAGCGCCACGCCGAACTGGTGAGCGCGGGCTATGATGCGGGCATCGGCATCGGCGAGTTCATCGACCGCGACATGGTGGCGGTGCGCGTCACCCGCCCCTTCGCCTGGATCGTGGCCGCCGCCCCCGCATACCTGGCGCGGCACGGGCGCCCGGAGGCACCGGAGGACATTGCCCGCCACGCCTGCATCCGCTATCGGCGGCCGGAACTGGGCGGCATCTATCGCTGGGAGTTCGAGCGCGACGGCCAGTCCCTCACCCTGGAGCCGCCAGGGACCATCGCGGTGAACGATTCCAGTCTCGCCCGCGCGCTGGGCCGGCAAGGGCTTGGCCTGCTCTATACGTCCGAGCTGCACGCGGCGGCGGACCTGGCCGCCGGAACGCTGGTGCCGGTCCTTGGCGACTTCGTGCCCGCCAGCGATGCCCTCTTCATCTGCTTCCCGCGCCAGAGCCGCGCCCAGCCGAAGCTGCGCGCCTTTGTGGACACCTGCACCCGCGTCATGTTGCGCCCGCAGGGCGAGGCGGCGGGCTGATCCGACCTGCCCGGGCGCTGCCGCGCTCGCCTCAGCCCAGCGCGGCGCCGGCGAAAATCTCCATCAAATCCGGCGCCTCGCCGGGATCGGTGTCCAGCTTGAGGCGCTGCTCCACGTGCAGGAAGTGATGTCGGGAGAGGTTGATGGCGCGGGGAATGTCCCGCGCGCGCAGCGCCTCCACGATGGCGCCATGCTCGTCCACTGCGCACAGCGACTGGTTGGCCGGCTCATAGACCGACACCATCACCGAGGAGCGGGACAGAAGCTCGCGCAGGAAGCGGGACAGCTCCGCATTGTGCAGGGCATCCACCAGAAGGAGATGGAAGGCGCCGGACAGGCGCACGGAGGCCGCCCGGTCGCCCCGCTCGGCGGCGGCGCGCTCTTCTTTCAGATGGGCATCGAGAGCCGCGAGAATGGCGTCGTCGAGGATCTGGCCGAGCTGCACCAGCACACCCGCTTCCAGCACCCGGTGGGCCTCATAGACGGCGCGGATCTCCTCCAGGGAGGGCCGGGCGACGCGGGCGCCCCGGTTGGGGATGATCTCGATCCGTCGCTCGGCCCCCAGCCGCTGGAGCACCTTGCGCACCCGCTCGCGGGAGACGCCGAAGCATTCGGCCAGCCGATGCTCGGCAAGCTTGGTGCCCGCCTTCAGCCGGCCCTCCACGATGGCCGTGAGAATGGCCCCATGGATGGCCTCGTCGGCCTCCGGGTCCGCCTTCGGGCCTCTTTTGCGCGTCGCGTTCATTCCGCCTCACTGATGCCGACGAAGATAAGGGGCAGAGGCGCGGTCCGGCGCGCCCGAAAAATGTGCACAAATAGATTTGAAAATGTGCACATTGATGCTCGCACGGCTCCCCCGCCCTCTTCCGCCGCTGGCCCCCCTCTGGTCCGTCGTTCCCAACATATTCAACTCGCGTGTTTTTTCAAAAATGTGCACACTTGGTCCGGCTTGGCCCAAGTCTTGCGAAGTGGTTCCCGTCGTCTCCCCGGACAAGGAGTGGGAAAGATGGTCTTCGATTTGCGCATCTCCCGACGGAGCGCCTTGCGGCTCGGCGCGGGCGCCTTTGCCGGCAGCCTCGCCATGCCGGCCATCCTGCGCGCGGCCCCCAAGGAAATCGTGGTGGGTGGCCCGGCGGGCGCCGCCAAATATTTCAACGCCGACGTCTTCCCCATCATCGAGAAGGCTCTCGACGTCAAGATCCTCTATGAGGGCACCAACTCCCTCACCAATTTGCAGAAGATGCAGGCCGACAAGGCGAGCCCGAAAATGTCCGTGGTGATCATGGACGACCCGGTCATGCTGCCGGCGGCCGCCTCCGGCCTCATCACCCCCATTGCCGCCTCCACCGTGCCGAACCTGGCCAAGCTGGTGCCCGGCACCATCCACCAGGACGGCATGTGGGCCAATTACCAGCGCCCCTGGGCCGGCATCGCCTATTCCACCAAGCGCATGCCCGCCGCCCCCAAGAGCTGGGCGACGCTTTGGGAGCCCAAATACGGGCAGAAGATCATCGTCCCCTCGCTCCAGAACACCGAAGGCTTCTGGGTGCTGCTGGCCGCCGCGCACCTGGAGACCGGCAAGCCCTATAAGGAAGCGCAATACGACATCGACGCCGCCTTCCGCAAATTGAAGAGCCTGAAGCCCAATCTGCTCAACGTCTACACCAACGCCCCCCAGGCCATTAACCTCTTGGAGCAGGGCGAGGCCTGGATGATTGGCGGGCAGTTCTCCGCTTACACCCTCATCCGCAAGGCCGACGGCTCGCCCATTGATCTGGCCATTCCCGAGGGCGGCGGCTTCTCCATGCCGTCCGGCATCGCCAAGGTGGCGGGTGCCCCGGCGGGTACCACCTCCGACGCGGTCATCAATGCCTTCCTCTCCCCCGAAGTGCAGACGGTGCTGGCCACCAAGGCGTTCGTCGCGCCCACCAATTCCACGGTGCCCACCCCGGCCGGCTATCCCGACGCCAATTCCCTGTTCGCCCCCGACTGGGCCTTCATCGCCAAGGAGCGCGCCGGCTGGGTGGAGCGCTGGATCAAGGAGATGTCATGAGCGAGAGCGCCCCTCATCTGGTGGTCCGCCACGCCTCGAAGCGCTACGGCTCGACCACGGTGCTCGACCGCGTGGACCTGTCCATCGCGCGGGGCGAGCTTGTGACGCTGCTCGGTCCCTCCGGCTGCGGCAAGACCACCTTGCTGCGGCTGGTGGCGGGCCTGGCCACCCCCGACGAGGGCAGCATCGAGATTGCCGGCCGGGACGTGACCAACGTCCCGCCGCACAAGCGCAATGTGGGCGTGGTGTTCCAGTCCTATGCCCTGTTCCCCCACCTCTCGGTGGCCGGCAACGTGGCCTTCGGCCTGAAGGTGCGCCGCCAGCCCCGCGCTGAGGTGGAGGCCAAGGTGATGCGGGCGCTCGCCATGGTCCATCTGGACCATCTGGCCGCCCGGCCCATCTCGGCCCTCTCGGGGGGCCAGCAACAGCGCGTGGCGCTCGCCCGCGCCATCGCGGTGGAGCCGGACGTGCTCCTGTTCGACGAGGCGCTCTCGGCCCTCGACCGCAAGCTGCGCGAGGAAATGCAAGGCGAGATGCGGCGCATCCTGCGCGACATCGGCGCCACCGCCATCTTCGTCACCCATGACCAGGACGAGGCGCTCACCATGTCCGACCGCATCGCGGTCATGCATGCCGGCCGCATCGATCAATTGGCCGAGCCGCGCACCATCTATGCCCGCCCGGCTACCTTGTTCACGCTGAACTTCGTCGGCCTGTCCTCGCGCATCATCGGCACGGTCGCCCAGGCGGCGGACGGGCGGATGGAGGTGGACACCCCGCTCGGCCGCATGAAGGCCACCGGCCGCTTCCTGCCCGGTTCGCCGGTGGTGGTGGCCACCCGCCCCGAACATATGCGCCCCGCCACCGGGAGCGACGACAACATTGCCGCCGGCCGCGTGCACTCGGTGGTGTTCCAGGGCTCGCGCAGCCTCGTAGAAGTGGAGACGCCGGCCGGCCCCCTCTTTGCCGAATTTTCCGGCCAGGACGCGGCGGGCCTTGTCCCCGGCGCCCTCATCCAGTTGGGCTGGCCCGCGAGCGAAACGCTCGCCTTTCCTGCGGAGGCCGCATGAGCGACCGCGCCCTCCCCGCCCCCGCCACCCCGGCGATGAAGCCCGCGCCCGACCGGGAACGGCGCCTTGCTCTGCTCATCGCCGCCCCGGCAGTGCTGGTGCTCGTCGGCCTGTTTGCCTTGCCGCTGGTGAAGCTGCTGGCCGCCAGCCTCACCGACGCGACCGGGCTGACGCTCACCCATTATGCCAAGCTGCTGGGCACCTCTTATTATCTCGGCGTCATCTGGAATTCCCTGCGCCTCGCACTGGTGACGACCCTCATCGCTCTGGCCATCGGCTATCCCGCCGCCTTCGCCATCGCCCGCGCGCGGGGCTGGGTGCGCTCCGCGCTGCTGGCCAGCCTGTTCCTGCCGCTCGCCGCCTCCGTCATCGTGAAGGCCTTCGCCTGGACCATCCTGTTGCGCAGCGACGGGCTGGTGAACACGGTGCTGGTGGGGATCGGCATCATCGACGAGCCGATCCGCATGATCTTCACCGAGACCGCGCTGTTCGTGGGCTCGGTGAACATCTTCCTGCCCTTCATGATCCTGCCCATCTATACGGTGGTGGCGCAATTCGACGGCCGCCTCACGGAGGCCGCAGCCACCCTTGGCGCCGGGCCGCTGGAAGCCTTCGTGAAGGTGGTGGTGCCCCTCACCTTGCCGGGCGTGATCGCGGGGGTTGCCCTGGTCTTCTCGCTCTCGGTCTCGGCTTATGTGGTGCCGACCCTGCTGATCGGCGAGCGCTACCCCACGTTGTCCACCACCATCGCCAAGGCCTATCTCTTGGCCAGGCAACCGGAATTTGGCGCGGCTGCCGGCGTGGTGCTGCTCGCCATCGCCATTGCGGTGGTGGCGCTCAGCACCCGGCTCGGCCGCACGGGAGGCAAGGCATGACCGGACCCGCCCTCACGGCCCGCCTCGGCATCCTCCTCGCCTGGAGTGCGGCGCTCGGTGCCGCCGCCTTCCTCCTTGCCCCCCTGGTGGTGATCGCCGCCGCCTCCTTCTCCCCGACACCGGTCTTCGACCTGCCCTTCGATGGCGCCTCGCTGCGCTGGTATGCCCGCATCGGACGCCTGGACGGCTTCTGGCCGGCACTCTCCCTGTCGCTCCAGGTGGCGGCGGTGTCCACCGGCATCGCCTTGGTGCTGGGCACGCTCGCGGCCATCGCCATCGCGCGGGGTCGGCTGCCCTTCTCGGGCACGTTGGGGACGGTGCTGGTCTCGCCGCTGATGATGCCCGGCCTCGTGCTGGGCATCGCGCTGCTGCAATATTTCCGCGCCATCGGCCTCGATCTGCCGCTGGCGGCGCTGCTGCTGGCCCACCTCATCATCACCTTGCCCTATGTGGCGCGGACCATGATTGCGGGCCTCTCGCGCTTCGACTTCACCCTCATCGAGGCCGCCCGCACGCTGGGCTGCACCTTTCCCGGCGCGGTTGTGAAGGTGATGGTGCCGGCGCTCGCCCCCGCCTTCCTCACCGCCGGCCTGTTCTCCTTCCTCGCCTCCTTCGACAACTACCCCGTCTCCATCTTCCTCACCGACGTGCGGACCAAGACCCTGCCCATCAAGATGCTGCAATATATCGAGGAAGCGCCCGACCCGACGCTGGCGGCGCTGTCCACCCTGATCCTCATCGCCACCGTGATCCTGCTGATTGCCTCCGACCGCCTGGTCGGGCTGCACCGCATGGCGGGGACCGGCCAATGAAGCCCGCCATCGTGCCCCCGACGCCGGCCCTTCAGCCCGCCCCCGCCCGTGACCTTCTCGGCTATGCCGGCTCCCCGCCGAACCCCAGATGGCCCGATGGGGCCAAGGTGGCGGTGTCGTTCGTGCTGAATTTCGAGGAAGGCGCCGAATTCACCCTGTCCGAGGGCGACCCGCGCAATGAGGGCATCTATGAGGTGGACCACCCCATCGATACTCCCGATCCCTGCATCGAGAGCCATTTCGAATATGGCACCCGCGCCGGCTGGTGGCGCATCATGGACCTGTTCGATCGCTATGCCGTGAAGGCGACGGTCAGCGCCTGCGGCCGGGCAGTGGAGCGCACGCCGGAGCTGGCGCGGGACGCGGTCCGCCGAGGCCATGAGGTCTCCGCCCATGGCTGGCGGTGGGAAAGCCATGCGGGCATGGACGAGGCCACCGAGCGCGCCCGCATCGCCCGCACGGTGGAGGCCATCGCCCGCGCCACCGGCATTCGCCCGGTGGGCTGGCACACCCGCTCGGCCACCTCCCCCAACACGCGGCGCCTCTTGGTGGAGGATGGCGGCTTTCTCTATGACAGCGACGCCTATAATGACGACCTGCCCTATTTCGTGCCGGTGGCGGGGCGGCGGCATCTGGTGATGCCCTATGCCTTCGACACCAACGACATGCATTTCCAGCACACCCAGCGCTTCCGGGGCGCGGACTTTGCCGACTATGTCATCGACGCCTTCGACTGGTTGGCGAAGGAGGGCGAACAGGCGCCCAAGATGATGTCGGTGGGCCTGCATCTGCGCATGATCGGCCGGCCCGGCCGCATGGGCGCGCTGGAGAAGATCCTGGGCCATGTGACGGGCTCTGGGGTGGCCTATGTGGCCCCGCGCGCGGCCATCGCCCGGCACTTCATCGCCACCTTCCCCGAGACGGCGCCGTGACAGGCACGGCACTCCAAAGACTACTCATCGTCAATCCCAACACCTCGCAGGCGGTCACGGACCTCCTGGAGGCGGCTGCCCGCCCTCTGCTGCCTTCGGGCGTGAAGCTGCAGGCCATCACGGCCCCCTTCGGCGCGGCCTCGCTGGAAAGCCCGGCGGAGACCGCCATCGCCGCCCATGCGGTGCTCACCGCCTTGGCGGAGGCGGAGCCGTTCGATGCCGCCATCATCGGCGCCTTCGGCGATCCCGGGCTGGAAGCGGCGCAGGATCTGTTCGAGGCGCCCATCTTCGGCCTCGGCCGCGCCAGCCTTCAGGCGGCGGCTTCCTACGGGCGCTTCGTCCTCGTCACGGTCGGCCCCCATCTGCGCCCGAGCCTGGAACGGGCGGCCCACGAGGCCGGCGTCGGCGACGCCTGCGCCGGCATGGTCTTTCTGCCCGTCTCGGTGCTTGAGTTGGCCACCGATCCCCTGGCGGCCCTGCCTGCCATCGTCGCGGCGGCCGCCGATTTTGCCTCCCAGGGCACGCAGGCGGTGCTGCTGGCGGGCGCGCCCTTTTCGGGGCTTGCCGATGCCCTGGCGCCATCGGTGCGGATGCCCGTGCTGGACGGGCTGACCTGCGCCCTGCGTGCCGCCCTCGCCGCCGCGCCGGCCCGCCCGGAGGCGCCCGTCGCCCCCCTGCGCAAGGCCATGCCCGGCCTTTCCCCGCGGCTCGCCGAGCGGATCCGCCGCCGCCTCGCCCGCCCCGCCTGACCCGCCCCGGCCGAGGCCTCGCGCCAGCCGCGGCCCCGCGCCAACCGAGACATGGCGCCGCACCGCACGTCGGAGGGGCCAATTGGCGCGGCACGAGGCCCGCGCTTTGCTCCAAATTGGAGACAATTGACCTTGACGGAAAGCGCGCCGGATCGTCCCTAACAAATGAGGGGGCTGGCAGCCTAATGCCCGCGTGGTGGGATATGAGTGAACTTCTGATCGTCGACGACGAGCCGGAATTTCTCGACGAGTTGCTGGAGGCGTTCGCCTTCAACGGCGTCGTCGCACGCTCCGCCGACAGCGCCGGGGCAGCGCTGGCGCTGCTGGAGGCCAATCCGGACATCCGTGTGGTGGTCAGCGACATCCGTATGCCCGACATGGACGGGCTGGTGATGATCGACACCGCCAAGCAGCGCTATCCCGCGCGCGACCTGACCTTCGTGGTGATGACGGGCCATGCGGCAACCGCCGATCTGGACCGTGCCCGCGCAGCCGGCGTCCGCCATTGCTTCCCCAAGCCCCTGAGCTTCGAGGACCTGCAGGGCGCCATAGAGGAGGCGCTGGCGGAGAAATGACCGCTGACCGTCCTTGCAGCCGCCTGCGCGCCTTCGTCACCAAGAATGGCGTCCTGTCAGCCGTCCTGCTGGTGCTGGCCATCTGCCTGCCCTTCACGGCGGCAGCCATCCTGTATGGTCTCGACAAGGAATCCCAGGTCCGGGACACCGAGGAGATCGCCCGCAAGACCGCCATTTTGCTGGTGCGCAGCTTTGAGCAGGCGGTGGAGCCGGTGGACGCGCTGCTGCGCAACTTCGCCATCAATTTCGACCCCCAATGGACCCCCACCCAGATCTACGACGCCATCCGCTCCTTCAACGTGCCCAAGTCCATCGTGCAGGTGAGCGTGGTGGACAAGAACGGCCTGTTCATCGCCAGCAACCTCGCCGCCCCCTCGCCCGAGCGCATCGACCTCTCCGACCGCGAGCACATCAAGGTGCATATGAACGGCTCGGCCGGCGGGCAGCTCTTCATCTCGAAGCCGGTGCTGGGGCGCGTATCCAAGCAATGGACCATCCAGCTCACCCGGCCGCTCACCGATGACAAGGGGGCCTTCGCGGGGGTGATCGTCGCTTCCTACAATATCGGCGACTTCATCGACTTCTATAAGCGGCTTCGGCTTGAGGACAATATGCTCATCGCCCTGGTGGGCCTGGATGGCGTCGTGCGCGCGCGCACCGCCGCCCTCACCAGCTTCGGCGACGACATCTCGTCGAGCCCTGCCTTCAAGGCCGCGCTGCACGCGCGCGGGGCACGCTATGACGAATTCAGCCTCGTCGACGGCATCCGGCGCATCGGCTATGTGGTGCGCTCCGACCGGTATCCGGTGATGGTGGAGGTGGCGTTCGACGAGGGCTATGTGGACGCCCAGACTCGGGACTTCCGCAATGCCGTCTGGGGCACGGCGGGCGGCCTCAGCGTGACGCTGCTGCTGCTCGGCCTGCTGGCGGGCCGCTACCTCACCCTCTCCCAGCGCCTGCGCACCCAGGAAGTGCAGACCCTCGCCCGCGAGTGGGAAGCCCACATGCTGGAGGCCATCAGCCGGGTGCCGGGCATCAGCGTGCTCCACGTCTCCGGCACCCGCGCCGCCCGGATCGGGGGCGAAAGCTCCGACGGGCTTGCGGACCTGGTGGGCCACTATGTGCAGGGCGAGACCTTCCAATCGGGGGCCAGGGGCCTGAAGACCCCGCGCGTGCGCACCGTCCACCTCTCGGACGGCGAGATGAAGCGGGAGGTGCAATTGGTGACCGCGCCCCTCGCCGCGCTGGAGCAGGGAACGGCGGGCAACGGCAAGGACCTCGTGGTGTTCGCCGTGGACCAGACCTCCAAGCGCATGGAGGAGAACAAGCTCTACCAGATGTCGAAGCTCGCCTCGCTGGGCGAGGTGGCCACCGGGCTCGCCCACGAGATCAACCAGCCGCTCGGCGTCATCCGTCTTGCCGCCACCAATGCGCTCAACGGGCTCAAGCGCGGCATGCCGCCCGATCACATGGAATCCAAGCTCAACCGCATCATCCAGCAGACCGTGCGCATGAGCCGGATCATCGACCATATGCGCATTTTCGGCCGCAAGAGCTCGGAGAGCTTCGAGCCGTCCGACCCCGTGGACGCCATCGACGGCGCCCTCCAGGTGGTGGGCGCACAATTGCGGCTCGACAATATCGCCGTCACCGTCGCCGCAGCCCCTGGCCAGACGCAGGTGCTCTGCCGCCAGGACCAGTTGGAGCAGGTGCTCATCAACCTGCTCCAGAACGCGCGCGATGCCATCCATGAGCGCCGCAAGCGCACGGGGGCAGGCTTCCACGGCTGCATAGAGGTCAACCTGCAGCTGGAGGACATCGCCACCCTGCTGCCCCCCACCGTCCGCATCGACGTGTCCGACAATGCCGGCGGCGTGCCGGAGGACATCCTGGACAAGGTGTTCCAGCCCTTCTTCACCACCAAGCCCCCCGGCAAGGGCACGGGCCTCGGCCTGTCGGTGAGCTTCGGCATCGCCCGCGACCATGGCGGCACCCTCTCGGTGGCCAACGGCAAGGAAGGCGCCATCTTCACCCTGCGGCTGCCAGGCCTGCGCCTCCAGCGGTCGGATGAGCGGGTGCCGGCGGATGGGCCCGGCCATTCGGAGCCGGCCGGATCAGCCTCCTGACCCGGGTGCGGCGCATGCCGCTCCTCGTATCCTGTCCTGCATGGCATGGTGGCCGAAGGCGGGCTTGACCCGCGTCAACGGCGGGCCCCCATCCGCTCGGGCATGGTGCAGCGCGGCGTGCGACAGCGCGGACCGCGGGATTCACCGGAGGAGCCCCATGGACGATCACGTGGTGGAAGACCAGAGCGCCGTCTTCCACTTCCTGGCGGACCCGGCAAGCCATGGCCTCGCTGAGCCCGTGCGCCGCATCGATACCCACGGGGCGGCCGTGTTCCTGGCCGGACCCTATGCCTATAAGGTGAAGCGGGCGGTGGCCTTTCCCTTCATGGACTTCTCCACTCTGGCGCGCCGCAAGGCCGCTTGCGGTCGGGAGGTGGCGATCAACGGAGCCAATGCGCCGGGTCTTTATCTCGACGTGGTGCCCATCACGCGCGGCCCGGCGGGTCTGGCGCTGGGTGGCACGGGCGCGCCGGTGGACTATGCGGTGCGCATGCGCCGCTTCGACGAGGGGCTGACCCTCGACAAGGTGGCGCAGGCGGGCCTCTCGCCCGACCTGTGTGCTCGCCTCGCATCAAGGGTGGCGGCGGCGCACCAGCGGGCGCAGGTGCGGCCGGACTTCCCCTCCGCCGCGCACCTTGCCCGCATCGCCCAGCAGAATGCCGACGATTTCCGCGCTGACCCGGCCCTCTTCCCGCCGGCTGAGGCCGCAGCCCTGGACGCGGCCACGCAGGACGCGCTCAAGCGGGGCGCGGACCTGCTGGCAGCGCGCGCCGGCGCCGGCTTCGTGCGGCGGTGCCATGGTGACCTCCATCTGCGCAACATCGTGCTGCTCGATGGGGTGCCCACCCTGTTCGACGCCATCGAATTCAATGACGACCTCGCCACCTGCGACCTGCTCTATGACTTCGCCTTCCTGCTGATGGACCTGTGGGAGCGCGGGCTGCACGGGCCGGCCAATCTGGTGCTGAACCGCTATCTATGGGCGCAGGATGCCGATGCCCATTATGAAGGCCTCGCCCTTCTGCCGCTGTTCCTGAGCCTGCGCGCCGGCATCCGCGCCAAGGTGGAGGCGGCCGGGCTCGGCCATCTGCCACCGGACGAGCGGGACGCGGCCCGCGCGCGCAGCCTGCGGCAATTCCGGGCGGCGCAGGCCTTCCTGGCGCCTTCGCCCCTGCGCCTGGTGGCCGTGGGGGGCCTTTCCGGCACCGGCAAGAGCACCCTCGCCGCCGCCCTCGCGCCCCAACTGGGGCGGGCACCGGGGGCGGTGGTCCTGCGCTCCGACATCACCCGCAAGGCGCTGGCGGGGGTGGGCGAGACCGACCGTCTGCCGGCGGATGCCTATAAGCCGGGCACGTCGGAGGCGGTCTATGAGGTGATCCGGCGGCGCGCCGGACTCGCCCTTGCGGCCGGGCAGTGCGCCCTTCTTGATGCGGTGCATGCCCGTCCGCATGAGCGGGCCGCGGCGGCGGCGCTGGCGCAGCAGCACTGCGCCGGCTTTACTGGCCTTTGGCTGGAGGCGCCGGTGGCGGAGCTGGAGAAGCGGGTAGAGGCCCGCCGGGGCGACGCCAGCGACGCCACCGCCGATGTGGTGCGCACCCAATCGGGGTACGAGACCGGCCCGATGGACTGGCACCGGCTCGACAGCAGCGGCGATCGGGCCGCGCTCACCGCACGCGCCCTGGATCTGGCATCAGGCGATCAGCAATTGCTTTGAGCGGGCGGCGCGGCCTTGGGGTCGACCCCCTGCACCACTTCCGGCTGGCTGTTCGGTGAGGCGGGGGTGGGGGCATGCGGCGTGGTGCCGATATGGGAACCGCCCGTTCCGCCGGTCCAGGCGGTGGAGCCCGCGCTGCCCGGCGCGGTGCCGGACCCCGGCCCCTGGTCTGGCGCGGTGGCGGAGGAATGGGGCGGCATGCTGCAATCGGAGCGGCCGGAGGCGGGGCCGGGCGCCGGACCGCCGGCCTGAGCGAAGGCTGCGCCGGAGAAGACCAGGAACAGGCCGGCGCTCAGGGATAGGCGGTGCAGGGAACAGGTGAAAAGCGGGCGCGGGGGCAGCATGGTGGTCTCCCTCATGGTTTCGCCCCCAACGCTGGCGCGAACCGCCAAGTTCCGGTGTGCCAGGTCCGGAGCGGCAAGTCCGGAGCGGCAAATCCTGGGTGCCAAGTTCGCGGTGAGCACGCTCCGCTGCAAAATCGCCCGCTTGGGTGCGGAGGCATGAGGCACGGCCGCCCGCACGCAGGCGTGTCTCCATGCGCCCGCCATGCCCGGCTGCGAGGCCCGCGGCGTTTCCCCAGCGCCGTCAGGCCACCGTCAGCCCCGGCGTCCCCGCCTCCACCGTACCGATGCGCCGGGCCAGCGGATAGCCGGCGGCGGTGATCTGCGCCACCAGGCGGTCCGCCTCTTCCGGCGCGCAGGAGACGAGCAGGCCGCCGGAGGTCTGCGGATCGGTGAGAAGGTTGCGCTGCCAGTCGTCGAAGCCGGCCGGCAGATGCACCTCATGCCCATAGCTCGCCCAGTTGCGCCCCGAGGCGCCGGTGACGAAGCCTTGGCGCACCAGCGCCTCCGCATGGGAGAGCAGCGGCACGGACGCCCAGTCCAGCCGGATGGCGAGCTTGGAGCCCCGCGCCACTTCCAGCGCATGGCCGGCAATGCCGAAGCCGGTCACGTCGGTGACGGCATGGACGGCCGGGTCCTTGGCCAAATGCGCCCCGACCTTGTTGAGCAAGGTGGTGGAGGTGATGAACTCGTCATAGGCGTCGGCGGAGAGCGCATCCTTCTTGAAGGCGGCGGAATAGACGCCCACGCCGATGCCCTTGGTGAGGATGAGCGCATCCCCTGCCTTGGCGTCCGCATTGCGGCGGATGTCGGCGGTCTTCACCGTGCCGATGACGGCGAGGCCATAAATGGGTTCCGGGCTGTCGATGGAATGGCCGCCCGCCACCGGAATGCCGGCTTCCGCGCACTTGGCCGCCCCGCCCTGGAGGATGGCGCGCACGGTGGCCGTGTCGATCTTGCCCAGCGGCATGCCGAGAATGGCCAGCGCCATCAGGGGCGTTCCGCCCATGGCATAGATGTCGGAAATGGCATTGGTGGCGGCGATGCGGCCGAAATGATCGGGGTCATCCACCATGGGCATGAAGAAGTCGGTGGTGGCGACCACGCAGGTCTCCCCCTCCAACTGCCAGACGGCGGCATCGTCCCCCGTCTCGGTGCCCACCAGCAGGCGCTCGAACGGCCCGGCCATCGGCGCCCCCGCCAAAAGCTCCTGGAGCACGTTGGGGGCAAGCTTGCAGCCGCAGCCCCCGCCATGGGCGAGGGCCGTGAGGCGAACGGCGGTGTCGGACAGGGTCATGGGCAAAGGGTCTCGGTTCGCGAAAAAAGGCGTGCGGGCCGGCGGGCGGCCCGCACGGTCAGCCTCAGGCCGTGATCTCGGCCGCGCGGATGGAATAGCGGAAGCTGTCCGGATCGAGGCAGTCCAGCATGCCCATGGCGGTCACCGCCTGCGGATACATGAGGAAGGGCAGATGTGGCCCCTTATGGCCGGGCAGCACCACGTCGTGGGCGGTGTTGTAGGCGAACCAATTGCCTTCCCAGCCACCAAACAGCCCCTTGCGGGCGGCGACCACCTTGGGATCATCCAGCGCCAGCTTGCCCGGGGGCTCCTCCAGCACCACCTTGCGCACATCCGCCGGGTCCATGGGCACCCAGCCGAATTGCGACAGATGCACCTCGGCACGGCAATGCTGGGCCTTGGTGACCACGTCGGAATTGGCGCCGAGGCTCTTATAGCCGAACTGCGAGGGCACCACGCGCAGGCCATAGACGTCGCGGGCCGGAATGCCCTGGGCGCGCACGAGGCCGACAAACAAGGCGTTGAGATCGGCGCACTTGCCGCCCAGATCCCCGCTCTTCAGCATGGCCGCGATGTCGCCGATGCCGCAGCCGCGGGTGGCGGCGTTGCGATAGGTGTTCTCGACGATCCATTCAAAGATGGCGCGCACCTTCTCCACATCGCCGCTCGTGGTGCCGACGATCTTGTCGGAGGTCTCCTTGACGATGCCGCCGGTGGGAATGAGGTCGGTGGCGGCGGTGTTGCGCTGGCGCTCGTCGGCGGAGAGCGGCGAGGGTGTGCGGGGCTTGGTGAGGTCCACCGCCCAGTCGCGGCTGGTGGCCTTGGAGGTCAGCTCCACCTTGGGTGCCTTCTCGCCTTCGGCCCACACCAGGTGCAGCATGTCGGCCCCGGAAGACGCGTCGCGCACCAGCTTGGCGGAGGCGGCATTGGTCTGCCACGTATTCTCACCCGGCTTGAACCAGTCGGGATTGGAGAAAGAGGCCACCGGCAGCCAAGCCTGCACCTGCCCCTCGGGCTTGAGGATCTCCACCGTGGTGACGATCTGGTAGCTGCGCCAGCGCCCCACCTTGGGAGCGAACAGCGTCGGCGCCGCGCCGGCCGCCGACTGGGCCGCGGCCTGGGCGAAGGCCGCGCCGGGCAAGGCGGCAGCGGCGCCCAAAGCGAGGCCGGCTTTCAGAATGTCGCGTCTGTTGGTCATCGCCTAACCCTCCTGGATCGGAACATGGTGGAAAGGCCCCCTGCCCGGACCGGCCGGGCGCGGGCGCCGCATTC
The DNA here is from genome assembly GCF_017742835.1 of Aquabacter sp. L1I39. GTDB lineage: Bacteria > Pseudomonadota > Alphaproteobacteria > Rhizobiales > Xanthobacteraceae > L1I39. The sequence goes on from NZ_CP072392.1 coordinate 2,141,364, forward strand.
AGGATGCCTTCTTGCCCGCATCGCCGGGCACGAGGGCGGAGAGCTGCGCCTCCACCTTCGGATCGTCCCAGGCCACCTCGCCCCGCGCGGCAAGGCGCGGCGCACCGGCGGCGAAAACCAGCGTGGACGGCAACACCTCCACGCCGAAGGCGCGGGAAGCGGCCCGGTCCTGGTCCATGAGAATTGGCCCCGGCGGGGCGAGCTCCGCGAAGAAGCGGCGGACCCGGGCTTCCGGCTCGGCCACATCGATCAGCACCACCCGCACATCCGGGCGCCGGGATGCAAGGCGCGCGAGGGCGGGCAACTCGGCCCGGCACGGCTCGCACCAGGTGCCGAAGAAGTGAACGATGAGCACCTGCGCCGCCGGATCCGGAACGGGCCGCATGTGGGCACCCGCAGGTCCGGACAAGGTGAGCAGCGGCAGGGAAAGGGTGGGGAGCGCCGGCCCTTCATAGGGCTGAAGCTCCACCGGCGCGGCACAAGCGGGCGCGGCCGAAAGCAGCGGCGCGAGACCGAGGGCAAGCGGGAAAGCCAAGGCGCGCAAGACCAATTGCCGCCTCCCAAGGGGAGGCGGACGCCGCGCTGCACTGCTCGCTGACATGTCTGTGCCCCGACCCGCGGGAGCGACTGGAAAGTCCACGCCTCAACTTTGAACCGCAACCCCAGGCCAGTCAACAGTGGCGAAAATCATGCCGCACTGCAATAAAACGAAGGAGAAAACGGGGGCGAAAACATTCGCATCCGCAACATCCACCTTTCTGCGTCGCCGTCTTCCGCAGGGGAATTGATCACGATTTCTTCACCGCCATGAATTTTAAAGCAAAATGAAAGCAAAGCGGCTTGGCTCCGGCCCCGCTTCCGTTTGACATGATACCAATTCCAAAATAGCGTTGTTTTCTGTCGGAATCCCGACGCAGGGCGCGCTCGTCGCCCTGGGCCATGTCCCCCGGTGGGGGCGCTTATCGGAGATCACCTTCGATGAATATGGAGCTCTCGCGGCGCCAGTTCTTACGAACGGCGGGTGCGGGGATCGCGGGGACGACGCTTGGAGCCTTCGGCTTCGGCGGCGTCGAACAAGCGCTGGCGGACGCGATCCGACCGTTCAAGCTCGTCAACACCACCGAGGTGCGCAACACCTGCACCTATTGCTCGGTGGCGTGCGGCATCCTCATCTTTTCCAAGGGCGACCTGAAGAAGGGCGAGAAGGCCGAAATCACCCATATCGAGGGTGACGTCGACCACCCGACCAATCGCGGCACCCTGTGCCCGAAGGGCGCGGCCCTTCTCGACATCGTCCATTCCAAGACGCGCCTCCAATATCCGATGATCCGCAAGGCGGGCTCGGACAAGTTCGAGCGCGTGAGCTGGGACGTGGCGCTGGACCGGATCGCGCGGGTCCTCAAGGACGATCGCGACAAGAATTTCATCGCCAAGAACAATGACGGCGTGACCGTGAACCGCTGGGTGACCACCGGTTTCCTCGCCGCCTCGGCCACCACCAACGAGACCGCGTTCGCCACCTACAAAGTGGTGCGCAGCCTCGGACTTCTGGCATTCGACAACCAAGCGCGCGTTTGACACGGCCCCACGGTGTCCAGTTTGGGCCCAACTTTTGGCCGTGGCGCGATGACCAATTCGTGGACCGATATCAAGAATACGGACCTGGTCATCATCATGGGCGGCAATGCCGCCGAGGCGCATCCGTGCGGGTTTAAATGGGTGACGGAGGCGAAAGCCACCCGTGGCGCCAAGCTCGTCGTCGTCGATCCGCGCTTCACGCGGTCCGCGGCGGTGGCGGACTATTACGCCCCCATCCGTCAAGGCTCCGACATCGCGTTCCTCCTGGGCGTGATGAATTACTGCATCCTGAACAACAAGGTGCAGTGGGAGTATGTGAAGGCGTTCACGAACGCGTCTTACCTGGTGAAGGACGGCTTTACCTATCAGGACGGCCTGTTCACCGGCTATGACGAGCAGAAGAGGGACTACAACCGCTCCACCTGGGACTACCAGATGGGACCAGACGGCTATGCCCTCACCGACCCGACCTTGCAGGACCCCCGCTGCGTCTGGAACCTCCTGAAGCAGCATGTGTCCATCTACACGCCGGACATGGTCTCGCGCATCACCGGCACGCCCAAGGACAAGTTCCTGAAGGTGTGCGAGATGATCGCGGAATGCTCATCGCCCACCAAGACGATGACCTCCATGTACGCGCTTGGCTGGACCCAGCATTCCAAGGGGTCGCAGAACATCCGCTGCATGGCCATGCTCCAGCTCATCCTGGGCAATATCGGCGTGCGCGGCGGCGGCATGAATGCGTTGCGCGGTCACTCCAACATCCAGGGGCTGACCGACCTCGGGCTCATGTCCAACCTGATCCCCGGCTATCTGACCTTGCCGACGGAAAAGGAAGCCGATTTCGCCACCTACATGTCGACGCGCGGCTTCAAGCCGTTGCAGCCGAACCAGATGAGCTACTGGCAGAACTACAAGAAGTTCTTCGTCAGTTTCCAGAAGGCCATGTGGGGCGCGGCGGCGACGCCGGAAAACAACTTCGCCTATGACTACCTGCCGAAGCTCGACGTGCCGGCCTATGACGTCCTGCGCGCCTTCGAGCTGATGGACCATGGCAAGATGAACGCCTATTTCTGCCAGGGCTTCAATCCCCTGCAGGCGTTCCCCAACAAGGCGAAGCTGGCCTCGGCGCTCTCCAAGCTGAAGCTGCTGGTGGTGATGGATCCGCTGGAGACGGAGACGGCGCGGTTCTGGGAGAACCATGGCGTCTACAATCCCGCGGACCCGGCCAAGATCCAGACCGAAGTGATCCAGCTGCCCACCACCTGCTTTGCGGAGGATGAGGGCGCGCTGGTGAATTCCGGCCGCTGGCTGCAATGGCACTGGGCGGGCGGCACGCCTCCGGGCGAGGCCAAGCACGACGCCTGGATCATGGCGCAGATCCATCTGCGGGTGAAAGCGCTCTACCAGAAGGAAGGCGGGGCCTTCCCCGATCCCATCGTCAACCTCCACTGGCCCTATAAGGACCCGAACGAGCCCACTCCCGAGGAGCTCGCCAAGGAAATGAACGGCTATGTGGTCGCGGACGTGATGGATCCGAACGACCCCACCAAGAAGATCCTGGAGAAGGGCAAGCAACTGCCCGGCTTCGGCGTGCTGCGCGACGACGGCTCCACCGCCTGCGGCTGCTGGATCTATTCCGGCTGCTTCACGGAGGCGGGCAACATGATGGCCCGGCGGGACAATTCCGATCCCGACAATACCGGCGCCTATCTGAAATGGTCGTTCGCCTGGCCCGCCAACCGGCGCATCATCTACAATCGCGCCTCCGCCGACATCAACGGCAAGCCGTGGGACGACACCCGCAAGCTGCTGTGGTGGGACGGGGCGAAATGGACCGGATACGACGTGCCGGACATCGCCCCCACCGCCAAGCCGCAGGATGTGGGCCCCTTCATCATGAACCCGGAAGGCGTCTCCCGCCTGTTCACCCGGGGCATGATGCGGGACGGTCCCTTCCCGGTGCATTACGAGCCGTTCGAGAGCCCGGTGGCCAACGTCATCGCCCCGAAGGTCCGGGGCAATCCGGTGGCCCGCGTGTTCAAGGACGACTTCGCCCAGTTCGCCGACGTGGCGTCCAAGGAGTTCCCCTATGCGGCGACCTCCTACCGCCTCACGGAGCACTTCCACTACTGGACCAAGAACAACCATGTGAACTCGGTCCTGCAGCCGGAATTCTTCGTGGAGATATCGGAAGAACTGGCGAAGGAGAAGGGCATCGCCAATGCCGGCTGGGTGCGCGTGTGGTCGAAGCGGGGCTCGGTCTTCGCCAAGGCCTATGTGACCAAGCGCATCCGTCCGCTCACAGTGGACGGCAAGACGGTGCACATCGTGGGCATCCCCATCCATTGGGGGTTCGTGGGCGCGGCCAAGAAAGGCTTCCCCGCCAACGTGCTCACGCCCTTCGTGGGCGATGCGAACATCGAGACGCCGGAGTTCAAGGCGTTCTGCGTCAATATCGAGCCCTCGACCGGGCCGGTGGCATGAGGGAGGACTGAACCATGTTTCCCCCAGCCCCAAATCCCCCGATCACCGCGACACCGGCCAAGTTCGGGGAGCAGGATCTGATCCGGAAGTCGGCGTCCACCATCACGCCGGCCTCCCCGCGGCAGACCGAAGTGGCCAAGCTCATCGACGTGTCGAAGTGCATCGGCTGCAAGGCCTGCCAGGCGGCGTGCCTGGAATGGAACGATCTCCATGAGGAGATCGGGACATTCAACGGCAGCTACACCAACCCGCCGGACCTGACGCCCAACACCTTCACGCTCATGCGCTTCACCGAATGGGTGAACCCGCAGACCGATAATCTGGAATGGCTGATCCGCAAGGACGGCTGCATGCATTGCGAGGATCCGGGATGCCTCAAGGCGTGCCCGGCGCCCGGCGCCATCGTGCAATATTCCAACGGCATCGTGGATTTCGTCCACGAGAACTGTATCGGCTGCGGCTATTGCGTGAAGGGGTGCCCGTTCAACATCCCGCGCATTTCGCAGGTCGATAACAAGGCCTACAAATGCACCTTGTGCTCCGACCGCGTGGCGGTGGGACAGTGGCCGGCCTGCGCCAAGGCTTGCCCCACCCAGGCCATCGCGTTCGGCACCAAGGACGAGATGAAGAAGTGGGCGGACGGGCGCATCAAGGATTTGAAGTCCCGCGGCTATGCCAATGCGGGCCTTTATGATCCCCCGGGCGTCGGCGGCACCCATGTCATGTATGTGCTCCAGCATGCCGACCAGCCGCAGATCTATGCGAACCTGCCCAAGGACCCGCATATCAGCCCGCTGGTGGAAGCCTGGAAGGGTGTCACCAAATATGTGGGCCTCGCCGCCATCGGTCTCGCCGCGGCGGTGGGCTTCGTCCACCACGTGGTGGCCGGCCCCAACAGGGTCTCCGAGGAGGACGAGGCGAATGCCGAGAAGCTCACGGGGAGTGACCGCTCATGAGCGCCTATGATCTGGAAAAGGGCGACAGCGTCCATAAGGGCCATCCGGTCACCGTGGACCGCTACACGCTGGGCGCCCGGATCAACCATTGGGTGACGGCCATCAGCCTGATCCTGCTGGCCTTGTCCGGCATGGCCCTGTTCACGCCCAAGCTCTATTTCCTGACCGCCCTCTTCGGGGGCGGTCAGTGGACCCGCGCCATCCATCCCTGGATCGGCGTGGTCCTGTTCTTCTCCTTCGCCGGTCTCTTCCTGCGCTTCTGGAAGGCGAACCTGTGGAAGCGGGAAGACGGCACCTGGCTCGCGCGCATCCGCGACGTGATCGCAGGGCATGAGGAGCGGCTGCCCGAAGTCGGCAAGTATAATGCCGGCCAGAAGGGCGTCTTCTGGGGCATGTCGCTGCTCATCATCGTGCTGATCACCAGCGGCTTCGTGGTGTGGGACCAGTATTTCTACGCCTTCACCACCATCGAGCAGAAGCGCATCGCCATCCTCGTCCATGCGCTGGCGGCGGTGGCCATCATCTGCGTGTGGATCGTGCACGTCTATGCGGCCATCTGGGTGCGCGGCACCATCTCCGCCATGACCAAGGGACAGGTCACCGGCGGCTGGGCCTGGCGCCATCACCGCAAATGGCTGCGCGAGCTGGTCTCCACCCGCCGCGCCGGCAAGCCGCCCTCGCCGGCGGAATGAGCCTTCACGGACGAGGGGCATCGCGTCGCCTCGTCCGTGCACTGACCAAGAGTCCCTGACCAAGCGTCATAGAATTGCCGGCCCACGGACCGAATGTGGCGCATGGCCCGTTCGCCCCTGGCGGGCGCCCCGTTTCCAGCCACGTGACCCGTGAGGTTCGTGAGGTCCCCATGTCCGATTTTCCGAGCGCCGTCCTGCCCGATCCGAGCGTCATCGGCGGCGTGCCGCAGCCGCCCTTCGCGCGGCTCCCCGCCCCCTTGTCGCTGTTCGAGATCCGCGCCCGCCGCCTCGCCGCCTTGACCGAAGACAGCATGCTGGCTGCCTATCTGAACTTCCTGGCCGGCATCGCCAGCGCCCAGCACGCCATCCAGCACGATGAGAGCGCGCCCCTCCCCGCCCCCGAAGGGCCGGATGCGGAGACCCTGGAGCGCGCGCGCGCCTATGGCATGCCGCCGCTCGACCGCACCCGCTTCACCCAGGATCCCGCCTTCGAGGCGACCCTGGACCGCCTGCTCGCCAAGCTGGAGGGCCTCGACAAGCCCGCTCCCGCCGCCGCCGCGCTCGCCCGCGTGAAGGCCGCCGATCCCGCCGGCCGCGATGCTCTGGTGCGCAATGTGCTCGCCGATTCCATCCCCATGGAGGCGCTGGCCGAGCATGTCTATGTGGCCGCCGCCCTCCAGGTACATTTCGCACGGCTCGCCGCGCGGCTCGACGAGGCCGGCCTTGTGGAAGTGGGCCAGGGCGTGTGCCCCACCTGCGGCGGCCCGCCGGCCGCCAGCGTGGTGGTGGACTGGCCGCAGATTGCCGGCGCCCGCTATTGCGCCTGCTCGCTCTGCGGCACCTGGTGGAACCATGTGCGGGTGCGCTGCGTGCTGTGCGGCTCCACCAAGGGCATCGGCCTCCAGGAGGTGGAGGGCTCTTCCGGCGCCGTGAAGGCGGAGACGTGCGACAGCTGCCATGGCTATGTGAAGGTCATGTACCAATCCAAGGACCCGCTGGTGGAGCCGCTGGCGGACGATGTGGCGAGCCTCGCCCTCGATTTGTTGATGAAGAACGGCCCCTATCGGCGCGGCGCTTTCAATCCCTTCCTGCTCGGCTATTGAGGCGGCCATGACCGAGCTGAAACCCGCTCTCGCGGGCGCCTTGCGCGCCTTGCCCTCCGTGGACCAATTGCTCTCCGCCGCGCCCGAGGCGGTGGCCCGCCATGGCCGGGCGCCCGTGGTGGCCGCCGCCCGCGCGGCCCTGGACGCCGCCCGGGCGGCCTTGCGCGCCGGCACCCTGCCCTTCCCCGAAGGCGAGGGCCTCGGCGCCCTCGCTCGCGCCATTGCGGCACACCTTGCCGCGCAGGCCCAACCCAGCCTGCGCCCGGTCTTCAACCTCACCGGCACGGTGCTGCACACCAATCTCGGCCGCGCCTTGCTGGCGGAGGAGGCCGTGGAAGCCGCCACCCGCGCCATGCGGCAGGCGGTGACGCTGGAATTCGCCCTCGATGGCGGCAAGCGCGGCGAGCGGGACGACCATGTGCGCGGCCTGCTGTGCGACCTCACGGGCGCGGAGGATGCGACCGTCGTCAACAACAATGCCGCCGCCGTGCTGCTGGTGCTGAACACCCTCGCGCAGGGCAAGGACAGCATCGTCTCGCGCGGCGAGCTGATCGAGATTGGCGGCGCCTTCCGCATGCCCGACATCATGGCGCGGGCCGGCACGCGCCTTGTGGAAGTGGGCACCACCAACCGCACCCATGCCCGCGACTATGAGGGCGCGCTCGGCGCCGAAACCGGCCTCGTGGTGAAGGTGCACACCTCCAATTACCGCATCCAGGGCTTCACCAAGGAAGTCCCCGCCCGGGAACTCTCCGCCATCGCCCACAAAGCGGGCGTGCCGCTGTTCAATGACCTCGGCTCCGGCACGCTCATTGATCTGGCCGACCATGGCCTGCTGCACGAGCCCACCGTGCGCGAATGCGTGGCGGAGGGGGCGGATATCGTCACCTTCTCCGGCGACAAGCTGCTGGGCGGGCCGCAGACCGGCTTCATTGTCGGCCGGCGCGATCTCATCGCGCGCATCAACAAGAATCCCATGAAGCGGGCGCTGCGGGTGGACAAGATCCGCCTCGCCGCCCTGGAGGCGACGCTGAAACTCTATCAGGATCCCGACCGGCTGGCCGCCCGCTTGCCGACACTCCGCCTTCTCGCCCGCACCCCCGCTGAAATGGCGCCTTTGGCCGCGCGCCTCGTACCGGCCCTCGCCGAGCAGCTGGGGCCGGCCTTCACCGTGACCACCCGGCCCTGCCGCAGCCAGATCGGCTCCGGGGCGCTGCCGCTGGAAACCCTCGACAGCCTCGCGCTCGCGCTCGCGCCAGTGGATGGCTCCGGCCGCAAGCTGGACGCCCTCGCCACCCGCCTGCGCGCCCTTCCGGTGCCCGTTATCGGCCGCATGGAAGATGGAGCCCTCCTCCTCGACTTGCGGTGCCTGGAGGACGAAGCCGGTTTCCTTGCCACCTTCGCCGCCTGGGAGGATCGCCATGGGCTGGCTTGATCGCCTCCTCGGTCGCAAATCCGCCGACACCAAGCCGGACGACAAGCCGGTCGACCTCACCGACCAGGACGCCGCCATGGCCCGCGCGCTGGAAGCCGCGCGCACCGGAGACTATGACACCGCCCTCGATGTGTGGGAAAAGCTCGCCCGCATGGGCAATGCCCGCGCCGCCAACAATATCGGCGCCTGCTTCTCCGAAGGCTACGGCATCGAGAAGGACATGGAGCTGGCCCGCCGCTGGCTCGCCGCCTCCGCCCAGGCGGGCGACCCCGTGGGCCAGCGCAACCTCGCCACCCTCTATTTCAAGGGCGAGGGCGTGCCGCAGGACTATGCCCATGCCGCCGAGCTTTATCGCTCCGCCGCCGTGCAGGGCGATGGGCCGGCGCAGGATATGCTCAGCTGGATGCTGCTGGAAGGCGAGGTCATGCCCACCGATCCCCGCGAGGCGCGGCGCTGGGCGCTGGCCGCCGCCGAGCAGGGCATCGCCACCGCCATGACACGCTTGGGCATGATGGCCCACAATGCGCTGGCCACCACGCGCGACCCGATGGAAGCCGCCCGCTGGTGGCGCATGGGCGCCGAGCGGGGCGATGCGGATGGGCAGGCCATGCTGGGCGCCGCCTATCATCTGGGCGCCGGCGTTCCGCGCGATCCGGTGGCCGCCTATGAATGGCTTTTGCGGGCGGAAGCCGCCGGCAGCGGCCTCGCCGCCCCCTTCCTGGAGCCCGTGCGCGGCGCGCTGACCGCCGAGGGCGCCGCCGAGGCGGTACGCCGCGCCAAGCAGCCTCTGCCCGCCCCGCAGGTGGAGACCGCCGGCGCATGATTATCGGGACGGCCGGCCATATCGACCACGGCAAGAGCGCGCTGGTGCGCGCGCTGACCGGCGTTGAGACCGACCGCCTGAAGGAGGAGAAGGCCCGGGGCATCTCCATCGACCTGGGCTTTGCCTATCTGCCGGTGGAGGGTGTGGGCACGCTCGGCTTCATCGACGTGCCCGGCCATGAGCGCTTCGTCCACACCATGCTGGCGGGCGCCACCGGCATTGATTTCGTGCTGCTGGTGGTGGCCGCCGATGACGGCCTGATGCCGCAGACCCGCGAGCATCTGGCCATTTTGGACCTGCTCGGCCTCGACCGGGGCCTTGTGGCCCTCACCAAGTCCGACCTGGTGGACGACGAGCGGTTGGGTCAGGTCACGGCCGAGATTGAAGGCGCGCTCGCCGGCACCAGCCTGGAGGGCGCCCCCATTCTCCCCGTCTCGGCGGTGACCGGCGCGGGGGTGGAGGCGGTGCGCGCCCATCTGGTGGAAGCGACCCGGCACGCGGCGGACCGTGCTGCCGACGGGCGGTTCCGCCTCGCCGTGGACCGCTCCTTCACCCTGGCCGGCGCCGGCACGGTGGTGACAGGGACGGTGCTCTCCGGGACGGTGAAAGTGGGTGACAGGGTGGTGGTGAGCCCCACCGGCCTCGAAGCCCGCGTGCGCTCCATCCGGGCGCAGGACACCCCGGCGCAGGAAGGCCGAGCCGGCGACCGCTGCGGCCTCAACCTTGCGGGCGAAGCCATCGCCAAGGAGGCCATCGTCCGGGGCGACGTGATTGTTGATGCCACCCTCCACGCCCCCGCCGACCATCTGGACGCCACGCTGAAGGTGCTGCCCGGCGAGCTGAAGCCCGTGGGCCAGTGGTTCCCGGTGCGTCTCCATACCGCCTCGGTGGATGTGGCCGCCCGCGTGGTGCTGCTGGGCGATCCCATTGCCCCCGGTGCCAGCGGCCTGGTGCAGCTGGTCACCGAGCGCCCCATCGCGGCCGCCGCTGGTGACCGTTTCGTGATCCGCGACACCTCGGCCCAGCGCACCGTGGGCGGCGGCCGCTTCCTGGATCTGCGCGGCCCCGCCCGCAAGCGCCGCACGCCCGAGCGCCTCACCCAGCTCGCCGCCCACGCCCTCACCGACCCCGCCGCGGCGGTGGCCGCCCTGCTGGCGACTCCGCCTTACCTCCTGGACCTGGCCGCCTTCACCCGCGACCGGGCGCTCAGCGCCAGCGCCGCCGACGTCCTCGTCGCCACCCTCGGCCTCGTGCCGCTCACCGCCGACGGCCTGGTGGTGGCCCCCGCCACCTGGACCGCCGTGCGGGAGGCGACGCTGGCTACCCTCGACGCCTTCCACCTCGCCCATCCCGACCTGCCGGGCATCGGCCAGGAGAAACTGCGCCTCCAGATCGAGCCCCGCCTGCCCGCCCCCGCCTTCGGCGCCGCGCTCCGCCGGCTCATGGCCGACCATCTGGTGAGCCTGGATGGGGCCTGGGTGCGCCGCGCCGGCTTCGAGGTGCGCCTCACCCCCAAGGACGAAGCCCTGTGGGCGGCGGTCGCCCCCCTCATCGGCGGCCCCGAGCGCTTCCGTCCGCCCCGGGTCCGCGACCTCGCCGCCGCTCTCGCAGAAGCCGAGCTGGACATGCGGCGCATGCTGCGTCTGCTCGGCCGGATGGGCCGCGTGGACGAGATCGCGCACGACCATTTCTTCCTCCGAGGAACAACGGCGGAGATGGTGGACATTCTGGTGCGCCTAAGCCGAGATCACGGGGAGTTCAGCGCTGCTCAGTTTCGCGACCAAGTGGAAAATGGCCGAAAAGTGGCCATCCAGATCCTGGAGTTTTTCGATCGCCACGGGGTGACCCTGCGCCGTGGAGATCTGCGCCGAATCAATCGCCACCGGCTGGACCTCTTCCGCACGCCAGGAGATGATGGGCCGGCGAAGGGTCAGCCCAGCGACGATGATACCGCGCCGCAAGGCGTTGTGGTTGCGCCGATTTCGGCTCCGGCCGATGGAAGAGAAGCGTCCCTGGTGGGGCGTCCGGACTTCAAATCCGGGAGGGGCCGCGAGCCGGTCCTTGGTGGGTTCGACTCCCACTCTCTTCCGCCATCCCCCGCCCCCGCAAGGAAGCGCTGACACCCTACTAAGTCTTTGACTGGAAAGGCCGAAATGACCCGCGCCACAGACTTCCTGGCCGCGCTTGCCGGCCGTGCCCAAGAGGCTGATGCGGCAGAAGGCCGGTTCCGGGCCGAGATGGAGGCCCGGGCTGCCGCCCTCGCCCACGCCCGCGCCGAGGCCCATCGCCGAGCCAACTTCCTGCGCCTGGTGGCGACATCAGCGGCCTCAGCCGAGAGCCCAGAAGCCGCTGAAATCGCAGCGCTTTCCCTGATCCGCAATCGCTTCGGCTGGGACCAGGAGACGCCCGCCCGCGCCGAAGTCCTGACCCAATTCGCCCCCCTCGCCCGCGCCTTGCACGCGGCTGCCCAGGCTGAGGCGGGGGGCGAGAATGAGGACCTCAACGATCCCGCCAAAGCATTGGCGGACTTCGAGAATTGGTACGCCGAGACGCGCGAGAGCAGCTTCTGGGACCTGTTTGAACACTATATGCCGGAGACGCCCCGTGTCGATTTCTAAGGGCCGGTCCAGCCGCCGCAAGCGGTCGTCGGAAAGCGACTTCGAGGACTGGCTGCACGTGGAGTTCGCTGCCCGCGACGCCTTCACCGCGTTGATTCTACTGGTGAAAATTACCGAACCGAAAATCACCCCGCTCGCCTCCACCTTCCTCAACGTGCTCGGCGACGACGTCACCTGGCCCCAGATGGCCGCCCTCCTGGCCGGCTCCGGGCACGCCTGGGACGGCGCCGCCTTCATCCCCGTAGACGGCCCCCTCCCCAACCCCGAAGCCCGCAGCCAGCTCCGGGCCCTGGAAGCGCGGGTGCGGGAGGATCGATTGGTGCTGAACGAGGGCCAGCTGTTCGACCTGTGGGGCCGGCGGCTGATGGTGGAGAAAGTCCCCACCCAATAGAGCATGCGCCGATCAGATGGCATCGCCATCTGATCGGATCACGCATTCTCTATCAATGGGTTAGAGGACGATTCACCCATCAGATTGATTCAATCTGATGGCATCGCCTTCTAGCATAAGCCATTATAATTTAATAAGTTTGGGACATTCTTCAGCGGATGGGAAAGTCGAAATAAGTGTCGGGGAACGGCTCGCCCCGCAAGGTGAAGTGCCACCATTCCATGTGAAAGGGGTCGAAGTCGTGCCGCCCCATCACGTCAGCGAGGAAATCGCGATTTCCCTTCTGTTCCGCCGTGACATCCGGGGAATCGGGCCATGATCTCTCGCTGAACAGGTCGAACGGCGTTCCCATATCCAGCGGCGCGCCCGTCTTCAGATCCGCCAAGGTGAGATCGAGGGTCGACCCCCGCGAATGCCCCGACCGGGCGGCGATATAACCCAGCGCGAAAAGGTCGGCCTTGCGGAGGTCCGGATAGTACTCCGCCCGCGTCCGGAGATCGGCCGCATCCGCCGCCCAGCGCGCAAAGTGAGCAACGGCGCGGGCTGGGCGATAGCAATCATAGATTAGAAGGGACAAACCCTCCCGCTCCAAAGCCCGTGCCACGTCCGAAAGCGCCTCGCAAGCGGGGCGGGTGAGGAAGCAGCGGGGCGCCTCGTAGCCGTCAATGCGCGCACCGACGAAATTGTCCGTGCCGTGATAGCGGACATCGAATCGCGCCCGCTCCAGCACCTCGCCCACATCTCGGAACTCCGCCGGAGGTGCATCGAGAACCACTGCGCTCGCAAGGGCTTGCGGCTCACGGGCCGTCTCTTCGCTCGCGCTCATTCGCCTGCTCCCGGATCAGATGCACCGAGCCTAGAGCATTTGCGCGTGGCGAGGGAACCAGCTTGCACCATACATATGCATGAAAACAAAGAGATGCTGCGCCGCAACGTGTCCATGAAAGGCAGAAGCGGCATGGAGACACGCGAACGATCTGTCAGCCCAGACCGCTTCAGCTTGGAAACGCCACCGCCCTCTGTCTTCTTGTTTTAACGCATCTCCGTCACGCGAACCGGCGCCCACTTCGCTCTGGACCTGCTCTAGCCGACCCAGAGGTCTGACCGAAAGGCCAGAAGATGCACACTGCGCACCGGATCTTGCGGCCGCGGACGGGGATCCTGCAAGGGCTGGGGGGTCGGCTCAGGCTCGCGGCGTGGCTCGCGGGACGGATCTCCCTCCGGCAGCGGGGGCAGGCCGGGCGTGTTGGGTTCCGGCGGCAGCGGAGGATCCTCCAAGGGCGCCGGCGGCGGCACGGGAACCTCGGGCGGGCGGATCGGGTCATTGCCTGGAATGGAGGCAGCCAGGCGGAAATGGGGTGTGGCGATCACAGACGTGCCTCCGGGCTGATCGGGAATGGGGTCTGGCGCAGGCGCCGGACACTCTCAAGTCAGCACCAACGCGCCATGGCCCGAGAGGTTCCGGGCGTCAGGTAAAGCCGGCGCTTCTTCTTGCCGACGACGGACAAAACTGCCGGACCACTTGAATTTCCGCAGAGGATTGCCCGCCGTTGCGCTGCGGGCAAAAAGAAAAATGCCGGACCTCTTTCGAGGCCCGGCAAGTATCGCCGCAGAGCGGCGAACCTTCCAGAGGGGAACAGCTGCTGCACCGCACAAGGTGCAAGCAGCGCATCAACACAATGCCCTCACCTTAGGCATAATGCAATGCGAAATGACCGCATGTCAGGCATGACCCGAACGCTTAGCTCTGTGCGGTGCAAAACCGCCGTTCGGCGCCCCGCTGACACAAATCAGTAATTCCAGCGCTGCGCCTTGGAAATGAGGAAGTCTCGGAAGACCTGGATGCGGGCAACCGAGCGCATTTCCTGAGCATAGGTGAAATATGCCTCCAACTTAGGCGTCTCCCGATCCGTAAACAGCTGGACCAGGGAGGAGGCATCATCCGTCAGGTAGTCCGGCAGCGTGCCGATGCCGACACCGCGCTCCACCGCCCGACGCAGGCCGAGCACCGAATTCACCTCGAAGGCCGGCACACGCGGCGCCCCGCCATCGCGCCCGGCATGCTCCAGCCAGTTCAGGCCCTGGAAATAGCTCGGGATCGGCCCGCCCAGCAAAAGGATCCGGTGCTTGTCCAGCTCGTCCACGCCGCGGGGATGTCCGTGCCGCTTGATATAGTCGGCCGAGGCATAGGCATGGAAATGCACGGTGAAGAGCTTGCGCTGCACCAGGTCCGGCTGAACCGGCTGGCGCATGCGGATGGCCACGTCCGCCTCGCGCATGGCCAAGTCCAGCTCCTCGTCGGTGAGGATCAGCTGGATGCGGATGTCCGGGTAGAGTTCCACGAACTCGCCCACCCGCGCGGTGAGCCAATGGGTACCAAGGCCGACCGTGGTGGTCACCCTGAGCTCGCCATTGGGTTTTTCCCGGCTGTCGGTGAGCTGGGCCCGGGCCGATTCGAGCTTGAGGAAGACCTCGTGCGCCGTGCGGTAGAGCAGTTCACCCTGCTCGGTGAGAATGAGGCCGCGGGCATGGCGATGAAAGAGCGGAACCTTCAGTTCCTGCTCCAGGGCAGAGACCTGCCGGCTCACCGCCGATTGCGAGAGCCCCAGCGTCTCACCCGCATGGGTGAAGGAGCCCGCCTCGGCCGCGACATGGAAAACCTTAAGCTTGTCCCAATCCATCCTGGCGTGCCCCCTGGGCCCGGGACAGCACGCCATCTTGCGGCGCCCGGATCTGTCTTTTCAAAAACCAAAATGGTCCGCACCGCCGCTGAGCCGCGGCGCGGCCCAAACCTTTATTCCGCGGCGGCCTGCACCTCTTGCGCGGCAAGGAAACGCTCGACCTCGAGCGCCGCCATGCAGCCGCGCCCGGCGGCTGTAACCGCTTGGCGGAACACGTCATCGGCCACGTCTCCGGCGGCGAAAAGGCCGGGTACCGACGTCGCAGTGGAATCCGGTTCGGTCCACACATAGCCGTTGGACTTGAGCTGAACCTGACCTTCCACGAGGCTGGTGGCCGGCGCATGGCCAATGGCAACGAACACGCCGTCCGTCGGCAACTCGCTCAGGGCGCCCGTGCGCACGTCGCGCAGCCGCACGCCGGTGACGCGGGGCGGTTCGGCCTCGCCGAGAATCTCGGCGACTTCCGCATGCCACACCAAACTCACCTTGGGATTGGCGAACAGCCGATCCTGCAGAATGCGTTCGGAGCGCAGCTTGTCGCGGCGATGCACCAAGGTGACCCGGGAGGCAAAATTGGTGAGGAACAGAGCCTCCTCGACCGCGGTGTTGCCGCCGCCCACCACCACCACATGCTTGCCGCGATAGAAGAAGCCGTCGCAGGTGGCGCAGGCGGACACGCCGCCGCCCCGGAACGTCTCCTCGGATGGCAGCCCGAGCCAGCGGGCCTGCGCGCCGGTGCACAGGATGACCGTCTCTGCCACATAGACCTGGCCCGAATCGGTGGTGAGGCGGAACGGGCGCCGGGAGAGATCCAGGGCGTTCACATGGTCGGAGACGATGCGGGTGCCCACATGCTCCGCCTGGGCGCGCATTTGGTCCATGAGCCAGGGGCCCTGGATCACATCCGCGAAACCGGGGTAGTTTTCCACATCCGTGGTGATGGTGAGCTGGCCGCCGGGCTGGATGCCCTCGATCAGGACGGGCTCAAGCATGGCTCGCGCCGCATAGATGGCAGCCGTATAGCCGGCCGGTCCAGAGCCGATGATGACGACCTTTACATGTTGGGCAGGCATGAAAACCTCGAAACGACAGGCGTCGCGCCAGGCGGTTTCCGTGCGTCGGAATGTCCGACGCTTCCGCTCCGAGCCGGCTACGAGCCATGCGTCAATGTAGGGTCTGGCACGCACCATCACAAGGCGAGAGGTTCACGCAAGGGTGCGGGCGCGATCACGAAATATTATTTCGTTGCACTGCCGAAAGCCTGCACTAAGGTGCCGACGCTTTCCGCGGGAGGACCACCTTGACCATTCATCTCGATGCCGTGGACTGGAAGATCCTGTCCGAGCTCCAGCTGGACGGCCGGATGACCAATGTGGAGCTGTCTCGCCGGGTCGGCATCTCGGCCCCACCTTGCCTGCGGCGCGTCCGGGCGCTGGAGGAGGAGGGCATCATCCAGGGCTACCGGGCGCTGCTCGACGAGAAACGCCTTGGCTATGACCTGATGTCTTTCGCCATGGTGCACCTCATTAGCCAAGCGGAGGCGGACCTGACGGCCTTCCAGGCACGCATCGACAGCTGGCCGCTGGTCCGCGGCGCATGGATGCTCTCGGGCGACGTGGACTTCCTGATGCTGTGCGTGGCGCCGGACCTGCGGACCTTCCAAAACTTCGTGCTGGAAATCACCGCCGCGCCCAATGTGCGCAACGTCAAGACGGCGCTATCGCTGGGGCAAACGAAGAATGCGCCCATCGTCCCGCTGGTGCCGGAAACGGCAAAGGCGGCGCCCTCGCGCTAAGGTCTGAGCCAGGTGCGCCTCCCCCAACCGAAGGCCGGCCGGCGGATGACACCCGCCGGCGGCCAAACAGGCTTCAGATCAGACCCAGCGGACCGATACGATCTCGAATGACCGGGGCCCCTTCGGGGTCACCACCTCGACGCTGGCCCCCTTGCTCTTCCCAATCAGCGCGCGCGCCACGGGAGACGAGATGGAGATCCGTCCCGCTTTGGCATCGGCTTCGCTGTCGCCGACGATCTGCCAGACCTTCTCCTCTTCCGTGTCCTCGTCCACCAAGGTCACGGTCGCGCCGAACTTCACCGTATCGCCCGACAGCTTGCTGACGTCGATGACCTCGGCGCGCGAGAGCTTATCCTCCAGCTCGGCGATGCGACCCTCGTTTAGGGATTGCTGCTCCTTCGCCGCGTGATATTCCGCATTTTCTGACAGGTCGCCGTGCGCCCGCGCCTCGGAGATGGCGTTGATGATGCGCGGACGCTCCACCTGCTGGCGATGCCGCAATTCGTTTTCCAGGGCAACGTAGCCGTGCCCCGTCATGGGAATCTTCTCCATGGGTCCTGCTCGAGACCTCCTCGCACCGCCGCCCCGCCTGGGGCGGCGTTGAATGATGGTGGCGGGCCTCCCGTAGAAGCGAGGGCGCCAACCGACATTTCAAACGGAACAAAGCGACCCCGCACCTCCCGCCAAGGTCGCCGCCTTTCAGCCAGCGCCTGACGGGCGGCGCGACGCCGCTCGATCGTCCCATGCTATCGGCCGCGTTCCGCGGCCGCCCTGCGCCGGCAGTCTGCCGAATGGGTCGTTCCATTCAGCATGTAGCCGGCAACCTTCATAACCACATGACAGCCTTGAATCGTCCCGCGCGGACTGTCTTCATCTGCGCGGAACGAACTCCGGCCGGGGAATGCCTGTTCCCGGCCACAGTCCTGGATGTCAGCCCGCCCGGCTTACGCCCGGCGCCTGTGTGCCATCGAAATAGCTCTGCAGGGCGCGGACCTTCAGGTCGCCGCCCACATAGGCCTTGATGCCCTGCGTCGCCGCGATGGCACCCGACAGCGTGGTGTAATACGGCACTTTGTGCAAGAGGGCCGCGCGCCGGAGCGAGCGGCTGTCGGACAAGGCCTGCGCGCCTTCCGTGGTGTTGAACACCAGCTGCACGTCGCCATTCTTTATGGCGTCGACGATATGCGGCCGGCCCTCAAGCACCTTGTTGATCTTGCCGGCCTCGATGCCGTTCTCGGCCAGGAAGCGCTGGGTGCCGGAGGTGGCGATCACCTTGAATCCGAGCTCGATCAGGACGCGGATCGAGGGCAGGATGCGCGCCTTGTCGCTCTCCTTCACGGAGACGAACACGGTGCCGGCCTTGGGCACCTTGGTGCCCCCACCCAGCTGGCTCTTGGCAAAGGCGACGCCATAATCGGTGTCGAGGCCCATCACTTCGCCGGTGGAGCGCATCTCCGGGCCGAGCACGGTGTCGACACCCGGGAAGCGGGCGAAGGGGAACACCGCTTCCTTCACCGCGATATGGCTGACGCTGGCCCGCTCCAGATTGAAGGCGGACAGCGGCTCGCCGGCCATGACGCGGGCCGCGATCTTCGCGATCGGCGTGCCGATCACCTTGGCGACGAAGGGCACCGTGCGCGAGGCGCGCGGATTGACTTCGAGCACGTAAATCTCGTCGTCCTTCAGCGCATATTGCACGTTCATCAGGCCGACCACGCCGAGCGCCAGCGCCAGCGCGCGGGTTTCCTCGCCCAGCCGATCGATGGTGTCGCGGGAGAGCGAGTGCGGGGGCAGCGAGCAGGCACTGTCACCGGAATGGATGCCCGCCTCCTCGATATGCTCCATGATGCCGGCGATAAACACGTCCGTGCCGTCGCACAGGGCGTCCACATCCACTTCGATGGCGTCCGACAGATAGCGGTCGAACAGGAGCGGGTTCTCACCCAGCACCGCGTCGATCTGGCCGGTCTTGTCGTTCGGGAACCGCGCGCGGATCTCGTGGGGGACGAGGCCCGGCAGGGTGTCCATGAGATAGTCGCCGAGCTGGTGCTCCTCGCGCAGAATCTGCATGGCCCGGCCGCCCAGCACATAGGACGGACGCACAACCAGCGGAAAGCCGAGCGCGGCAGAGGCATCACGCGCCTGCTGCACCGAATAGGCGATGCCGTTGGCGGGCTGGCGCAGTTCCAGCTCTTCAAGCAGGGTCTTGAAGCGGTCGCGATCCTCGGCGAGGTCGATGGCGTCCGGCGAGGTCCCGAGGATCGGAACGTTGGCCGCCTCAAGGGCGCGCGCCAGCTTCAGCGGAGTCTGGCCGCCGAACTGAACGATGACGCCATGCAGCGTGCCGGCGGTGCGTTCGCGGTCGATCAGCTCCAGCACGTCCTCGGCGGTCAGCGGCTCGAAATAGAGCCGGTCCGACGTGTCATAGTCGGTGGAGACCGTCTCCGGATTGCAGTTGACCATGATGGCCTCATAGCCCGCATCCTTGAGGGCAAAGGCCGCATGGCAGCAGCAATAGTCGAACTCGATGCCCTGACCGATGCGGTTCGGCCCGCCACCCAGGATCACCACCTTCTTGGCGCTGGACGGCTGGGATTCGTCCGCCATCGCGCCGCCGAAAGGCGCCTCGTAGGTGGAGTACATGTAGGCGGTGGGCGAGGCGAACTCGGCCGCGCAGGTGTCGATGCGCTTATAGACCGGACGCACGTTCAGCGCGTGGCGATGGGCCCGCACCTCGGCCTGCGTGATCCCGGCGAGCGAGGCGAGACGGGCGTCCGAGAAGCCCTGGCTCTTCAGGCCGCGCAGCAGGCCGGCGGTCTTGGGGAGGCCGAACTTGCGGACCTTGTCCTCGGCATCGACGATGCCGCGGATCTGGGCCAGGAACCAGGGATCGATCTTGCAGGCCGCATGGATCTGCTCGTCGCTCATGCCATGGCGCATGGCCTGCGCCACATAGAGCAGGCGGTCGGGCGTCGGGGTGCCGAGCGCGGCGCGGATGGCATTCTTGTCGTCGCCGGCGCCCAGGCCGCCAATCTCGATCTCATCTAGGCCGGTGAGGCCCGTCTCCAGCGAACGCAGCGCCTTCTGGAGGCTCTCCTGGAAGGTGCGGCCGATGGCCATGGCCTCGCCCACGGACTTCATGGACGTGGTCAAAGTCGGCTCGGCGCCCGGGAACTTCTCGAAGGCAAAGCGCGGGATCTTGGTGACCACATAGTCGATGGTCGGCTCGAACGAGGCCGGGGTGGCGCCGCCGGTGATGTCGTTCTCGATCTCGTCCAGCGTGTAGCCGACCGCAAGGCGCGCGGCGACCTTGGCGATGGGGAAGCCGGTGGCCTTGGAGGCCAGCGCCGAGGACCGCGACACGCGCGGGTTCATCTCGATCACGATCATCCGCCCGTCCTCGGGGTTGATCGCGAACTGCACGTTGGAGCCGCCGGTCTCCACGCCGATCTCGCGCAGCACCGCAAGCGATGCGTCGCGCATGATCTGGTATTCCTTGTCGGTCAGCGTCAGCGCCGGGGCCACCGTGATCGAATCGCCGGTGTGCACGCCCATCGGGTCGAGATTCTCGATGGAGCAGATGATGATGCAGTTGTCCGCCTTGTCGCGGACCACCTCCATCTCATACTCCTTCCAGCCGAGGACGCTTTCCTCGATCAGGACCTCATTGGTGGGCGAGGCGTCGATGCCCCGCTCCACGATCTCGATGAACTCGGCCTTGTTGTAGGCGATGCCGCCGCCCGTGCCGCCCATGGTGAAGGACGGGCGGATGATGGCCGGCAAGCCAACCTCGTCGAGCGCTTCGAGCGCCTGGGCGAGATTCTTGATCTGGCGGGACTTGGGCGTCAGGAGGCCGATCTTGGTCATGGCCTCGCGGAACAGCTCGCGATCCTCGGCCTTGTCGATGGCCTCTGCGGTGGCGCCGATCATCTCCACGTCGAAGCGATCGAGCACACCGTCCTTCTTGAGCGACAGGGCGCAATTCAGCGCCGTCTGGCCACCCATGGTCGGCAGGAGCGCAAAGCCCTTGGAGCGGTCGCCCCGCTCCTTCTCGATGATCTTGGCGACGATCTCGGAGGTGATGGGCTCGATATAAGTCGCATCCGCCATGTCCGGATCGGTCATGATGGTGGCCGGATTCGAGTTCACCAGGACCACCCGGTAACCCTCCTCCTTCAGCGCCTTGCACGCCTGGGTTCCGGAATAATCGAACTCACAGGCCTGCCCGATCACGATGGGGCCGGCGCCGATGATGAGGATGGTTTCGAGGTCAGTGCGTTTCGGCATGTCTCGCTGGCGCTCGACGGGCGCAAAAAAAGGGCCGCGGGTCACGCGCCCCTGTGGATTGATTTTCCGTCGTTCGACGGCAGAGGTGGCGTCGCGGCGTTGAATTCTCTTCGCCCGGCGCGCTATCTGGCTTCCTTAGACCATAATTCAACGCGACGGAAGACCATCGTCCCGTTGTGCGGAGCCTCCGGCCTCATGTCCCTGTTGAAGCGCCTCCTTTCGGAGAACCGCCACCTCATCACGCAGTTCGCCATCTTCGTCGCCGTGGGCGCCACCGCCTTCGTGGCGCATTTCCTGGTGCTGGGCGGGCTGGTGGAGTGGGAGATTCTCGGTCCGGTGGCCGCGTCCATGGTCGGATTCGTGGTGGGGACCCTGGTCACCTACACGCTGAACAGCAGCTTCACCTTCCAGTCGAGCCGCTCCCATGCGGGCGCCCTGCCCCGCTATTTTGCGGTTGCAGGGGTCGCCTTCGTGCTGAACGGGGTGCTGATGGACCTCTTCACCCACCGGCTCGGTATTTTCTACCTGCTGGCGCAAGCGCTCACGAGCGGGCTGGTCCTGTGCTGGACTTTCTCCGGATACCGCCTGTGGGCCTTTGCCGACAAGAGCGCCCGCGGATCCGCGCGATAAAGTTTACGGCGCGCGATTTGCAGTGAAGGCCATGCGCTCCTGATTGTGCCCCACATTCGGCCGCACCCGCCGCGCGGTGAATCCCGCCTTGGCGAGCACGTCGAGCATCGCCGCCTCGCTATATTGGGACAGGCCAAGGTCCGCGCGCAGCTTGCGATAGGGCGAAAAGACGGTGCGCACCAGGCCCAGCACGGCCGAGCCGAGAAACCCCTCCGCCCCCCCGAAGCGCAGAAGGGCGAGCGCGTCCCGCACCGCGCTCACATGCGGCGGGATCACATCGGCGACCAGCAGCGTGCCGCCTGGCGCAAGGAGCCGCCGCCAGGTGGCCATCAGGTCATCGCGCACCTGCGGGGAAAGATATTGCAGGAGGGAATTGGCGACGATGAGATCGAAGCTGCCCTCCGGCAGGGCCGCCACTTCCTCCGGCGAGAGAACGTGGATGCGCGGATTGCCGGCAACGCGTGCCTTCAGGCCCTGGCGAACACCGGGGGCGGCATCGCTCAACGTCAGTTGGCCACAGGCCTGCGCCAGCGCCTGCGCACCCAGCGCCTCACCGCAGCCATAGTCGAGCACGCGCGCCTGGGGGTGGGGGACGAAGCGGGCAATGTCGGCGGCGATGCGGGCATAATGGACCTGCTTGTGCCGCTCGCTTGTATAGATGGCGTGGCTGCCGTCCCAAAAGGAGATCCAGTCCATTGCGTTCCTCGTCCGGCCCCGCGCCCGGTTCAGCGGCAAGTCATGCGATGGAATGGAACGGGCTGTCCAGCGTCGGAACCGCGCATCGTTGCGGGGCGCCCTCTTGCCCTAAAACCCTGGGCTGCTCCAGCCACACTCAAGTCGAAGCCCCTACGGCGCCAACAAAGAAAAGACCGGATGGGACAGTCCCTTCCGGCTCCACTCTATCCCATAGACCGCAAAGGGCCTGCGCCCTCTGGCGTCAGCGCGCCGCGAAGGCGATGCCCTCCTTCACCTGCACGATGGCCTGATCGATCAGCCCCATGGCCGCCTCGCGGTGCCCGCCCTTGTTCGGAGTGGCCCGTTCCAGGCTGGCGCGGGCGCCGCGGAGCTGCTCCAGGGCCGCTTCCATGTCCCCCTGATAGGCCACCGCGGAGGTGATCGCCGCGCCGCCGGCGAGCGCGACGCCCATCCCGAGAGCGAAACCAAGAACTGCGCCGCGCGAAATAACCTTAGCCATATCCTGCCTCCATAAACACGACAATCCGCACGGGCCATTGTGGCGTACTTGCGGCAAGTTTTAGGCATTACAGGAATTTAACGGACCACAATCACCATTTATAGTTGACCCAAAATAGACCCACAGTCGGATTCAAGGCGCGGATCGCCGGATCCGAGGACGAATATACCTTCGGCCCGGAGGCCTTTGCCTGAGCAGAATCCGATGCGGTGGCGGAGATCGCGAACTGCACACCCACCCGGCACGGGCCGGGAATGCTGGCGAGGCGCCCGCCCTGCCAGTCAGTCACCACGCCGCCATTGTCGCCGCCGAAGCCGACGATGCGGAAGGGGCGCCCATTGGCTTTCTGCACATCGACGATCGACGTGCCGATACTGACACCCGCGACGCTCCAGGCGCTCTCATCGGTGAACGCCACGCGCGTCGGCGTGGTGTAGCCGATGGCATCCGCCCACGCGATATCGACGCGCAGCTTTGGATCACCGGCCAGCAGCACCGAACCGGGAGAGGAGCCTCCGCCGGGCTGCTGCACATCGGCGCGGCTCATGGCTTGTGCGCCGAAATCGGCGATGAGATTGACTTCGGTTGTCGTCGGGGCCCATGGCCCCGAACATTGAAATACCCGGGGCCCGGCGGTGGGAGCAGGTACATTCACGACCGCCTCATAGGCGCCCCACGGATCAGTTTCCGTTACCGTAGCGGTGCCCCAACTTGGACCCTGCGAAGACGTGCAACCAGTGAGAAGCCCGGCAAGGCTCGCGGCCAAAACCAAATGCCTCCCTGCTCCGCCAACCTGCCAAGCGTGAATGGACATGCCTTTTCTCCCTCCGGCCCGGCACCAGTCTTAGCCGAAGAGAACAAGGCGAGCCAGATACTTGACCTCAATCACCGAAGACGTGCGGTTCAGATGCCATCGAACCAGGCATCGATCTCATCGGGGGACATTCCTCCAAATCGCGCCATCGGACCGGCGAAGTCCGCCCAAGCGGCTGCAACGGCCGGGGAGACCGAGGTGAGGATGGGCAGGTCCGCGAGGACCGCCGCGTGAAACGCGTCGGTCAGGCCGCGCCCCTCCGCCTCCTGCCGCCCGAACTTGCTGAGGATGACCAGAGCCCTCTCCTCGCCGCCATCAAGACGGGCGATGGAAGCCTGCACCGCCGCACAGGCGGCGGCGAGGCCCTCGGGGTCCAGGCTGCACCCGGCAGCGCCTGGGCCAAGCTTCTGGTTGAGCGGGTATTGGCCCCCACTCGCCAGATCCAGAAGGTGCACATCGTCGGGATCATCGGGGTTCGGCAGGGTCTCCACCGCGCCCAGAACGAGAAGACCGCGAGCACGAAAGCGCTGCACGGCGTCTGCCAGCACACGGCGGACGCCCCCGCGATCTGCTCCCTGGAGGGCCAGAATCCGCGCTTGGCTCGTCATGGCCCGGCCCCTCCATCACCCCGCCACCGCGGTCGTCCCTGGGCATAGCTATACCAGCGATGGTTTCGCCTGGCATCGGCGCAGAGGTGAGACACGAAGGCAGGGGCTGAGACTGGGATGCGGCGGCAACGCGCGCCCCCCACCCGCCTATTGCCCCGCCGGAGGCGGCGCCTCGGCATTTGCAGCGCCTGCCGCCGCCGAAGAGCCCGCCCCCTTGTCGGTCCATTCCGGAGGCAGTCCCACGGCACTGCTGAAAAGTCCGCCGACGCCCTGCTCCCGTCCGAACGCCTCGCACGCCGCATATTTCGGGGCGCCCCCCGCCCAGGCCTGAACGCGCTCCGCGGAAGGTGGCCCCGACATTTTCTGGAACGGGCTCTCGCCTGTCACCACCAGCTTGCTGAAATCATCCCCGAAGGTTGCGGCAAGGTCATAGGCGTCGCCCACCTGGGAGATGCGCGCCGACCCGGACAGGGCATTGGCACCCTGGCCCCACACCATCGCCGCCTCCTGTATTCCGCGCGGCGTCACGGCTTCCGCCTCGATGGAGAGGCTGCCGAGGCCGATGGGCAGACGGGGCGTGGGAACAGGAACTCCGGGCAGCAGCACCGATTTCGCCACGGAGGCCGCCTTGGTCGCAGCCACCGCATTGGGATCGGTCGCAGCCATGTTTGTGATCACCGCATGAACCGTGAGGTCCGCCGGCTCGGAGCCCGACACCACCTTCAGGCGCTCGCTCAGGCCGGCGCAAAGCGAGCGATCCACCGCATTGGTCACGAGCTTGCGCTGTTCGGTCGAGATGCCTTGGGACTTTACCGCCGGCGAGAAAGCGGTCGGCACGAGGCGGACGGTCTTGGCCGCAAGGACGCTTTCCTTGTCCACGCGCAGCTTGGACTTGGCGAGGAGTCCATCGGCCTGAGTCAGGCCGGAATAAGAGGAGAGCGTCCCGGCCTCATCCAATGGGGCTGTGGCACATCCTGCGAGAAACAAAGGGGCAAGCGCGAAGCGCAGGGCTCCGCGAAACGTCAGGGGCGCCGGCATGAAACCGTCCTATGCGTCAAAATCAGCCAGAACGCGCGCAAGCCGACCCCAAGCGCGAGCAATGCCATAGCTGTCAAGGATTGCGGCGGAAGTACGGCCCAATCTCGCACGCGTCGGAGGTAGGAGAAGGCGGCGGCGATGCGCTTTTGGCCATCCCCAGATCCGTTCGCGCGCGACGATCCCGCGTGACGCGGTCCGGGCGGGCGAAGAGGAGGAGCGGCCTGTCGCCACGATTCCGAGGCCATCCAGCCCGCAGGCGCCCCGCCCGCCAACCGACCGGAGGAACACCCCGTCCCGTTCGGGCGCAGCCGCGCTCATTGACCGCCAGCAGGCGGCCGTCAGTTTTTCCGCCGCCCCCCCTTGCGGTAGCCCTTCGTTCCGGGATCCGGCCGCGGGCCGGGCCGGAAGTCCAAGGCGGAAAGGGGCTCGGCCCGGTCAGTGCCAGGACCCATATCGTCCAGGGAAGGCTTGGCCACCCGGGAAGAAGGCTTGGAGGCGGAAGGCTTGGGGGCGTGAAGCGGCATCTCGCCCATCTCGCGCGGCCCGCCAGCGGGCGTGTAACGGGCTTGGCCATCCTCCGCGCCAGGGTTGGCGGATGCGCCGGCCTTGCCGCGGCCCTTGCCCGCCGCCCTACCCGACGCCTTGGGCGGCTCGTTGGCGGCGTTGCCGTACTTTCGCGCCCCGCGATAGCCGCCGGTGCGGTCGTCCACCGCCTCCTGGCGGGCCATGGGATCGTCGGCCACCGCAAGCTCGGTGGCCTGGAGGCGCTTGATCTCGTCACGCAGGCGCGCCGCCTGCTCGAAGTCGAGATCGGCCGCCGCCGCCCGCATGCGCTTTTCCAGGTCCGCCATCACCGCCTTGAGGTTATGGCCGAAGGCGGCGCCTTCCTCGGCAAAGCCCGCATCCACCTGGACGTGATCGCGCTCATAGACGGAGTTGAGGATGTCGCCTATGGCCTTCTTCACGCTCTCGGGCGTGATGCCATGCTCGGTATTATAGGCCACCTGCTTCTCGCGGCGGCGCTGGGTCTCCGCCATGGCGCGCTGCATGGAGCCGGTCTCATGGTCGGCATAGAGGATGACCCGGCCATCGACGTTTCGCGCCGCGCGGCCGATGGTCTGGATGAGGGAGGTCTCCGAGCGCAGGAAGCCTTCCTTGTCCGCGTCGAGAATGGCCACCAACCCGCATTCGGGAATATCGAGGCCCTCGCGCAGCAGGTTGATGCCGATCAGCACGTCGAAGGCACCAAGCCGCAGGTCGCGGATGATCTCGATGCGCTCGATAGTGTCGATGTCCGAATGCATGTAGCGCACGCGGATGCCGTTCTCGTGGAGATACTCGGTCAGATCCTCCGCCATGCGCTTGGTGAGCACAGTGACGAGGGTGCGATAGCCTTTGGCGGCCACCGCCCGCACTTCGCCCAAGAGGTCGTCCACCTGGGTGCGCGCGGGGCGCACATCCACCGGCGGGTCGATGAGGCCGGTGGGGCGGATCACCTGCTCCACGAAGACGCCGCCGGTCTGGTCCATCTCCCAGCCGCCGGGGGTTGCGGAGACATGGACCGTCTGCGGGCGCATGGCCTCCCATTCCTCGAACCGCAGTGGCCGGTTGTCCATACAAGACGGGAGGCGGAAGCCGTATTCCGCCAGCGTTGCCTTGCGGCGGAAGTCGCCGCGATACATGGCGCCGATCTGCGGCACGGTCACATGGCTCTCGTCGATGAAGACGAGGGCATTGTCCGGCACATACTCGAACAGAGTGGGCGGCGGCTCGCCCGGCTTGCGCCCGGTGAGCCAGCGGGAATAATTCTCGATGCCAGCGCACGAACCCGTGGCCTCCATCATTTCCAGGTCGTAGCGCGTGCGCTGTTCCAGGCGCTGGGCTTCCAAGAGGCGGCCCATGCGGTTGAGCTCGTCGAGCCGCATGCGCAGCTCGTTCTTGATGCCGGAAATGGCCTGGATCAAGGTCGGGCGTGGCGTCACATAGTGCGATGAGGCATAGACCTTGATGGACTTCATGTCCCCGCTCTTGTGGCCGGTGAGCGGGTCGAACTCGGCGATGCTCTCCACCTCGTCGCCGAACAGCGAGACGCGCCAAGCGCGGTCCTCATAATGGGCGGGGAATATCTCGATATTATCGCCGCGCACCCGGAAGGTGCCGCGGGCGAAGTCCGACTGGATACGCTTGTATTGCAACGCCACCAGATCGGCGATCAACTGGCGCTGGTCGATGCGCTCCCCCACCTCCAGCTTGAAGGTCATGGAGGAATAGGTCTCCACCGAGCCGATACCATAGATGCAGGACACCGAGGCGACGATGATGACATCGTCCCGCTCCAGCAAGGCACGGGTCGCCGCATGGCGCATGCGGTCGATCTGCTCGTTGATGGAGGATTCCTTCTCGATATAAGTGTCGGTGCGGGGGACGTAGGCTTCCGGCTGGTAGTAATCGTAGTAGGATACGAAATACTCCACCGCATTGTCGGGAAAGAAGCTCTTGAACTCGCCATAGAGCTGCGCAGCAAGGGTCTTGTTGGGCGCGAGCACAATGGCGGGGCGCTGCAGCGTCTCGATCACCTTGGCCATGGTGAAAGTCTTTCCGGAGCCGGTCACACCCAGCAGCACCTGGTCGCGATCCCCGTTCCGGACACCCTGCGAGAGTTCCGCGATGGCCTGAGGCTGGTCGCCGGAGGGAGTGAAATCCGACTTCATCTCGAAGCGGACACCGCCCTCGCTCTTCTCCGGGCGCGGCGGGCGATGGGGCACCCAAGTCTGGCCGTTCACTTCCGGCCGACCCTTCTCAATGAGCTGTCCCAGCGCTGCAACGGTGGCGGAGGCCCCCGCCGACTGGAAATCGCCGGAGAGATCCCCGGGCGCCAGCCCCAGAGAGGCGGCGAGCGCGGGATCGAGACTCTGGACGGGGGCGGGCTCGAAATGGCGTTGGGAACGCTCGCCGAGCTTGCCGGGACGGGATGCTTTGGCCATGGCGCCAATATGGGGGCGAAACGGGAACGATGGAAGGGGCTGACGGGGGGCGCCCCATCAAAACGCCGCCTCGTGGCGCCCGCCGCCTCCCCCGGCCGTCCAGAACCTATTTGTCCATGATCATCTCGGCCCGGTTGATTTCTTGGATGACACGGACCAGCAGCTTTTCGGTCTCCGCCCAGTTCTGGAAGCCGCAGGCAATCTTTGTCACGTCAACGATGGACAGGACCACGCAGGAAAAGACATACACCATCATCTTTTCGGACGCGCTGGCACTGCCTCCGAAACGATCGAACCAGCGCAGCTTCCTGCCACCCTCCGTGTATTTGTCCTTGTCGCCCTTTGTAACAATTCCCGTAAAAGTCTTGTAAATATTCAAATACCCCAGTTCTTGAAGGACACGGATCACATCGATGGGAATGTCGGTGGCCGTATTGACCGTGGAGGCCTTCAGCCCCTTCTCCTTCCCCGCCGCCTTTCGAGACACGTTGTCGTTCACGATGATGGCGCACACCATGAAGAGTTGCACCGCCTTGTTCAGGTCCTTGGGCGTGGACGCGCCGTTCCGGAAAGGCGCGGTCAGGTCATCCACGATGGCACTCTTCAGAATGCGCACATATGCCTTGGAATTGTCCTCGACCGTCTTCCATTGTGTCACCGGCCCGCCCATGTTTACCTGGTTGGCGCCGCGCTGCAATGCCTTGAAAGCAATAGCGTTTTCGTTTCTCTTGCGCTCAAGCTCCTTGAGCGCGCTCGGTCCCTTGTCCCGCGCCTGATAGGGCTGGCTGTTCTTCCAGTTTCGCTCCACGAAATAGGCCACGATCAGAGCGGCGACCGCACGGGTGTGATTGCTTCGCGCCGAAGGCACGTCGTTCGGCGCGACGTAGAAGTCCGGATGCCTCTGCGCGAAACCGGGCGTTGCCCACGCTGCCATCTGGTAGGCCTTCAAGTCGGCCTTGAAGGACCGCACCACATTGACCTTGAGAATGTCTTCCAGAAGCGTGCGCAGAGACTTCTGCACCTCGATCATCTTGCTGGCGAAGCCCTCCAGCGTGTCGTAATTGGTCTGGATGTGGGACTTTAGCGCCTCGCCCTTGTCCGCGAACTTACTGGAATCAATGAACTTGTCGGTGGTAGAGATGCAAAGCTGGTTGCGCGTCTGGGGATTGATGGAAGCGGCGTTGGCAAAGGTCATCACATTTTCGACGCCGGTCTTGGAAAGCAACCCCGCCGCATTGCCTCCTGCAGCCTCAGCAATGCATTCATTGGTCCAGCGCAGCTTGGTGCGCATAACCAGATACCAGGCCAATCCGATGCCGTGGGTCTTGGGCTGGGCAATGAGGACCTTGGCTTTTTTGTTTGCGGCCGCACGCTCCTTTTCGCGCTTCTTGTCCTGAGCCTGCACTGCCGTATTGGCCTTCATCATATCCTTGGTGACATCCTTGGCAACGCCTTGCAGGGCCTTGTTCTGGGCGTCGGGATCGGTGCCGAGATGGGCGGGATCGGTGCCCATCAGGTTCGTCAGTTGCTGGGCAGGCACGCCGAAAGTGCTCGCAAGGGCGCCGGTATTCGTCATGTAGACGATCGCGGCGGAAGAGCCCATGGCCACCGCGCCGCCGACGCCGCCCATGACGTAGCCGGCAGCGATGGGGCCAACCAGAGGCACTTGGGACGCGCTGATGGCAAGGCCCACGTCCAGGAGTTCGATCACCGGACCGGCCTCCGCCGTGTAAGCCGTGGTGAGGCGCGCCTTCATGCTGTCAGAGGCGCCGTTCACCGCGCTTGAGAACTTCAGGCTGTCGAACGCCCCAAGGACGCTGGAGGGCGCCACGCTCAAAGCGCTTTGCGAGAGCTCGGTGGCCACTGACGAGACACAGCTTGAGAAGTGCATGGCAAAGGGTGTCTGGGCATTGGCCGAGTCCCGCGCAAATTCCAGCAGCGCCACCGCCCGCTCGGCAACCGCTTCCGTCGAGATCTTCGAGCTGAACGCACCGTAGGTGTTCTGCAATTCGGCGACCGGATCGAGAGGCACCCCCCGACCGAAAAGCTTGTCCATATCGGTCTTGCCTAGGAGTTTCCCGATGAGTGCATTGACGTTCGCCATGAGACCACCTTGAGAAGCGCGGAGACCAGCCGACACAGGGAAGAAGGCCTGACGGCCTCGGGCGAAAGGGATCGAGACCCGCGGCGCACCAGGGCTATCCAGATCGACGGCGCAGCGACGCTCGCTTGACGTGAACGCGCCTCACCGGACCGGGACGCAGAGCGGACCCGATATACATCACTTACTGATATTTTTATTTTAATTCTGACATCAATGACTTTGAGTCAGAAGAATAACTCTTAAGTCAGCTTTCATTCTGACTTGAATATAGATGGGCAAATTGACGACCGTACGACATGCGAGGGCGCGCGGGCGCCCCTCCCGACAGGAGGCACGCGCGCCGCTGCCAATCCGTTGAAGTCAAGAGTCGCCGCGGACTAACACCGGCCGCCCGCAAGGCTCCGCCAGGACGCAAGGCCCACCCATATCTCCAGGCCCACCGGCGTCATCCGTGTAAACGGCCAGGCGGACGCACGGCACTCACGAGACAAATCGTCGAGCACCGTCACGCGGTTCGGCCTGGTCCGCGAAGGGCCTCAGCCGTCCACCCCCCGCAGCCGCGCGAGGACGCGATCGCGTCCCAGCAGGGGCAGCAGAGCAGCGAGTTCGGGTCCCTTCGCCTGACCGGTCAGCGCAATGCGCAGGGGCGCGAAGAGGCTATGGCCGGTGCGTCCCGAGACGGTCTTCAACGCCCCGACCCAAGCGCGATAGGCGCCCGCATCCCAGGGCTCTTCCGGCAGAAGGGCGGCAGCGCTCTCAAGGAAAGCCGCATCCTGCGGATCCCTCCCCCAGCAGGCCGACCGGGAGATCACGTGCCACCAGGCCTGCGCTTCGGCGAGCCGGGAAACATTGCCGCGCACCGCAAGCCAAAAGGCTTCGCCGCCCCCAATGCCCAAGTCCGCCAGGCGTCCGGCCACGCGCTCATACGGCATCTGGTGCAAGGTGCGCGCCGAGAGGGCCGACAGTTCAGCCGGGTCGAAGCGCGCCGGAGCCCGGGAGATATGCGACAGATCGATCCGAGCCGCCAACGCATCCAGGCTTTCCACCGGCGCCACGGCTTCCGACGTGCCCACCAGGACCGAGATGGCAGCGACCGCCAGGGGCTCGTATCCCTCTTCCCGCAGCGATTGCAGCGAGAGATGCCCGAGCCGCTTGGACAGGCCCTCGCCTGACGGCAACGTCAGCAGATTGTGGTGGGCGAACCGCGGCGTCGCACCGCCAAGGGCCTCGAACAACTGGATCTGCACGCCGGTATTGGTGACGTGGTCCTCACCTCGGATGATGTCGGTGACGCCGAACTCCAGGTCATCCACCACCGAGGTGAGCGTATACAGGAAGGTGCCGTCCGCCCGCACCAGAACAGGGTCCGACAGGCTGGTCATGTCCACATGCTGCGGCCCGCGCACGCCATCCTCCCAGATGGCGGGGTTGGGCTCCAGCTTGAACCGCCAATAGGGGCGCCTGCCCTCCGCCTCCAGCCGCGCGCGATCCGCGTCCGTCAGCTTGAGCGCGGCGCGGTCATAGACCGGTGGCAGTCCGCGGGAGCGCTGAAGGCCGCGCCTGAGGGTCAGCTCCTCCTCGCTCTCATAGGCCGGATAGAGCCGCCCCGCCGCTTTCAGGGCCGCCACCGCAGCCTCGTATCGATCAAGGCGCGCCGACTGATACTCAACGCGATCCGGAACGATGCCGAACCATTCCAGGTCGCGGGCGATGGCCGCGGCGAACTCCGCGGTGGACCGGGCCGTGTCGGTGTCGTCATAGCGCAGAATGAAGGTGCCGCCCGCGCGCCGCGCCAGCAGCGCATTGAGCAAGGCGGTACGCAAGTTGCCGACATGCAGGAGGCCGGTGGGCGAAGGCGCGAAGCGCAGAACGAGCTTGGACATGAGGCTACGGCATAAACCGCACCGCAGCGGGAGGGAAGCGGCATTCGTGCCCCTCGCGCGGGCGCCAGTCTCTGCGCGAACGCAGCACCCTGTTTGCTCCACCGGGACATGCCCGTCCCCTCGGCAGCAAAAAAGAGAAGGCCGCCGGCGCGAAAGCCGGCGGCCTGATCCCTCATGGGGCCGTCACTGGGGCGGCGGCGCTCCGGGCGGCTGGCCCTGCTGCGGCTGGCCGCCGGGTGCGGGCCGCTGAGGCTGACCGCCAGGCGCTGGCCGTTGGGGCTGACCGCCCTGGGGCGGCTGTGCACCCGGGGGACGCGCCTGCTGCGGCTGCCCTTGCGGGGGCTGACCGGGAGGTGGCCGCTGCGGCCGCGCCTGCTGGGGCGGCTGGCCGGGCTGCTGCTGCCATCCCGGCGCGGGACGGTGCGGCTGCATCTGCTGCGGCTGACCTGGCGTGACGGGCATGGTGGAAGGACCGCCGGGACGACCGGGGCCGCCAGGACCACCGGGGCCGCCTGGCCCCGCTGGGCCTCCAGGCCCACCCGGATGTCCCGGATTGCCAGGATTACCCGGCCGCCCAGGATACACCGGACCACCCGGCCCCCCCGGACCGCCGGGCCGGCCGGGACCGCCGGCATTGGGCGGCGGCGGATTGCCGGGATGCCCCGGCCAGCCGGGGCCACCGGGTCCACCGGGTCCAGCTGGGCCACCGGGGTGCCCCGGATAGCCGGGATAGCCAGGCGGACGTCCTGGAGCGCCCGGAGGATAGGGGCGCGGCCCATTCCACCACCCGGGCGGGCGGGGCCCCGGACCCGGAGGCGGCGGGCCCCAGCCCGGACGCGGCCGGGGATTGTAGTATTGCCAACGATTATACTGGTTCCACCAGGGCGAGCCGCGATAATAGCTGCCCCAGTAGTTCCCGAAATTGAAGGTGACGACCGGCAGGCCGATCACAGGCGCATATTCCGGCACCAGCACAGTCTGGCCTTGGTAGGAGAAGCCGAGATATTCGCCATAGACCCAGCCGCGATAACGCCCATAGCCCACGTCGCACCAGGACTGGTTCGACAGGCAGCCGAAGATCTCCACCGGCACGCCACGCGGCAGCACGGTCACCTTCGGATAGGCCGTATCGGGACCGGCCCGCATGTTCACATTGCCGGTGGTGAAGCCAGGCGCCGCTTCCGCGGCGGACGCCAGCCCCATCATCCCGGCCACAAGTCCGACCACCCACACCGACTTGGTCATTTCATCCTCGCCGTTCGGCTGTCCCCGCCGATACTCCCATTTCTTGATTGTTTCCATGGCATTTGCGGTCCGTTGACGTGGCGGGATTACGTCAAGGTGCCGGTTTCATTATGTAAAGGTGAAAGGAACCACAGCGCGGTTATCGGGGTCGGTGCGAATTTCCCGGTCCAAAGGCGGAAAGGCGCGCAGGTCGCAGTCCGGGCGGGGGCAGATTCGGCAGGACACGCCCAGGCGCGCCACCGGCGCGGCCTTCAGGTCGAGACCATCCGCATAGACCATATCATCTGCATAGGAGACCTCGCAGCCGAGCCCCAGGGCATAGACTCGCTGGGGGGCATCGTGGCGCGTCACGGGCGCGCTGACGGTTCGTGCCAGGCAGAGATAGCGCACCCCGTCCGGCATTTCCCCAACCTGCACCAGCGTGCGGCCGGGGCTCTCGAACGCCTGGTGCACGTTCCATACCGCGCAGGCGCCGCCCAGGCGGGCAAACTGGAAGCGCGTCGCGCTATGCCGCTTGGTGATGTTGCCGGCGCGATCCACCTTGGCGAAATAGAACGGCACGCCCTTTAGCCCGGCCCGCTGGAGCGTGGACAGGCGATGGCACACCTGCTCCAGGCTCGCCCCGGTCTCGTGGGAGAGGCGGTCCAGGTCATGACGGAGCGTGCGCGCGAGGCGCAGGAACCGGCCATAGGGCAGCACCAGCGCGCCGGCGAAATAATTGTGCAGGGCCAGCCGGCAGATTTCCCCGGCGGTGGCGCTGCGGAACCCGCCATTGGCCACAAGGCCGTCCACCATGGCCTTGTGCTCGAGCCGCGCGATGGTGGTGCCCAGCTGGAACGCGGCGGCGGCCGGGGACAGAAGCGGCGACAGGCGCAGGCGCCGGGCGCGGGGATCGAACTGGGACAGGGCCTCGTCCCCGCCGCTGGCGCTGCGCCCCAGAGGGAGGGGCTCCACCTCCACCCGCAGGCGATCGCGCAGATAGGCGGTCAGGGCCGCGCGGGGATCGGCGCCGGAGAGGATGCCCAACGTTTCCGCGCAGGCCTCCGCCGCCCGGTCGAGCGGATCCACATAATTGTCGATGTAGTGGAAATAGTCCCGCACCTCCTCATAGGGCACGAGCTTCGCGTCCGCTGTGCCGAGACCCGAGGTGAGCATGTCATCCAGCGAGGCCCGCCACTCGGCGGTGCGGCCCAGCGCCACATGCATGCGCAGGAAGGCATGGGCGAAGGCGGGGGAAAGGTTGGTCACCGCCTTCAGATCCTGGAGACTCAGTTCCAGGTCGCGGAACAAAGGATCGGCGGTGGCCTCCCGCAGGTCTGCCACCAGTCGGTCGAGATCCTCCGCGCCGAAGGAGGTGATGTCGACCCCGAAGGTGCGGCTGATGGCGATGAGAACCGAGGCGGTGAGCGGCCTCTGGTTGCTCTCCATCTGGTTCACATAGGAGGGCGACACCCCCAGCCGGTGCGCCAGCTCGCCCTGTTTCAGCCCGAGCTTTTCGCGCAGGCGCCGCAAGGCATGGCCGGCGAAAACCTTCTGCCGCATGGTCCGCTCCTCCCCCTCCGGCCGGCACAACCCATGCGGCTGCGCAAATGCGAATTTTTTACAAGTTACACGTTTAACTTTTTACATATTCAATTGTCACCTCGCATTTGCTAGCGCACGCCTCCAGTGCCGCTTTTCGTCCGCCAAAGCCCTAGCCGGGCCTTTTCCTCGGGCGTTCGGCACCGTTAGACTGATTTCACAATTGGTGCAGCGCGGGACGCCCGGGGGACGGAATGAAAGAAATCCTGGAAGAGCTCGAGAACCGGCGCGGCGTTGCCCGCCTGGGTGGTGGCGAGAAGCGCATCGAGGCCCAGCATGCGCGCGGCAAGCTCACCGCCCGCGAGCGCATCGAGCTGCTCCTGGACAAGGGCTCCTTCGAGGAGTTCGACACCTTCGTGCAGCATCGCTGCATCGACTTCGGCATGGAGAAGCAGAAGATCCCGGGCGATGGCGTCGTCACCGGCTGGGGCACGGTCAATGGCCGCCAGGTCTTCGTCTTCGCCAAGGACTTCACGGTGTTCGGCGGCTCCCTCTCCGAAGAGCATGCCCGCAAGATCACCAAGATCCAGGACATGGCCCTGAAGACCCGCGCGCCCATCATCGGCCTGTTCGATGCCGGCGGCGCGCGCATCCAGGAGGGCGTCGCGGCGCTCGGCGGCTATGGCGAGGTGTTCAAGCGCAACGTCATCGCCTCGGGCGTCATCCCGCAGATTTCGCTCATCATGGGCCCCTGCGCCGGCGGCGACGTCTATTCGCCGGCCATGACCGACTTCATCTTCATGGTCCGCGACACGTCCTACATGTTCGTGACTGGCCCGGACGTGGTGAAGACCGTCACCAACGAGACCGTCACCTCGGAGGAACTGGGCGGCGCCAAGGTGCACACCACCAAGTCCTCGGTGGCGGATGGCGCCTATGAGAACGACGTGGAGATGCTGCTCCAGACCCGTCGCCTCATCGACTTCCTGCCGCTCAACAACCAGGCGGGCGTGCCCGAATGGCCCTCCTTCGACGATCCCGCGAAGGTGGATGAGAGCCTCGACACGCTGATCCCCGACAATCCCAACAAGCCCTACGACATTAAGGAACTGATCCTGAAGGTGGTGGACGAGGGCGACTTCTTCGAGATTCAGGCCGCCTTCGCCAAGAACATCGTCACGGGCTTTGGCCGCATTGAGGGGCGCACGGTGGGCTTCGTCGCCAACCAGCCCATGGTGCTGGCCGGCGTGCTCGACGCCGACGCCTCACGGAAGGCCGCCCGCTTCGTGCGCTTCTGCGATGCCTTCGAGATCCCGATCGTCACCTTCGTGGACGTGCCCGGCTTCCTGCCCGGCACCGCGCAGGAATATGGCGGCCTCATCAAGCACGGCGCCAAGCTGCTGTTCGCCTATTCGCAGGCGACCGTCCCGCTGGTCACGGTCATCACCCGCAAGGCGTTTGGCGGCGCCTATGACGTGATGGCCTCCAAGCATGTGGGCGGCGATGTCAATTATGCCTGGCCCACCGCCCAGATCGCGGTGATGGGCGCCAAGGGCGCGGTGGAGATCATCTTCCGGGCCGACATGGGCGATCCCGACAAGATCGCCGCCCAGACCAAGAATTACGAACAGCGCTTCCTCTCGCCCTTCGTGGCGGCGGAGCGGGGCTATATCGACGAAGTCATCATGCCCCATTCCACGAGGAAGCGCCTTGCCCGCGCACTCGCCATGCTCCGCTCCAAGAAGCAGGAGCTGCCGGCGAAGAAGCACGACAACCTGCCGCTCTAGCAGGGCTGCGGCCCGGGCGCGCCCCGGGCTTCCACGCGGCGCCGGACCGGCGACGCATGGGGGATGGCCGTGGATGGCCGGGACGAGCCCGGCCATGACGGTGGCAAAGGACAATGGGCGCCACGCGCCGAGGGGACGGACGAAAATGTTCTCGAAGATCCTGATCGCAAACCGGGGCGAGATCGCCTGCCGCGTCATCAAGACCGCGCGCAAGATGGGCATCAAGACGGTGGCCGTCTATTCGGACGCCGACAAGGACGCGCTCCATGTGGAGATGGCGGACGAGGCCGTGCATATCGGCCCGCCGCAGGCCGCCCAGTCCTATCTGATCATCGACAAGATCATCGATGCGTGTAAGCAAACGGGCGCCGAGGCGGTGCATCCGGGCTATGGCTTCCTGTCCGAGCGCGCCGCCTTCCCGCGCGCGCTGGCGGAGGCGGGCATCGTCTTCATCGGCCCCAATCCCCATGCCATCGACGCCATGGGCGACAAGATCGAATCCAAGAAGGCGGCGGCGGCGGCAAAGGTGTCCACCGTTCCCGGCTATCTCGGCGTGATCGAGGATGGCACCAAGGCGGCCGAGATCGCCGACGAGATCGGCTATCCCGTCATGATCAAGGCCTCCGCCGGCGGCGGCGGCAAGGGCATGCGCATCGCCTATTCCCGCGCCGAGGTGCAGGACGGCTTCGACCGCGCCAAGTCCGAGGCCAAGTCCTCCTTCGGCGATGACCGGGTGTTCGTCGAGAAGTTCATCGTCGACCCCCGCCACATCGAGATCCAGGTGCTGGGCGACAAGCACGGCAATGTGGTCTATCTGGGCGAGCGCGAATGCTCCATCCAGCGCCGCAACCAGAAGGTGGTGGAAGAAGCCCCCTCCCCGCTGCTGGACGAAGAGACCCGCAAGAAGATGGGCGAGCAGGCCGTGGCTCTGGCCAAGGCGGTTGGCTATGACAGCGCCGGCACGGTGGAGTTCGTGGCCGGCCAGGACAAGAGCTTCTACTTCCTGGAGATGAACACCCGCCTCCAGGTGGAGCACCCGGTCACCGAGCTCATCACCGGCATCGACCTTGTGGAGCAGATGATCCGCGTCGCCGCCGGCGAGCCGCTCACCTTCTCCCAGGGCGATGTGAAGCTGAACGGCTGGGCGGTGGAAAGCCGCGTCTATGCGGAAGACCCCTACCGCTCCTTCCTGCCCTCCACCGGCCGCCTGGTGCGCTACCGCCCGCCGGCGGAAGGCAAGACCGGCGACATCACCGTGCGCAACGACACGGGCGTCTATGAAGGCGGCGAGATCTCGCTCTTCTACGATCCCATGATCGCCAAGCTGGTGACGCACGCCCCCACCCGCGCCGAGGCCATCGAGGCCCAGGCGGATGCGCTCGATGCCTTCGCCATTGACGGCATCGGCCACAACATTCCCTTCCTCTCCGCGCTGATGGCCCATCCGCGCTGGAAGTCGGGCAAGCTCTCCACCGGCTTCATCGCCGAGGAATATCCCGAGGGCTTCCATGCCCGCGCGGCGGAAGGCGAGACGGCGCAGGTGATGGCGGCGGTGGCCGCCGTGATCGACCACGTGCAGAATGCCCGCAAGCGCCACATCTCCGGCCAGATGATGGGCAAGCCCGTCACCTTCGAGACCCGCCGCGTGGTGCGGCTCGACGGCGAGGGCGGCACGCAGCTCATTCCTTGCGAGATCGAGACCGAGGACACGGGCTTCCTGGTCCACCTGAAGGACTGGCACAACGCCACCACCGCGACCTTGCACCTTGCCTCGGGCTGGAAGCCCGGCGACGTGGTGTGGGCCGGCACGGTCGGCGGCGACACCGTCGCCGTGCAGGTGCGCCCCATCCTCAATGGCGTCGCCCTCGCCCATAAGGGCGTGGCGGTGCAGGCGCGGGTCTATACGGAGCGGGAGGCGCAGCTTGCCGCCCTCATGCCGGAAAAGACCACGGCCGGAGGCGGCAAGGAACTCCTCTGCCCCATGCCGGGCCTTGTGGTCTCCATCGCCGTGCAGCCCGGCCAGGACGTGAAGGCCGGCGAGGCCCTCGCGGTGGTGGAGGCCATGAAGATGGAAAACGTGCTGCGCGCCGAGCGCGACGGCATCATCAAGGCCATCCACGCCAAGCCCGGTGACAGCCTGGCGGTGGACGCGGTGATCCTGGAATTCGCGTGATGGCACGCGGGCCGGCAGATCAAGGCCCCGGTCGGCCCGCGTTGACAATGGGTGTCAACATGCCCCCCTCTCCCTGTCACGGCTGGGCCCCCCCGGCCGCGATGACCTGAAGAAGGTGGCTTGAGCATGCGGCTCCTCTCTCATCTCCTGAAGCGGTTCGTCCGCAATGGACAGCTCACGGTGGTGAATGCGGCCGGCCAAAGGTTCGTCTTCGGCTCCGGCGAGAACGGGCCGCGCGTGACCGCGCGCCTCCACGACCAGAAGCTGGAGCGGGACCTGTTCCTCAATCCCGAGCTTGCCGCCGCCGAGGCCTATATGGACGGGCGCCTCACCTTCGAGGAAGGGGGCACCGTCTTCGATCTGCTGCTGCTCTTCTCGGTCAATCGCAGCGGGCTCGGCAGCCATCCGGTGCAGCAGGCGCTGCGCAAGGGCTGGCGGGCGCTGCGGCGCTTTCACCAGGCCAATCCGGTGGCCCGCGCCAAGACCAATGCGGCGAGCCATTATGATCACCCGGCCGAATTCTACCGGCTGTGGCTCGACGAGACCATGGCCTATAGCTGCGCCTATTTCGAGGAGCCGGACCAGCCTCTGGCGGACGCCCAGCGCAACAAGTTCCGCCATGTGGCGGCCAAGCTCGGCCTTTCGCCGGGCATGCGGGTGGCGGAGATCGGCTCGGGCTGGGGCGGGCTGTCCATTTATCTGGCCAAGCAGTGCGGCGTGCATGTCACCGCCATCAATGTCTCGCCGGAGCAACTGGCCGAATCCCGGCGCCTTGCCGAAATCGCGGGCGTGGCCGACCAGATCGACTTCCGAGAAGTGGATTATCGCGACCTCACCGGCACCTATGACCGGGTGGTCTCCATCGGCATGATGGAACATGTGGGCGTTGCTCATTTCGACGCCTATTTCACCCGCATCCGGGAGCTTCTCGCCCCCGGCGGCTTCGCCTTGGTGCATGCCATCGGCCGCATGTCGCCCCCCGGCACCACCGCGCCGTTCATCCGCAAATACATCTTCCCGGGCGGCTATGTGCCGGCCTTGTCGGAAGTGTTCGCCTCCACCGAGCGCACCCATCTTTGGGTGGCTGACATGGAGGTGCTGCGGCTCCATTACTACTGGACCATCCGCGCCTGGCGCCGCAGATTCGAGGCGCGCCGGAGCGAAGTGGAGGCCATGATGGGCGCCCGCTTCACCCGCATGTGGGACTTCTACCTTTCCGCGGTGGAGCTGGGCTTCCTGCACGGCTCAAACATGGTGTTCCAACTCCTGCTGAGCGAGCGGCGCGACGACGTGCCGGTGCGGCGGGACTTCATGTTCACGAACGAGCAGGCCCTGCTTGCGCGCGACAGCCTCAAGGATGAACCGGCATGACCGACCTGCCCTTCCTCACGACGCTCAAGCCCGTGACCCGCGAGGACTGGCTGAAGCTCGTCGATGGCGTGCTGAAGGGCGCGCCCTATGACAAGAAGCTGGTGTCGCGCACCTATGACGGGCTGGTGCTGGATCCCCTGCCGCCCCGCAAGGCGGACGCCGCCCCGGTGTTCGGGCGAACGCCCGGGGCGCCCTGGACCATCAGCGCGCGGGTGGACCAGGCCGACCCGGTCGCCGCCAACACCCAGGCACTGGACGACCTCAATGGCGGCGCCTCCGGGCTGACGCTGGTCTTCGCCTCCTCGCCCCACGCCCACGGCTTCGGCCTGCCGGACGGAGAGGTGCTGACCCGCGTGCTGGATTCCGTGATGCTCGACCTGATCGAGACGCGGGTGGAGAGCGGCCGCTTCCAGGGCCGCGAGGATGCGCTGGCGGTGGCCAAGCTCGTGGAAGATCTCGGCCAGAGCCCGGCGGGCCTTGCCATCTCCTTCGGCCTTGATCCCCTCGCCGACATGGCGGCCGCCGGCTCCGCGCCCATGCCCTGGGCGAACCTCTCCCATCGCTTCGCCGAGACCTTCCAGATCCTGTCCGGACGCGGCTTCACCTCCCCCATCGCGCGGGCGGACGGCGCCGTGCACCATGCGGCCGGCGCCTCCGATGCGCAGGAACTTGCGGCTGTCATCGCCACCGGCGTCGCCTATCTGCGGGCGCTGGAGGCGGCGGGGGTCGATCTTTCCACCGCAGCGGCCGGCATCGAACTGGCGCTGACAGCCGACGTGAACCAGTTCGCCACCATCGCCAAGTTCCGCGCCGTGCGCCTGCTCTGGGGCACGGTGCTGCGGGAGGCGGGCATCGCTGCGGGGCCGGCCAAGGTGCATGCCACCACCGCCTGGCGCTCGCTCACCCGGCGCGACCCTTATGTAAACCTGCTGCGCACCACCATCGCGGCGTTTGCGGCGGGCGTCGGCGGGGCGGACAGCATCACCGTCCTGCCCTTCACCCAGGCGCTGGGCCTGCCCGATCCGTTCGCGCGCCGGCTCGCCCGCAACACGCAACTGGTGCTGCTGGAAGAATCCAACCTGCACAAGGTCAGCGATCCCGGCGCCGGCTCCTGCGCGGTGGAGACGCAGACCGATGGGCTCGCAGCCGCCGCCTGGGACATTTTCCGCGCCATCGAGCGCAAAGGCGGCATGGCCGAAGCCCTCACGCTGGGCTGGTGGCAAGGCGAGGTGGCGGCGGTCGCCGCCAAGCGCGCCAAGGATGTGGCGAGCCGCAAGGAGCCGGTGACCGGCACCTCGGAATATCCCATCCTGATCCAGGCCGTGCCCGAGGTGCTGGAGGCCGCCCCCCTGGTGGTGGCGCCGGCATCCGACGCCGCGCTCGTGCCCCATCGCCTCGCCGAGCCGTTCGAGCTCCTGCGCGACGCGGCCGAGGCGGCCGGGAGCCCCAAGGTCTTCCTGGCGACGCTTGGCCCCATCGCGGCCTTCACGGCGCGGGCCACCTATGCCAAGAATTTCTTCGAGGCCGGCGGCCTGCCTGCCGCCGTGCCGGACGGTTATGGGGACCTCGAGGCGCTGCTCGCGGCCTTCACGGCTTCGGGCGCCAAGCTCGCCTGCCTGGCCTCTTCCGACGAACTCTATGCCTCGGACGCCGCCAACGCCGCCGCCGCGCTGAAGGCCGCCGGCGCCACCGTGTGGCTGGCCGGTCGGCCGGGCGATCTGGAAGAGCCGCTGAAGGCGGCGGGCGTCGAGGGCTTCATCTTCGCCGGCGGCGATGTGCTGGAGACGCTCACCCGCGCCCACACGGCGATCGGGATCTGAGGGTTAGGGGCCTGCGCCTTTCCCCCTCCACGGCCCTCCCCCGCAAGCGGGAGAGGGAGCCAGGTCCGCGAGAGGGAAAAGCCCTCTCCCGCCTGCGGGGGAGGGTTGGAATGGGGAAGGCCCAGGATTGAGAGCCGCCGCGCCACGCGGGGCGGTTCAAAGGGAACGATCGGGAAAACAGGCGCCGCGCCGCGCAATTTGAGGTAGGATGTCAGCCATGAGCCGCTTGCCCGCATTCGCCGAGATCGACTGGCGCGCACCGGACCTTGCGACGCCGTCGGACACCACCGCGCCCTGGGCCACCCCGGAAGGCATTGCGGTGAAGGCCCTGCATGGCCCCGCCGATGTGGAGGGGCTCTCCTTCATCGACACCTATCCCGGCGCCGCGCCTTTCCTGCGCGGCCCCTACCCCACCATGTACGTGAACCAGCCCTGGACCATCCGGCAATATGCCGGCTTCTCCACGGCCGAGGATTCCAACGCCTTCTACCGGCGCAACCTCGCGGCCGGCCAGAAGGGCCTGTCGGTGGCCTTCGATCTGGCCACCCATCGCGGCTATGACTCCGATCATCCGCGCGTCGCGGGCGACGTGGGCATGGCGGGCGTCGCCATCGATTCCATCTATGACATGCGCACCCTCTTCTCCGGCATCCCGCTGGACCAGATGAGCGTGTCCATGACCATGAACGGCGCGGTGCTGCCGATCCTGGCCTTGTTCATCGTGGCGGGCGAGGAGCAGGGCGTGCCGCACGCCAAGCTCTCCGGCACGATCCAGAACGACATTCTCAAAGAATTCATGGTGCGGAACACCTATATCTATCCGCCCGCACCGAGCATGCGCATCATTTCCGACATCTTCGGCTATACGTCGAAGGAGATGCCGCGCTTCAACTCCATTTCCATTTCCGGCTACCACATGCAGGAAGCCGGGGCGACGCAGGATCTGGAGCTGGCCTATACGCTGGCGGATGGCGTCGAATATGTGCGCGCCGGCGCCAAGGCTGGGCTCGACATCGACGTGTTCGCGCCGCGCCTCTCCTTCTTCTGGGCCATCGGCATGAACTTCTACATGGAGGTGGCCAAGCTCCGCGCCGCCCGCCTCCTGTGGACCAAGCTCATGAGCGACCTCGGCGCCAAGAGCCCGAAGTCCCTGCCCCTGCGGACCCATTCGCAGACCTCCGGCTGGAGCCTCACCGCGCAGGACGTGTTCAACAACGTCATGCGCACCGCCATCGAGGCCATGGCGGCGACCCAGGGCCACACCCAGTCGCTGCACACCAACGCGCTGGACGAAGCCCTGGCCCTGCCCACCGACTTCTCCGCCCGCATCGCCCGCAACACCCAGATCCTGCTCCAGCAGGAAAGCGGCACCACGCGCCAGATCGACCCGTGGGGCGGCTCCTTCTTCATCGAGCGCCTCACCGCGGACCTCGCCGCCAAGGCATGGGCGCATATCGAGGAAGTGGAAGCGCTGGGCGGCATGGCCAAGGCCATCGAGGCGGGCATCCCCAAGCTGCGCATCGAGGAAGCCGCCGCCACCACCCAGGCCCGCATCGATGGCGGCGCCCAGACCGTGGTGGGCGTCAACAAGTACAAGCCGGAGAGCGAGAAGCCCATCGACGTGCTGAAGGTGGACAATTCCGCCGTGCGTGCCGCCCAGATCGAGAAGCTCAATCG
Organism: Aquabacter sp. L1I39; assembly: GCF_017742835.1. Lineage (GTDB taxonomy): Bacteria > Pseudomonadota > Alphaproteobacteria > Rhizobiales > Xanthobacteraceae > L1I39. The sequence continues at coordinate 2,185,060 of NZ_CP072392.1, forward strand.
CCTGCGTGCCGAGCGCAATCCGGCCGAGGTGGAGGCCGCCCTCACGGCGCTGACCAATGGCGCCAGCCAGGGGGCGAACCTCCTGGAACTGGCCGTCAACGCCGCGCGGGTGAAGGCGACGGTGGGTGAGATTTCTGATGCGCTGGAAAAGGTGTTCGGCCGCCATCGGGCCGAGATCCGCGCCATTTCCGGCGTCTATAAGCGGGAGGCGGGCGCCATGACCGACAAGGTGGCCAAGGTGCAGGCACAGGTGGAAGCCTTCGAGCATGCGGAAGGCCGCCGGCCGCGCATCCTGGTCGCCAAGGTGGGCCAGGACGGCCATGACCGGGGCCAGAAGGTCATTGCCTCCGCCTTCGCGGATCTGGGCTTCGACGTGGATATCGGCCCGCTCTTCGCCACCCCCGAGGAAGCCGCCCGCCAGGCGGTGGAAAATGACGTGCACGTGGTGGGCATCTCCTCCCTCGCCGCCGGTCACCTCACCCTCGTTCCCGCGCTGAAGCAGGCGCTGGAGGCGGAAGGGCGCGGCGACATCATGGTGGTGGTGGGCGGCGTGGTGCCCCCGCAGGACTATGACGCCCTCAAAGCCGCCGGCGCCGAGGCCATCTTCCCGCCCGGCACCGTGATCGCCGACGCCGCGCGCGACCTTCTGGCCACCCTCTCCCAGCGGCTCGGCCATTCCCGCGAGGCGGCCGAATAGGCTGGCCATGCTCCGCCCCCTCGGCTCGACCCTGCGGGTGATCGAGCCTGCCCCGAACGTGCTCGCCTTCTTTGACGGGCGCGTGCCAGGAGCGCGGCTTCATGCCGAAATGGAGAACTGGCTGGACGATGGCGCCTATGCGCTGGGCATCGCCTCCTATGCGGTGATGGAGGACGGGGAGGCCCTCGTCTACGACACCCACGTCTCGCTGCCCCATGCCCGCCTCGTCCGGGCCGAGCTGGTACGGCGGGGTGTGCGCCACATCCGCGTGGTGCTGAGCCATTGGCATGATGACCATGTGGCGGGGAACGCCGTTTTCGCCGATTGCGAGATCATCGCCAATGCCGACACCGCCGCTCTCCTGAAGACCCACCAAGCCGCCATGGAGGCCGCCGATCCGCCCATCCGCCCACTGGTGCATCCCACCACTTTGTTCGAAGGGACGCTGGACCTGAAAGTGGGCGCGGTGCCGGTGCGGCTCTTGGCCTTCGATATTCACAGCCGGGACGGAACGGTCGCCCTGCTGCCGGACGGGGTGCTGTTGGCCGGCGACACGCTGGAAGACCCCATCACCTATGTGGACGAACCGGACCGCCTCGCCGTCCATCTCCGTGAGTTGGAGCGCCTCGCCGGCCTCGGCGTCCGCCGCATCCTGCCCAATCACGGATCATTCGCGCGCATCGCGGCCGGCGGCTATCCGCCGGAGCTGATCGAGGCCACCCGTCTCTATGTGGAGGCGCTGGCCGCCCTCGCTCCAAGCGCGCCGGGCACAGAGGCCCAGAAGGCGGCCCGCGCCGCCTTGCCGCTTGAGGATTTCGCGGCTGAAGCCTTCGCCACCGGCGCCATCGATCCCTTCGCCCCCTATGAGGCGGTGCACCGGCGCAACGTGGAACGGGTGCGGACGGAGGGGTGAGATTGCGCCGCGCGGGGCGGAGCATTGCGGCGGCCTATGCGCTTCCGCTGAATTCCGGGGGGGTCTGGGGCTCCTGCGCACCGTCGCCGCCCTCCCGCCGGGCGGCCCAAGTGAGCAGCGCATCCAGCGCCGGGCACAAGGCCTGTCCCCATTCCGTGAGCCCATATTCCACTTTGGGCGGCACCTGGTGGTGGACGATGCGCCGGACGATCCCATCCTTCTCCAGCTGCCGCAGCTGCTGGATCAGCATTTTCTGCGACACGCCGGGAATGGCGCGCTCCAGGTCGGAGAAACGCAGCACCTGCCCGCCGAAGAGGTGAAACAGGATCACCAGCTTCCAGCGCCCCTCCAGGAACTTGAGCGCAGTCTCGACGCCCTGGGCGGCTCTTTCTCGCGTGTAGGGATGGGGCATACTTTTTCGTAAGTACCTTACTTTTTCGTGCGTTCTTGCGATTTCGTCAGGCTAGGCCATCTTCCGGGGGCGGACAAGTTCTCCTCAAGCTCAACTCCAGCTCACTTGGAGATGGATCATGACCCCTCCTCTGCCCGAACCCATCGCCCAATACTTCGCAGCCGATGCCAAGGACAGCGCCTCCATCGCCCAGTGCTTTGCAGCCGACGCGGTGGTGGTGGATGAACGCCAAACCCACCAGGGGCGTGAGGCCATCGCGCGCTGGAAGGCGGAGGCCTCTGCAAAATACGACTATGTCAGCACCCCCGTCGCCGTGACGGCGGAGGGCGGAAAGACGATTGTTACCGCCCATGTGGCCGGCAATTTCCCGGGCAGCCCGGTGGACCTGCGCTATGCCTTCACCCTGTCCGGCGATGCCATTGCGCGCCTGGAGATCGTTCCCTGAGGGGCGATGCCCCCGTGGCAGGGGGCATCGCAGGTGAGGCAAGGACGCGCCTCAGCCCGGCGCGCCTTCCTTCAGCAGCTTCCAGGTGATGGAATCGATCAGCGCCTCGAAGGAGGCGTCGATGATGTTGGGGGAGACGCCCACCGTGGTCCAGCGGTCGCCGGTCTCGTCCGTGCTCTCGATGAGGACGCGGGTGATGGCTTCCGTGCCGCCATTGAGGATGCGCACGCGATAATCCGTGAGGCGCAGGCCGGCGATGAAGGGCTGGTACTTGCCCAGATCCTTGCGCAGCGCCACGTCCAGCGCGTTAACGGGGCCGTTGCCCTCGGCGGCGGAGATGAAGACATCGCCGTCCACCTCCACCTTCACGATGGCCTCGGCGACGGTCAGCATCTCGCCGCGCGCATTGTAGCGGCGCTCCACATTCACGCTGAAGCGCTCCACCGTGAAGAAGTCCGGCACCGTGCCCAGCATGCGCCGCGCCAGCAGCGCGAAGGAGGCATCCGCCGCCTCATAGGCATAGCCCAGCGACTCGCGCTGCTTCACCTCGTCGAGCAGGCGGCCCAAGCGCGGGTCGGCCTTGTCCACGTCGACGCCGAGCCGCTCCAGCTCGGACACCACGTTGGACTTGCCGGCCTGGTCGGACACCAGGACCTTGCGGCGATTGCCCACGAGGTCGGGCGCCACATGTTCATAGGTGGCGGGGTCTTTCAGGATGGCGGAGGCGTGGATGCCCGCCTTGGTGGCAAAGGCGCTGTCGCCCACATAAGGCGCGTGGCGGTTGGGCGCCCGGTTGAGCATCTCATCCAGCACATGGGAGACGCTGGAGAGATCCTGCAGACCCTCCTGCGTGACGCCGATCTCGAAACGATCAGCGAAATCGCCCTTCAGCATCAAGGTGGGGATGAGCGAGCACAGATTGGCATTGCCGCAACGCTCGCCGAGGCCGTTCAGCGTGCCCTGGATCTGCCGGGCGCCGGCGCGCACGGCGGCCAGCGAATTGGCCACCGCCTGCTCGGTGTCGTTATGGGCGTGGATGCCCACATGGTCGCCCGGCACCACCTCAATCACCGCGCGGACGATGGCGTCCACCTCATGGGGCAAGGTGCCGCCGTTGGTGTCGCACAACACCACCCAGCGCGCCCCCGCCTCATAGGCGGTGCGGGCGCAGGCCAGGGCAAAGTCGCGCTTTTCCTTGAATCCGTCGAAGAAATGCTCGCAATCCACCAGCACCTCGCGCCCGGCGGCGCGGGCGGCGGCGACGCTCTCGCGGATGGAGATGAGGTTCTCTTCCTCCGTGGTCTCCAGCGCCACCCGCACCTGATAGGCGGAGGCCTTGGCGACGAAGCAGATGGCATCCGCCTCTGCGGCGAGCAGCGCGGCGACGCCCGGATCATTGGCGGCGGAACGCCCGGCGCGCTTGGTCATGCCGAAGGCGGTGACCTTCGCCCGCGCGGCCCGCTTTTCCGCAAACAGGTTGGTGTCGAGCGGGTTGGCGCCGGGATAGCCCGCCTCCACATAGTCGACGCCCAGCCGGTCCAGCAGGCTCATGACCTTGAGCTTGTCGGCGAGCGTGAAGTCGACCCCGTTGGTCTGCGCGCCGTCCCGCAGCGTGGTGTCGAACAGATAAAGGCGTTCCTTGGTGGGCATTTCTTGTCTCGTTTGGTCATCGCCCATTGCGTCGGGGCGGGCGCCCGTCCTGTTTCCGTCCGCAAGCGCCGCCATGCCACCCGTTTCCGGCCGCGGCGCCGCATCCCCCAGGACGAGCGGCGCGTTCACTGCGTCCTCGCGGGCGGCAGGTCCTTGGACAGCGTGGTGTTGGCCAGCCACACATCGCCCAGCGGCACGGAATTGCGGCGCTGGGCCACGTAGCCGCGATGCTGGAAGAAGCCGAGGGCGGTGTCGCTGGCGTCCACGGTGAGAGCTTTCGCCCCCCGGGCTTGCGCCAGGCGCTCCAGCGCGTCGCACAGGAGGCGCGCGATGCCGGTCTCGGCCATTTCCGGGTCCACATAGAGCAGGTCGATGAGGGTGTTGTCCTTGAGGGTGGCGAAACCCATGGGATCGCCATCCACGACGGCCACAAGGGTCAGGCCGTTGGCGAGGCGGGCGGCGAAGGCTTCCTCGTCATCGGCCAAGGCGGCCCAGGCTTCCTGCTGGTCATCATCATAATCGTCTTCCGTCAGCTCCATGACGGCGGAGCGGAAGATGATGGCGAGGCGGGCAGCGTCCTCCGGCAGATAGGGCCGAAGGCCGGCGGCGCTATTGGAATTGGCGGCCTTCATGGCGCGACCTCCCAGCTGGTGGTGCCGTCCTTGTTGTCCATCAGGACCACGCCCTGGGCGGCGAGCAGTTCGCGGATCTGATCGGCGCGGGCGAAGTCGCGGGCCTTGCGGGCGGCCAGGCGCTCCGCGATGAGCAGGCCCACCGCGTCCGCATCCACCGTCACCTTCTCCCGCTTGCGGGCAAGCCATTCGGTCTGGGTCTCCTGGAGGAGGCCCAGCAGGTTGGCCGCGCCCTTGAAGCGGCGCTTCAGGGCGGTGGAGGTCTCCACGTCATCGGCCACATCGGCGAGATGGTGGAGATGGGCGATGGCCGAGGGCGTGTTGAGATCGTCGCCGAGACGATCGGCGATCTCGCTCTCGAACGGATTGCCCTCCCCCGTCTCCGCCGGCTCGTCACCGACGATGCGGTACCACTTGTCCAGCGTCTTGGCGGCAAAGCCAATGCCCTGGCGGGTCCAGTTGATGGGCTGGCGATAATGGGTGGAGAGCATGGCGAAGCGCAGCGCCTCGCCCGGCCAGTCCGCCAGCAATTCACGGATGGTGACGAAGTTGCCGAGCGACTTCGACATCTTCTCGCCTTCCAGCATCAGGAAGCCGTTATGCATCCACACCCGCGCCATCACGCCGGTGTCGAAGGCGCAGCGGGACTGGGCGATCTCGTTCTCATGGTGGGGGAAGACAAGGTCAATGCCGCCGCCATGAATGTCGAAGGTCTCGCCCAGATGCTTCCAGGACATGGCCGAGCATTCGATGTGCCAGCCGGGGCGGCCTGGGATTGCGATGCCGCAGGGCGAGGGCCAACCGGGCACACCCGCCTCGGACGGCTTCCAGAGCACGAAGTCCATGGGATCGTGCTTGTAGGGCGCCACATCCACCCGCGCGCCGGCGATCATCTCGTCCAGGGGGCGGCGGGAGAGGCGGCCATAATCGGGCATGGAGGGCACGTTGAACAGGACATGATCCTGCTCCACATAGGCATGGCCCGCCGCCACCAGGCGCTCGATGAGCACCCGCATCTCGTCGATATGCTCAGTGGCGCGCGGCTCCACCGTTGGCCGCAGGCAGCCGAGCGCGGCCGTGTCCTCGCGGAACCAGCGATAGGTCTCCTCGGTCAGGTCCCGAATGGTGATGCCCCGCTCGGCGGCGCGGGCGTTGATCTTGTCGTCCACGTCCGTGATGTTGCGCACATAGGTCACCTGCGCCTCGCCATACAGACGGCGCAGCAGGCGGAACAGCACGTCGAACACGATCACCGGCCGGGCATTGCCGATATGGGCGTGGTCATAGACGGTGGGGCCGCAGACATACATGCGCACCCGCTCGGGATCGAGCGGACGGAAGGGATCCTTGGACCGGGTGAGCGTGTTGTAGAGCCGCAGCTCCATGTGACCTTCACTCCCTCAGAGGCATGCGCCGCGACCCGTCAGGGGCCGTGGATCATGGATGCCCGACCTGCCGGCCGTGGCGTCCGTTTCTCCTCGAGGGGTACAGCAAGGGACGGCCGCGGCCAGCGTGTTTGGCTAACCGCAAATAATCGACAGCACGGCGCGCAGGCGCACAAATGCCGGGATGTTGGACGTCTCGTTCATGGCGGCGGACAATGAGAGCGGAATGTGCAGGCGTCAAGCCATTTCCAAAGACAAAGCTGGCCCTGTTCCGCCGGCCAGCCTGTGGCGTGGGCAAGCCCGCTGCAACGTGAGCAAACCCGCAGACAGCGCAGGCCGCCCTCCTCCCGCGACATTCCGCACGCGCCGGGGTCGAGGGGTGGTAGCGGCTTGACCTTCTTATGGACACAAGTCTATCCCAAGACCGTCGCCATGGTTACCCCGCGCGAATCGGCACCCGCCTGACAGCGCCCCTCGGGGCGCGCACGGGCCTAAAGAGGTCGCAACGCAAATACATGACGAAAACCAGCCTCATCCTCGCTGCCCTGGTGACGCTGGCCGGCGGAGCGGCCCGCGCAGAAACGCGCATCTTCCTGATCGAGAATTCCGACGCCTACGGCATCGACCGCTGCCTTGCCGAGGGTGAGCCCTGCGGCGAGCGCCTCGCCACCGCCTGGTGCCGCTCCCACGACTATAGCCGCGCCCTCGATTATGGCCGCGTGGCCTCGGCGGGCCCGCTGACTCCCATCGCCAGCCCGCCGGCTAACCGCGCGGCCTGCGCCGGTCCGCTCTGCCCGAGCGTCGTCACCATTACCTGCAACCGCTGACGGCGAGCCGAGGGCAGCCGGCTCCATGCCGGCACGCACCTTCCCCTATTTCAGGAAATCCGCGCAACGCGGCACCTCGCCCGAAGCGCCCCAGGGCATGATGGGCACGGTGGAGGTGGAATTCTTCGGGCTGCCCTCCACCAGCTTGTCCGAATAGACGAGATAGACCAGGACATTGCGCTTCGCATCGCAGCCTCGCACGATCTGCATGCGCTTGAAGAAGAGCGAGCGGCTCTGGCGGAAGACCACGTCGCCCTGCTCGAACTTCTCCTTGAAAACGATGGGACCCGTCTGGCGGCAGGCGAGCGAGATGTCGGAGACCTCCTCGGCCACCCCGACCATGCCTGAAAGGCCGCCCTTCTCGGGCACCGTATAGTGGCAGGCGACGCCGGAAACCACCGGGTCGTCAATGCCATAGACCGCCAGCTTGTCGTCGGGGGTCAGGAACTTCCAGACCGTCGACTTGCGGAAGATCAGGTCCGGCTCCTGCCCGGCGGCAGCGCCACCGGCGAGGAGGCAGATCGTCGCCGCGGCAAGGCCGCGCAGCCACAGTTTCATCAGGTTTCACCCCTTCCGCGCCCAAGGCCCGTGCCCGGACGTGCCCATCACATATGGGTGCGCCCCAGCCCGGACGGAAGGCGGGAATTGACGTGCCGTGCGCAGCATGACACCTGTGCCGGCAAGAAGATCAAGACGCCCGGAGACTCCCATGAGCACCACCCGCCGCCATTTCCTCGGCGCTTCCGCCACTGCGCTCGCCTCGACCACCGTCGCCATGCCGGCCCTCGCGCAGAGCCAGCCCGAGGTGAAGTGGCGCCTGACCTCGTCCTTCCCCCGCGTGCTCGACACCATCTACGGCACCGCCCAGATGCTCTCGAAATACGTGGCCGAGGCCACCGACGGGAAGTTCCAGATCCAGACCTTCCCGGCTGGTGAACTGGTCCCCGGCTTGCAGGCCCTCGATGCCGTGTCGTCCGGCACGGTGGAATGCGCGCAGACGGCCACCTATTTCTATATCGGCAAGGATCCCACCCTGGCCTTCGGCACCGGCGTGCCCTTCGGCTTCAACTCACGCCAGCAGCATTCCTGGTGGTTCTTCGGCGGCGGCGAGCAGATCATCAATGGCGTGCTCTCCAAGCTGAATGCCTATTCCATTCCCATGGGCAATTCCGGCACCCAGATGGGCGGCTTCTTTCGCAAAGAGCTGAAATCGGTGGAGGACCTGAAGGGCCTGAAGTTCCGCATCGGCGGCATTGGCGGGCAAGTGCTTGCCAAGCTCGGCGTCGTGCCGCAGCAGATCGCCCCCGGCGATGTCTATCCGGCGCTTGAGCGCGGCACCATCGACGCGGCCGAATTCGTCGGCCCCTATGACGACGAGAAGTTCGGCCTCGTGAAGGTGGCCAAGTACTATTACTATCCCGGCTGGTGGGAGGGGGGCGCCATGCTCCACCTGGTCATCAACCAGGAGCAGTGGAACAAGCTGCCCAAGCACTACCAGGCCATCCTGTCCAATGCCTGCGAGGCGGCCAACAACTGGATGCTCGCCAAGTATGACATGGTGAACCCGCCGGCGCTGCGCCGTCTGGTGCAGCAGGGCTGCGAATTGCGGGCCTTTCCGCAATCCATCCTTGAAGCCGGCTACAAGGCTTCGTTCGAGCTCTACAACGAGATCGCCGCCACCAATCCGAACTTCAAGAAGGCGCTGGACAGCATGAATGCCATCCGGGCCGAGCAGCTCGTCTGGTGGCAGATCGGCGAATATTCCTACGACAGCTTCAACATCCGCATGCGCGGCAAGAGCTGACCGTTTGCGGGCGGATCGGGCGGCAAGCCGCACCCGGTCCGCCCGCAATCGATGAAAACCACAGTTTCGTCACCATTAGCCCCGGTCAATGGGGCTATAAGTGCAGGAAGATGAGGCCGACCGCCTCCACGCGCCGCCACCCGGCCCATCGGCCGGAACCGGGACGCAGGGGCGGTCGTCCTGTTCCGGGAATGGGGCGCACCGCTCCCCCGGAGGATGCGGCATTGATCGGGCGGTCCAGATTGAGAATGACATCGCTTCGCTTGTTCGGCCTGGGCGCCGCGCTCCTGGCCTTCCCGGTCCTGACGCCGACGCTGGCTTCGGCACAGACTGTTCCGGCGCAGGCAACGCCGGTGCAGTTGGCGCAAGCGCCTAGCTACCAGGTGCCTCCCGGGGCGGTGGCCCAGGCGCCCGGCCCCAATTGCATGCAGTTGGAAGGCGCCCTTGCCTCCCTCGACCGGCCCGACCCGGCCACCGATGCCCGGCTGCAGCAGGCCGCAAAGATGCGGGGGGATCTCGCCCAGCTCAATGCCGACGCCAAGGCGATGAACTGCGACGCCCCGCGCGGCTTCTTCATCTTCCAGGGGCCGCCCCGGCCGCCCCAATGTGACGCCATTGACGACCAGATTTCGCGGCTGCGGGCCAATCTCGCCAGCATCGAGCGCACCGCCGGCGGCGGGGATCGCGACGGGCAGCGCCGGCAGATCATCATGGCGCTGGCCCAGAACAATTGCGGTCCGCAATATCGTGCAGCCGCCCAGGCCATGGCCCAGCCGCAGCGCCAGCAGCAGCGGCCGCGCAACTTCTTCGAGGCCCTGTTCGGCGGCCCCGGGCCGGAAGACTCGGAGACAGCGCCCGGCCTCGACGTGGCCCCGATGGACCTGCCGAAGTCGTCCACCTATCGCACCGTGTGCGTGCGCACCTGCGACGGCTTCTACTTCCCCATCTCCTACGCCACCGTGCCAGCCCGTTTTGCCACTGACGACGCCCTGTGCCGGCGTCTGTGCCCGGCCACTGAGGCGCAGCTCTTTACCTATCGCAATCCTGGCGAGGACATCCAGCAGGCGACCTCTATCAACGGCAAGCCCTATATGTCGCTGCCGACCGCCCTGCTCTATCGCAAGCAGTTCAACCCCTCCTGCTCGTGCCGCGCGCCTGGCCAGTCCTGGGCGCAGGCGCTGGCGGGGCTGGAGGATTCCTCCACTCTCCAGAAGGGCGACATCCTCGTCACCGAGGAGCAGGCCAAGGAAATGTCGCAGCCCCGGCCGGTGGGTGATCCGAACGCCAAGGGCAAGACAGCGAGCTCGCGCCCCGCATCAACCGCTCCGGCCAGCGCCTCAGGCGCTGCGCCGCTCGATCCCGCGCCGTCCACCGCATCCGCCCCACTCGCTCCCGCCTCCGAGCAGCCGGGACAGCGTCCGGTGCGCGTCATCGGAACCCCGCGCTCGAACAATGCTTCCAGTGGATCAACCTCCGCGACCCAATGAGTGCGGTCCACATGCAGGCCTGACGCGAAAAGGCCGCCTCCGGTCTCGAGGCGGCCTTCGTTCGTCTCAGCCGGCTAGACGCGGCCCAAGAATGCCGACCGCAGGACTCGCCCTCATTTCAGTACGTCGATAAAGGCCGGCGGGCCATCGATGCTGAAGGACTTCACCTCCTTGGCGTCGAAGTTGGCCTTGGCCAGGTCCAGCACCCGCGTCTGGCTGTTGCCATAGGTGCGCAGGTAATAGCGCTTGGTCTTGAGATCCGCGACCGAGGTCCATTCGGTGGTTTCGATCGCCGAGACGCCACCGCCGGCGGCCGCATCGGCAGACGTGCGGATGATGCCCGGAGGGATGTCGAAATTGTTGAGGATGTGGAAGGCGATATCCACCGTTTCCGCGCTCGTCTTCTGCTCCGGCGCGGCCCGCCAGTAGAGGAAGGCGCGGATGAAGCGCGAGGGCGAGGACATGTCGCCCGGCATCCCCGCCGCTCCGGCGCCGGTGCTCGGGGGAGAAAGCGTGAGCGCGCCGATCTTCACCGGATCGGGATTAAAGGGCGACAGGCCCAGATAGTTGCTGAGGCTGGTGACGTGCCAGTCGAAGGTGGGCGCGTTGGTCAGGATGGTGGTGGGGTTGTCGTGCATGTGCAGGACCCCGCCGGTATATTCGATCACAAGGCTCGCGCCGCCGGCATCATGCAAGGTGATGTGCATGGGGGTCGCCATCTTCAACTGGGCGAGGATCGCCCGGTTGACCTTGATCTTGGGCAGGCCGGCCTTCACCTCCGCCACCGTGGCAAAGCTGGTGAGGAGATAGGTGAGCAATTCGTGGGCGGCGATGGAGGTGCGCGCCTCGGCCGCGGGCACGTCCTGGTAGAGCGCGAGACCCGGCAGATAGAGCATGCCACCCACAAGGCCGGCCTCATTCATGCCGTCCACCAGCACCGGCAGGCCGAAGGCATTGGCGCCCACCGCCCCGTATTTCACCGTCCAGGGCAGCCCGGTTCCCGCTTTTCCATCCGGCCCGGTGCCCGTCAAGGCGAACTGGCGGGGCACCACGATCAGCTGCGATTGCAACGGCAATCCGAATTCCAGGGTGCGGCCATAGGTATAGCCGCCATCGACGGATTTCAGGAGAAACGACGTGCAGGCTTGTGCCTGCTGGAGAGGCAGCAACGTGGCGGCGACGATCGCGAGCTTGGCAGCGATCCGTCCGGCAGTCTTTGTTATCATGCGGGGTTCTCCCTTGGTGCACTCCCTGTCCAACGGACAGGCTAGTCGCAAAGGAGGCTAAGACCTAGCCGTTCGCTGTTTCCAAAATGTGCAGGCACCTCTCCGAAGTGGCCCTTTGCCGGAGCGATCGAAAGCGGAATGCTTCTTGCTTAGCATTGGCGGGGAGAAGCCCACGCGCCGGGGCGCGGGGATACGTTGCAACCGCTGCGACCGGTGGAAGGGTCGGGCGGGACGATCTGGAACCGGGGATCGGGGTAGGGTTTGCGTGTCGGTTGAGCATCCGGCGCGGGAGAACCGCCCCAGGGGGTTGGATGGACCTGAACACGGTCAAGGACATCAGCCGGCCTTCGAGCCGGCCGGAGCTGGATGACGTCCGTCCGGGCGATGCCTGGCTTGCAGGCGGGACGTGGCTGTTTTCCGAGCCGCAGCCGAATATCACGCGGCTTGTGGACCTCTCTGGCCTGAACTGGGGCGGGCCGCGCCTCACGAGCGAGGGCCTCGACATTCCCGCCACCACCACCATCGCGGATCTCAACGCCTTCGCCGCCGCCGCCCCCTGGCCCGCCGCGCCTCTGTTCGGCCAGTGCTGCGCCGCCCTTTTGGCCTCGTTCAAGATCTGGAACATGGCGACCGTGGGCGGCAATCTGTGCATGGCCCTGCCCGCCGGAGCCATGATCTCGCTCACCGCAGCCCTCAATGCCCTCTGTCTCATCTGGTCCCCCGGTGGCGGAGAGCGGCAGATGGCCGCGATGGATTTCGTACGTGGGCCGCTCGACACGGCGCTCGCGCCCGGCGAGGTGCTGCGTGCGATCCTCGTGCCGCACGCCGCCCTCGCTCGCCGCACCGCCATGCGGAAGATCTCCCTGAGCCGCCTCGGGCGGTCCGCCGCCCTTGTGGTGGGCACGCAGGCGCCCCTCTCCCAGGGCCTCGACCTCACCATCACCGCTTCCACGCCTCGGCCGGTGCGGCTCGCTTTTGCCGAATTCCCCGACGCCGTGACGCTGCGCGCCCGCCTCGACGCGGCACTGCCGCCTCCTGCCTATCACGACGACATCCATGGCCGCCCGGACTGGCGGCGGCATGTCACCGCCATCCTCGCCGAAGAGGTGCGCGCGGAATTGGCGGGAGGTGGTCGGCCATGAGCCATCCCCCCATCCGCCTCATCATCAATGGCCAACCCACGCAGGCCGCTCCGCAGCCCGGCCAGTGCCTGCGCACCTTTCTGCGGGACATGGGCTGGCTCGGCGTCAAGAAGGGGTGCGATGCGGGGGATTGCGGCGCCTGCACCGTCCATGTGGACGGCGCGCCCGTGCACAGCTGCCTCTTCCCCGCCTTTCGCGCGGAGGGGCGGGAGGTCACCACCATTGAGGGGCTGGCGAGCCCGGACGGGCTCCACCCCATGCAACGCCGCTTCCTGGAAGCGCCGGGCTTCCAATGCGGCTTTTGCACCGCCGGCATGATCATGACCGCCGCAAGCCTCGACCAGGCGCAGCTCCAGGACTTGCCGACGGCGCTCAAGGGCAACATCTGCCGCTGCACCGGCTATCGCGCCATCGAAGATGCGGTGCGCGGCGTCTGCCATGTGGAGACGGCGCCCTCAGGCCCCGTGGCGGGCGCCAGCCTCGGCACGCCGGCGGGACCGGACGTGGTCACCGGGCGTGCGCCGTTCACCATGGACTTCGCTCCACCCGGGCTGGCCCATCTGAAAATCCTGCGCTCACCCCATGCCCATGCGCGCATCGTTGCCCTCGACACGGACGAGGCGGCGCGCGTGCCGGGCGTCATCGCCATCCTCACGCACCATGATGCACCACTTGTCCATTTTTCCAGCGCCCGCCACGAACTGATGGCGGACGATCCCGCCGACACGCGCATCCTGGACGACGTGGTGCGCTTTGTCGGCCAGCGGGTGGCCGCCGTGGTGGCGGAGAGCGAGGCGGCGGCGGAGGAGGCCTGCCGGCGCCTCGTGGTCACCTATGAGGTTATGCCCGCCGTCTTCGACCCCGAGGAGGCCATGCGCCCCGGCGCGCCGCGCGTCCATGAGAAGACCGCCGCCGCCAGCGGCTCCCGCGATCCCGCCCGCAATGTGGTGGCGGAGATTCAGGGCGAGGTGGGCTCCGTGGCGGCGGGGTTTGCCGAAGCGGACGTGATCCACGAAGGCACCTATTCCAGCCAGCGCATCCAGCATGTGCATCTGGAAACCCATGGCGCCATCGGTTTCCTTGACGAGGACGGCCGGCTGGTGGTGCGCTCCAGCACCCAGACGCCCTTCCTCACCCGCGATGCGCTGTGCGCCGTCTTCGACCTGCCACGGGACAAGGTGCGGGTGCTGTGCGAGCGGGTGGGCGGCGGCTTCGGCGGCAAGCAGGAAATGCTCACCGAGGACATCGTGGCGCTGGCCGTGCTCAAGACCGGGCGGCCGGTGAAATATGAGGTCACCCGGCCCGAGCAGTTCGCCGCCACAACCACGCGCCACCCCATGACCATCCGCGCCAAGGTGGGTGCCAGGGCGGATGGCCGCCTCACCGCCATTTCGCTGCGCGTGGTCTCCAATACCGGCGCCTATGGCAATCACGGACCCGGCGTCCTCTTCCACGGCTGCAATGAAAGCCTGATCCTCTATCGCTGCCCCAACAAGAAGGTGGAGGGCTATGCGGTCTATACCCATACCCCGCCCAGCGGCGCCTTCCGGGGCTATGGGCTGAGCCAGACCCTGTTCGCGGTGGAATCCGCCATGGACGAGCTGGCGCGGTCGCTGGGCATGGACCCGTTCGCCTTCCGCCGGCTCAACGCCATCCGCCCCGGCGATGCCATGGTCACGCACACGGCCCATCCCCACGACGTGGAATATGGCAGCTATGGCCTCGACCAGTGTCTCGATCTGGTGGAGGCGCGGCTGGCAGAGGCCCGCGCCCAGCCCGCGCCCGGCCCCGACTGGCTGGTGGGCGAAGGCATGGCGGCAGCCCTCATCGACACCATTCCCCCGCGCGGCCACCATTCCAACGTGCACCTCTCGCTCACCCCGGAGGGGATCTTTGAGCTGAAGGTGGGCACGGCCGAGTTCGGCAACGGCACCTCGACCGTCCATGTGCAGATCGCCGCCACAGTGCTCGGCGCGCCCGCTACGGCCGTGCGCCTCGTCCAGTCCGACACCGATCTCGTGGCCCATGATACGGGGGCCTTCGGCAGCACCGGCATCGTGGTGGCGGGCCTCGCCACCGAGCGGGCCGCCCGCGCGCTGGCCGAGCGCATCCGCGCTTTTGCCGCCGAGCAGTGGCGGATGCCCTTCGATCAATGCCGGCTCGAGGCCGGCGAGGTCGTGGCGGGTCACAGGCGCCTCTCCCTGCGCGCGCTGGCCGAGGCGGCGCGCGCCGCCGGCATGGCGCTGGAGGCGCAGGGTGCCGCCGATGGCTCGCCCCGCTCCGTCGCCTTCAACGTGCAGGGCTTCCGCATTGCCGTGCATCGGAAGACCGGGGAGATCCGGTTCCTGAAGAGCGTCCAGGCCGCCGATGCGGGCGTGGTGATGAATCCAGCCCAATGCCGGGGCCAGGTGGAAGGCGGCATCGCCCAGGCGCTGGGCGCCGCCCTGTTCGAGGAGGTGGTGCTCGACCCCGAGACCGGCGCCATCACCAATCCCACCTTGCGCACCTATCGCGTGCCGACCTTCGCCGACGTGCCGCACACCGAGGTGCTGTTCGCCGACACCTATGACCGCATCGGCCCGCTCGGCGCTAAGTCCATGAGCGAGAGCCCGTTCAACCCCGTGGCGCCGGCCCTTGCCAGTGCCCTGCGTGATGCCACCGGCATCCGCTTTCCCGCCACCCCGTTTGCCCCCGACCGGATCTATGCCGCCATCGCCGCGCGCCATGGCAGCGGATCCGGCACGGACAGGACCATCCCCTCGCCCACCTGCCCCTGCTGAAAGGTCGTCCGCCATGCTGGAGAAGCTGTTCGCGCTGAAGGAAAACGGGACCAATGTGCGGACCGAGGTGCTGGCGGGGGTCACGACCTTCCTGACCATCGCCTATATCGTCTTCATCAATCCGGCGATCCTCAGCGCGGCTGGCATGCCGCAGGGTGCGGTCTTCGTCGCCACCTGCCTGGTGGCGGCCATCGGCACCGCCATCATGGCGCTCTATGCCAACTACCCCATCGCCATCGCGCCGGGCATGGGGCTGAACGCCTACTTCGCCTATGTGGTGGTGCTCACCATGGGCTACACATGGCAGACGGCCTTGGGCGCGGTGTTCATCTCCGGTGTGCTGTTCCTGTTCGTGTCGCTGACCGGCATCCGCGACCATATCGTGCGCGGCATCCCGGAATCCCTGAAGATCGCCATTCCCTCGGGCATCGGCCTTTTCCTGGCGATCATCTCGCTGAAGAATGCGGGCATCGTGGCGGCGAGCCCGGCCACCTATGTGACGCTGGGCGACCTGCACAAGCCGGGCGTGGTGCTGGCCATAATCGGCTTCATCATGGTGTCCGCACTGGTGGCGCTGAAGGTGCGCGGCGCGCTCCTGATCTCGATCCTGGTCATCACCGGCTTGAGCTTCGTGTTCGCGGGCAACACCTTCCAGGGCATCTTCTCCATGCCCCCGTCCATCGCCCCCACCCTCTTCGCCCTCGACATTACGGGCGCGCTCTCCGGCGGGGTGCTTCAGGTGGTGCTGGTCTTCTTCCTGGTGGAATTGTTCGACGCCACGGGCACCATGATCGGCGTGGCGCGCAAGGCGGGCCTTGTGAAGAACGGCAAGATGGAGCGCCTCAACAAGGCTTTGCTGGCGGACAGCACCTCCATCTTCATCGGCTCCCTGCTCGGCACGTCCAGTTCGACCGCCATGCTGGAGAGCACCTCCGGCGTGCAGGATGGCGGCCGCACGGGCCTTACCGCCGCCACCGTCGCCGTGCTCTTCCTCGCCTGCCTCTTCATCTCGCCCCTGGCCGCCTCGGTGCCGCCCTATGCCACCGCGCCGGCGCTCTTCTTCGTGTCCTGCATGATGCTGCGGGAACTGGTGGACATGCATTGGGACGACGTGACGGAGGTCATCCCGGCCTGCGTCACCGCCATGCTGATGCCCTTCACCTTCTCCATCGCCAACGGCATCGCCTTCGGCTTCATCACCTATGCGGCGCTGAAGCTGCTGACCGGCCGCTACAAGGGGGTCAGTCCGGTGACCTGGACCATCGCCGCCGTCTTCCTGTTCAAGAGCATCTACGAGGTGGGCGGCCATTGAGCGAGAATCAGCAGCCGGACCTGTGAGGCTGCGACGCGAAGCGCCGGAGCCTCGCCACCCCGCCCACCCAGAGGGGGGGAAATCGTGGCACGACGCGGCTTTCCCCCCGCTCGTCCCCTGTGGACGGCGGTGCCTGAACAGCCGCCACATGACAAGGATGCGCGACACAGATACCGTAAAGCCTCAAGGATGCCGGACGAGCATGGAGCGCCGCAGGCGCTTGGCCGCAGGCGCCGCATGGAGACATGACGATGGTTGAGACGACCACGCCGAAGACCAAGGCGAAGCCGAAGACCCAGGCCCCTGTCGCCCCTGCGGTCCACTGCACCGAGCAGGCCCCCACCTGCTTCTTCGAAACGGTGGGCGCCTTCTCCCACAGTCACGGCGTCTATTCCCTCATGCTGACCACAGGCTTCCCAGTGCCCATGGCCGACGGCACCGTGCAGCACCAGAACAAAGTGGCGGCCTATGTGAAGGGCAATCGCGCGGCGCTGCTGTCCATGCGCGAAGCCATCGACAAGGCGCTGCTGGCCGGCGTGCCCACCACGGGGCAGGCGCCGTCCTGACGCTGGCTTGCGGGGCAGCGCACATCACTGCAACAGCGAGGCACGACGGCCCGATGGGACGGCCGCACACAGGCCCGTGGCATCCGGGGCGGCGCGGTGCGAAGCACGTCTCAGTCTGAAGGGTCAGCGCTTTCTTCGGCCTGGCGGCCTGAAGCCATCGCGCGGGCGGGCACGCGGAATTCTGCCGCCCCCACCGCCACCGGCCGCCCCCGCACGCGGGCCGCAATGTCTGCCCGGATGAGGCGCCCGTCGCCGTCCTCCGTCACTTCCAGCACCTTACCTTCCACCCGCACCACATCCCCCGGCCGGACCGGGGCCACGAACCGGGCGGTGAGGCTGCGCACGAAACCGCCGGGGCCGGCTGCATCGCTGGCCACGCGCCCCATGAAGGCCATCGTGAGCATGCCGTGGGCGATGATGCCCCCAAGCCCCGCAGCCTCGGCGAAGGGCTTGTCATAATGGATGCGGCTATAGTCGTCCGAGGCGCCGGCATAGCGCACCAGTTGCTCGGCGGTGACCGCCTCGGTCTTCAGGACGAGGACCTGGCCCACACGCCAGTGTCGGGGGGCAGCCGTCATGCGGGTAGCCCCAATTCCTGCAGTGACCGATAAAGCGTGGCGCGCCCGCACGTCACCACCCGATGACCCGCTTCGTCATCCACTCGCACTTCCTGACGCATCACCTCCAGCGGCCCCTTGCTGCCGCGCCGCTCTTCAAGAGCCGCAAAGGCGAAGCGGCATACCAAGCGCATGCCGGCCATCACCGGCCGCTCATAGGTGAAGCTCACCGAGCCGGCCAAAATCCGCCGCCGGTCAAGGGGAGCGAGCCAGGGGGCCTCATGGGGCGGGCGAAAAGTGATGGGAAAGGTGGGCGGAGCGAGAATGTCCGCATGACCCTGGGCGCGGGCGAAGGCGGGATCGTGAAACAAGGGGTTGGTGTCGCCGATGGCGCGGGCGAACTTGCGCACCGCCCCGCGCTCCACCTCCACCATGAAGGGGGCCATCTCCATCCCGATGAGGGACCGGTCAATCTCGCTCATGCCGGCGATCAGGCCTTGAGCGCCGCATAGGCGGCGGGATCGAAGCCGACCAGAAGAACGCCGTGGGCTTCCAGAACCGGCCGCTTGATGAGGCTGGGATGGGCCTCCATCAGGGTGACGGCCTTGGCCGCGTCGAGATCTGCGCGCTCGGCCTCGGGCAGTTTGCGGAAGGTGGTGCCAGCCTTGTTCACCAACTTCTCCCAACCCACCTGTGCGATCCAAGCCTCCAGCTTTTGCCGCGAGATGCCGACGGTCTTGTAGTCATGGAAGGCATAGGGGACTCCCGCCGCATCCAGGGCGGCGCGGGCCTTCTTCATCGTGTCGCAGTTCTTGATGCCATAGATCGTGACGTCCGATGCCAACTCCGCCTCCCTGTCCGTCCCCTGCCTCTCCGCGGCGGTCTGAGGCATGAGGGTCCCCCGGTCAAGCGGACCCTGTGCACATCCTCAATGGGGCACCACGCCCATTTCCACGCCGGTCTTGTGGTGGAGCGCGAAGCGGTCGATCAGGTCGGCGCTGGCGCGGTTATAGCCAACCACCTCCACCCGCCGTCCCTCCGCCCGCAGGCGTGCGACGATCTTGTCGAGCGCCGCTACGGCGGAGATGTCCCAAAAATGGGCGGACGAGACATCAATGGTCACGTTCGGCGCGGTCTCCCCGGTGTGGAAGGCCCGCGTGAAGCGATGCACCGACGCGAAGAAAATCTGGCCCGTCACCCGATAGACCACCCCCTCCCCCGCCTCGGGCGCGAGGCGTTCCACCGCGAACATGCGCTGGACCTTGCCGGCGAAGAAGATGCCGGACAGCAGCACGCCAGCGAGCACGCCGAGTGAAAGATCATGGGTGGCCACCACCACCACGACCACGGTCAGCATCACCACCGAGGAGGTGGGCGGATGGCGGCGCAGATTGAGCAGCGAGTTCCAGCTGAAGGTGCCGATGGACACCATGATCATCACGGCCACCAGCGCCGGCATGGGGATGCGGCCCACATAGGGGCCGAGCACGGCCAGCAGGAACAAGAGGAAGGCACCGGCAACGAAGGTGGACAGCCGCCCCCGGCCGCCGGACGTCACGTTGATGACCGACTGCCCGATCATGGCGCAGCCACCCATGCCGCCGAACAACGCCGCCACGATGTTCGCGCCCCCCTGGCCGAGGCATTCGCGGCGCTTGTCGCTGTCGGTATGGGTCATGTCATCCACGATCTGGGCCGTCAGCAGGGATTCCAGCAGCCCGACGGCGGCCATGGTCACCGCATAGGGCGCGATGATCCGAAGCGTCTCCAGGGTGAGCGGCACCTGCGGCAGCGCGAGGCTCGGCAACCCCTCCGGCAGGTGCCCCATGTCGCCCACTGTGTTCACGGGCAGGCCCAGGCCCATGCTCAGCGCAGACAGGACCAGGATGGCCACCAGGGGCGATGGCACCGTCGTGGTGAGGCGGGGAAACAGATAGATGATGGCCACCCCCCCGCCGACCATCCCATAGGTCTGCCAGCCCACATGGGTCAGTTGCGGGACCTGGGCCAGGAAGATCAGAATAGCCAGCGCATTGACGAAGCCGGTGATCACCGAACGCGAGACGAACTGCATCAGCAGGTCGAGCCGCGCCAACCCCGCAAGCATCTGGATCAGGCCCATGAGAATGGTGGCGGCGAAGAGATATTCGACGCCGTGATCCCGCACCAGGGGACCGACCAGCACAGCCACGGCCGCCGTGGCCGCTGAAATCATGCCCGGCCGTCCGCCGGTGAAGGAGATGACAATGGCGATGGCCACCGAGGCATAAAGGCCCACGCGCGGATCCACACCTGCGATCAGCGAAAAGCCGATGGCCTCGGGAATGAGCGCGAGGGCGACGACGATGCCGGCTAAGGCATCACGCCGCGCGGCGGCCAGGCCGCTGAACCATTGGCGGCCATAAGAAGACAATCCTGATGACATGGAAATTTCCACAACAAGGCACATGGCACCGCACATGGCGCCACAGGGCGCGATTGGCTCATGTGTGTTGTTGTCCGGCGGATTGGCGGCCGGAATAGCCACCCGGGATTTCACCGGGTCCGTACGAATGACCGCACCTTCATTGCAGCGCAGCAATAACCGCAGATAACCTGCAGCCGTAAATCAGGTCAAGCCCAAAGCCGTGCGCCGGCGGTCCCTGGCTTTCCCGCGCGGGCTGGCGTGAACGGACAGGTGCACCTGCACCAAAGGGCATCGAAGACCAGCAAAGGGAGCCCGAAAGCAAAAAGGCCGTCCCTCGCGGAACGGCCTTCTGCTTTGTCGTCTGGGCGTGCGCCCGGTCTCACTCCGCCGCGTCGAGCGGGCCTTCCACCATCGGCTGCCCACCTTCGGACTGCTCGCGAGTGGCGACGATGAGGTCGTCGCGGGAGTTCGCCACGGCACGCAGACGGTTCATCTGGGCGCCGGTGCCGGCCGGGATGAGGCGGCCGACAATGACGTTCTCCTTGAGGCCTTCCAGCGGGTCCACCTTGCCGTTGACCGCCGCTTCCGTGAGGACGCGGGTGGTCTCCTGGAAGGAGGCCGCGGAGAAGAAGGAGCGGGTCTGGAGGCTCGCCTTCGTGATGCCGAGGAGCACGGGATGGCCGGTCGCGGGCTTCTTGCCCTCTTCCACAGCCTTCTCGTTGGCCTCGACGAACTCGATGCGATCCACCTGCTCGCCATCCAGGAAGTCGGTCTCGCCCGCGTCGTCAATCTCCACCTTCTGGAGCATGTTGCGGACGATGACTTCGATGTGCTTGTCGTTGATGTTCACGCCCTGGAGCCGGTAGACCTCCTGGATCTCGTTGACGAGGAAGGCCGCAAGCTCTTCCACGCCCTTGATCGCCAGGATGTCGTGCGGCGCCGGGTTGCCGTCCACCAGGAAGTCGCCCTTCTCCACCACGTCGCCGTCCTGGAGATGGATGTGCTTGCCCTTGGGGATCAGGTACTCGACCGTATCCCCGCCGTCAGACGGCTCGATGGTGAGGCGGCGCTTGTTCTTGTAGTCGCGGCCGAAGCGGACCGTGCCGGAGACTTCCGCGATAATGGCGGCATCCTTCGGACGACGGGCCTCGAACAGCTCCGCCACGCGCGGCAGACCGCCCGTGATGTCGCGGGTCTTGGCGCTTTCCATGGGCACGCGGGCCACCACGTCGCCGGCCCTGATGCTCTGGCCGGGATCCACCGAGATGATGGCTTCCACGGGCAGGGCATAGCGGGCGTCACCGCCGCGGGCCAGCTTGATGACCTTGCCGTCGCCACCCTTGATGATGATGGCGGGACGCAGGTCCGCGCCGCGCACGGCACGGGTGTCCGTGACCACGCGCTTGGCGATGCCGGTGGCCTCGTCGATGGCCTCGTTCATGGACTGGCCTTCGACCAGGTCCTCGAAGCCAACGGTTCCGTCCACCTCGGTGAGAATGGGACGGGTGTAGGGGTCCCACTCGGCGATGCGCTGGCCGCGCTTCACCGTGTCGCCCTCGTCCACCTTCAGGCGCGAGCCGTACTGGACGCGGTTCACCGCGCGCTCGGTGCCGTCCACATCGACGATCACCACCGCGAGGTTGCGGCCCATGACGATGAGGTCGCCATCCGAGTTCCGCGCCACGTTGCGGTTGCGGATGCGGATGGTGCCCTCGAAGTTGCTCTCCACGAAAGACGAGTCCGCCAGCTGGGCGGCGCCGCCGATATGGAAGGTGCGCATGGTGAGCTGGGTGCCCGGCTCGCCGATGGACTGCGCCGCGATGACACCAACCGCCTCGCCCATGTTGACGGGCGTGCCACGGGCCAGATCGCGCCCATAGCAGGTGCCGCACACGCCGTTGCGAGTCTCGCAGGTCAGCACCGACCGGATCTTGATTTCCTGGATGCCAGACTTGTTGATCCGATCGATGTGCGGCTCCTCGATCATCTGCCCCTTGGGCACGATGATGGCGCCGGTGGCCGGCTCGACCACGTCTTCCACGGCGGTACGGCCGAGGACACGGGAGGCGAGCGAAGCCACCACCTGTCCACTGTCGACGATGGCGCGCATGTGGATGCCATTCGTCGAGCCGCAATCGCGCTCGGTGATGATGGAATCCTGCGCCACGTCGACGAGACGACGGGTGAGATAGCCTGAGTTGGCCGTCTTCAGAGCGGTGTCGGCAAGGCCCTTACGCGCGCCGTGGGTGGAGTTGAAGTACTCCATCACGGTCAGGCCTTCCTTGAAGTTCGAGATGATCGGGCTCTCGATGATCTCGCCCGACGGCTTGGCCATGAGGCCACGCATGCCGGCAAGCTGCTTCATCTGCGCGGGCGACCCACGCGCTCCGGAGTGGGACATCATGTAGATCGAATTGATCTGCTTGTCCCGGCCCGTCTTCGGGTCCTTCTTGACCGAAGAGATTTCCTTCATCATCTCGTCGGCGATGCGGTCGGTGCACTTGCCCCACGCATCGACGACCTTGTTGTACTTCTCGCCCTGGGTGATCAGGCCGTCATTGTACTGCTGCTCGTACTCCTTCGTCAGGGCACGAGTCTCTTCCACCAGGTCCCACTTCTTCTTCGGCACGACCATGTCGTCCTTGCCGAAGGAAATGCCGGCCCGGAAAGCGTTGTAGAAGCCCAGCGCCATGATCCGGTCGCAGAAGATCACGCTCTCCTTCTGACCGCAGTGACGGTACACCGCGTCGATCATGTTGGAGATTTCCTTCTTCGTCATCAGCTTGTTGACGACGTCGTAGGGAACCTTCGGGTGCTTAGGCAGCAGCTCGCCGATCTTCATGCGGCCAGGCGTGGTCTCGTAGATCTTGGAGACCTTGTTGCCGTCCGCATCCACGCCGATGTAGCGGCCGCGGATCTTGGTGGCCAGCGTGATGGACTTGGCCGCCAGCGCGTGGTCGATCTCGCCCATGTCCGCGAACGCCATGCCCTCGCCGGGCTCGTTGTCGCGCATGATGGACAGATAATAGAGACCCAGCACGATGTCCTGCGAGGGCACGATGATGGGCGCGCCGTTCGCCGGATGCAGGATGTTGTTGGTGGACATCATGAGCACGCGCGCCTCAAGCTGGGCTTCCAGCGAGAGGGGAACGTGCACGGCCATCTGGTCGCCGTCGAAGTCCGCGTTGAAGGCCGAGCAGACCAGCGGGTGAAGCTGGATCGCCTTGCCCTCGATCAGCACCGGCTCGAAGGCCTGGATGCCGAGGCGGTGCAGCGTCGGGGCGCGGTTGAGCATCACGGGATGCTCGCGGATGACCTCGTCCAGGATATCCCAAACCTCGGGACGCTCCTTCTCCACCAGCTTCTTGGCCTGCTTGACGGTGGCCGAATGGCCCTTGGCATCGAGGCGGGCATAGATGAAGGGCTTGAACAGCTCGAGCGCCATCTTCTTAGGCAGGCCGCACTGGTGCAGCTTGAGCTCGGGACCCACCACGATCACGGAGCGGCCGGAATAGTCGACGCGCTTGCCGAGCAGGTTCTGGCGGAACCGGCCTTGCTTGCCCTTGAGCATGTCGGCGAGCGACTTCAGCGGGCGCTTGTTGGCACCCGTGATGACGCGGCCGCGGCGGCCGTTGTCGAACAGCGCATCCACCGCTTCCTGAAGCATGCGCTTCTCGTTGCGGATGATGATGTCCGGCGCGCGCAGCTCGATGAGGCGCTTCAGGCGGTTGTTGCGGTTGATGACGCGGCGATAAAGATCGTTCAGGTCCGACGTGGCGAACCGGCCACCGTCCAGCGGGACGAGCGGACGCAGGTCCGGCGGGATCACCGGCACATGGGTGAGGATCATCCATTCCGGCTTGTTGCCGGAGAGCTGGAAGGCCTCGACGATCTTCAGGCGCTTGGCGAGCTTCTTGGGCTTCAGCTCGGTGGTGGCCTCGGAAATCTCCACACGCAGGTCGGCGGCGATCTTTTCCAGGTCCATGGAGCGCAGCAGCTCGCGGATGGCTTCCGCGCCGATCATGGCGGTGAAGCTGTCCTCGCCATACTCGTCCTGGGCGCGCAGATAGTCGTCCTCGGACAAAAGCTGGCGATACTTGAGGGGGGTCAGGCCCGGCTCAAGCACCACGAAATATTCGAAATAAAGGATGCGCTCCAGGTCCTTGAGCGTCATGTCGAGCAGCAGGCCAATGCGGCTCGGCAGGGACTTCAGGAACCAGATATGGGCGACGGGCGCGGCCAGCTCGATATGGCCCATGCGCTCGCGGCGCACGCGCGAAAGGGTGACCTCGACGCCGCACTTCTCGCAGATGATGCCCTTGTACTTCATGCGCTTGTACTTGCCGCACAAGCACTCATAGTCCTTGATGGGCCCGAAGATGCGCGCGCAGAACAGGCCGTCGCGCTCGGGCTTGAAGGTCCGGTAGTTGATGGTCTCAGGCTTCTTGATCTCGCCATAGGACCAGGAGGCGATCTTCTCGGGGCTCGCGATCGAGATCTTGATCTGATCAAAGGTCGGAGCCGGGGTCGCCGGATTGAAGAGATTCATCACCTCTTGATTCATCGCCGTCTCCTTCGGCTCGGCCGGGTGGCCCCCTCATGCCGCCTGAGGGGGACCGGCCGGAAAAATCGTGTCACATCGCGGCGGCGCAGGCTCACCGCCTGCGCCCTTGGATGAACGCGGCCTTATTCGGCCGCGGGCAGGTTCTCGCGGGTGCCGGGGGCGACGTTGCGCCCGGTCTTGGAATTCACCAGCTCGACGTTCAGGCCGAGCGAGCGCATTTCCTTCACCAGCACGTTGAAGCTCTCGGGGATGCCGCTCTCGAACGTGTCCTCGCCGCGCACGATGGCCTCGTAGACCTTGGTGCGGCCGGCGACGTCGTCCGACTTCACGGTGAGCATCTCCTGCAGGGTGTAGGCCGCGCCATAGGCCTCCAGCGCCCACACTTCCATTTCGCCGAAGCGCTGGCCGCCGAACTGCGCCTTGCCGCCCAGCGGCTGCTGGGTGACGAGCGAGTAGGGGCCGATGGAGCGGGCGTGGATCTTGTCGTCCACCAGGTGATGCAGCTTCAGCATGTAGATGTAGCCGACCGTCACGTTACGGTCGAAGGGCTCGCCGGTGCGTCCGTCATAGAGGGTGGACTGGCCGGACGGGTTGAGGCCCGCCTTCTCCAGCTGCGCCTCGATGTCGGCCTCGCGGGCGCCGTCGAACACCGGGGTGGCCATGGGGACACCCTTGCGCAGGTTCTCCGACAGCTCGATCAGCTCGTTCTGCTTCAGCGGCTCGATCTCGGCCTTGCCGTAGACGGTCTCGAGCGCGCCACGCAGCTTGGCCTCGTCGTGCGCCGCATAATAAGCGTCGACCGCCGCAGCCACCTGGCGACCAAGGCCCGCACAGGCCCAGCCCAGATGGGTCTCGAGGATCTGGCCCACATTCATGCGGCTCGGCACGCCCAGCGGGTTCAGCACGATGTCCACATTGGTGCCGTCCTCAAGGAACGGCATGTCTTCCACGGGGACGATGCGCGAAACCACGCCCTTGTTGCCGTGACGGCCCGCCATCTTGTCGCCGGGCTGGATCTTGCGCTTCACCGCGACGAAGACCTTGACCATCTTCATCACGCCCGGAGGCAGCTCGTCGCCGCGCTGGAGCTTTTCGACCTTGTCGAGGAAGCGCTGCTCAAGACGCTTCTTGGACTCGTCATACTGGGCGCGCATGGCCTCAATCTCACCCATGAGGGTGTCGTCGGCCACCGCGAACAGCCACCACTGCGAGCGCGGGGTATCGCCCAGCAGCTCCTTGGTGATTTCCGTGTCCTTCTTGAAGCCCTTGGGACCGGCAATGCCCGGCTTGCCCGAAAGCATCTCGGACAGGCGCCCGAAGACGTTGCGGTCGAGGATCGCCTGCTCGTCGTCGCGGTCCTTGGCGAGACGCTCGATCTCCTCGCGCTCGATGGCCAGCGCACGCTCGTCCTTGTCGACACCGTGGCGGTTGAACACGCGCACTTCCACCACCGTGCCCGTCGTGCCCGGAGGCAGGCGGAGCGAGGTGTCGCGCACGTCGGCGGCCTTCTCGCCGAAGATGGCGCGCAGGAGCTTTTCTTCAGGCGTCATCGGGCTTTCGCCCTTGGGGGTGATCTTGCCCACCAGGATGTCGCCGGCGCGCACTTCCGCGCCGATATAGACGATGCCCGCCTCGTCGAGATTCTTCAGCGCCTCTTCCGAGACGTTGGGAATGTCGCGGGTGATTTCCTCCGGCCCGAGCTTCGTGTCGCGGGCCATCGCCTCGAACTCCTCGATATGGATCGAGGTGAACACGTCGTCCTTGACGATATTCTCCGAGAGCAGGATCGAGTCTTCGAAGTTGTAGCCGTTCCAGGGCATGAACGCGACGAGCACGTTCCGGCCCAGCGCCAGCTCTCCCAGCTCCGTGGACGGGCCGTCGGCGATGATGTCGCCGCGGCGCACCTGGTCACCCACACGCACCAGCGGACGCTGGTTGATGCAGGTGGACTGGTTGGAGCGCTGGAACTTCATCAGCCGGTAGATGTCGACGCCGGACTTGGAGGCGTCGGTCTCTTCCGTGGCGCGGATAACGATACGGGTGGCGTCCACCTGGTCCACCACGCCGGTACGGCGGGCGGCGATGGCCGCGCCCGAGTCGCGGGCGACCACGGCTTCCATGCCGGTGCCCACCAGCGGCGCCTGCGAGCGCACCAGCGGCACGGCCTGACGCTGCATGTTGGAGCCCATGAGCGCGCGGTTCGCGTCGTCGTTCTCAAGGAACGGGATCAGCGCGGCGGCAACGGACACCAACTGCTTGGGCGACACGTCCATGAAGTCGACGCGGTCTGGCGACACCAGGAGCACGTCGCCCGCATGGCGGCAGACCACCAGGTCTTCCTCGAACTTGCCATTGGCATCGAGCGGGATGTTGGCCTGCGCGACGTAGTACTTCCCCTCCTCCATGGCGGAGAGATAGACCACCTCGTCGGTCACATGCCCGTCCACCACCTTGCGGTAGGGGGCCTCGATGAAGCCGTACTTGTTGACGCGGGCGAAGGTCGCCAGCGAGTTGATCAGGCCGATATTCGGGCCTTCCGGCGTCTCGATGGGGCAGATGCGGCCATAGTGGGTCGGGTGCACGTCGCGCACCTCGAAGCCCGCCCGCTCGCGGGTCAGACCGCCCGGGCCAAGCGCCGAGAGGCGGCGCTTGTGGGTGATCTCGGAGAGCGGGTTGGTCTGGTCCATGAACTGCGAGAGCTGCGAGGAACCGAAGAACTCGCGCACCGCCGCCGCAACCGGCTTCGCATTGATGAGGTCCTGCGGCATCACGGTATCGATGTCGACGGACGACATGCGCTCCTTGATGGCGCGCTCCATGCGCAGCAGGCCGACGCGGTACTGGTTCTCCATGAGCTCGCCGACCGAGCGCACCCGGCGATTGCCGAGATGGTCGATGTCGTCGATCTCACCCTTGCCGTCGCGCAACTCCACCAGGGTGCGGATCACCGAGAGGATGTCCTCGCGGCGCAGCACGCGCACGGTGTCCGGGCAGTCCAGGTCCAGGCGCATGTTCATCTTCACGCGGCCGACCGCGGAGAGGTCATAGCGCTCGGCATCGAAGAACAGCGAGTGGAACATGGCCTGGGCGCTGTCGAGCGTCGGCGGCTCGCCCGGGCGCATCACGCGATAGATGTCGAAGAGGGCATCCTCGCGGGTCATGTTCTTGTCGGCCGACAGCGTGTTGCGGATGTAGGCACCCGTGTTCACGTGGTCGATGTCGAGGATCGGGATGTCGTTATAGCCGGTTTCCTCGAGAAGCTTGAGCAGCTTCTCGGTGACCTCGTCGCCCGCTTCCGCATGGATCTCGCCGGTGGCGGCGTCCACGAGGTCCTCGGCGATATACTGGCCGATCATCTCCTCGTCGGAGATCTTGAGGGCCTTCAGGCCCTTCTCGGCGAGCTGGCGGGCGGCGCGCACGGTCAGCTTCTTGCCGGCCTCGACCACCACTTCGCCGGTGTCCGCGTCCACCATGTCGGAGACGGCCTTGTAGCCCTTCATCCGCTTGGGATCGAACGGCATGCGCCAGCCGTCCTTGGCGCGGGAATACTGGATCTTCTGGTAGAAGGTATCCAGGATCTCTTCCGCGTCGAGGCCGAGCGCATAGAGCAGGCTCGTCACCGGAATCTTGCGGCGACGGTCGATGCGCGCATAGACGATGTCCTTGGCGTCGAACTCAATATCGAGCCAGGACCCACGATAGGGGATGATGCGCGCCGCGAAAAGGAGCTTGCCCGAGGAATGGGTCTTGCCCTTGTCATGGTCGAAGAAGACGCCCGGCGAGCGGTGCATCTGGGAGACGATGACGCGCTCGGTGCCGTTGACGATGAACGTGCCGTTCATGGTCATGAGCGGGATGTCGCCGGTATAGACGTCCTGCTCCTTGATGTCCTTCACGGACTTGGCGCCGGTGTCCGGGTCCACATCGAACACGATGAGGCGCAGCGTGACCTTCAGCGGGGCAGCAAACGTCATGCCGCGCTGGCGGCACTCGTCCACGTCATATTTCGGGGGCTCGAACTCGTAGCGCACGAACTCCAGCATGGCGGCGCCGGAAAAGTCGGAGATGGGGAATACCGACTTGAACACGGCCTGGAGACCGTCGTCCGCGCGCCCGCCCTTCGGCTCTTCGATCTGCAGGAACTGGTCATAGGACGCCTTCTGAACCTCAATGAGGTTCGGCATCTCAGCGACTTCCTTGATCTTGCCGAAGAATTTGCGGATCCGCTTGCGACCGGTGAACGTTTGCGCCATCTCGATCCTCGTCCGTCCTGGTCCTTGGGGTCCGGCCCTCCTGGACGCTCTCCTGCAAGGAAAGCAGCCGTGCCGGCCCATCGACCCCACACCGTCCGGCCGGAAAGGTGGGGGCGAAGCGCCATCCCTTTCCAAGCCGCGACGGCTCTCCGGACCGCCTGCCCCTTCAGGCCGTCCGGAGAGCCGTCCCCCTCGTCCCATCCGCCGTCCATGAACGGCGAAACAGGCGGCCCCGGAAACCGGGGCCGCCCACTTTCAAAAGCTCACTTGAGCTCGACCTTGGCGCCAGCCTTCTCGAGCTGGGCCTTGAGCTTCTCGGCTTCGTCCTTGGACACGCCTTCCTTGACGGGCTTGGGCGCGCCTTCGACCAGATCCTTGGCTTCCTTGAGGCCCAGGCCGGTGATGGCGCGGACTTCCTTGATGACCTCGATCTTCTTGTCGCCGGCAGCCGCGAGCACCACGGTGAACTCGGTCTGCTCTTCGACGGCCGGAGCGGCAGCAGCCGCGCCGGGGGCAGCCGCAACCGCGACGGCGGCAGCAGCGGAAACGCCCCACTTCTCCTCGAGGAGCTTCGCGAGCTCGGCGGCCTCGAGAACGGTCAGGGAGGACAGCTCGTCAACGAGCTTGGTCAGATCAGCCATTGTCGTTTCTTTCTAGATAGGTTCGAAATTCAGGTTTGCGAGATCCAACCGCCTCACGCGGCTTCGTCCTGCTTGGCATAGGCCCCAAACACGCGCGCGAGCTTCGCAGCAGGCGCCGTGGTGAGCTGGGCGATCTTGGTAGCCGGGGCCTGGATGAGGCCGACCAGCTTCGCACGCAGCTCGTCAAGGGACGGCATGGTGGCGAGCGCCTTCACACCGTCAGCATTGAGGGCCGTCTTGCCCATCGCGCCGCCGAGGATGACGAACTTGTCGTTACCCTTGGCAAACTCGACGGCAACCTTCGGCGCCGCCACCGGATCGCTCGAATAAGCGATGATGGTGGGTCCCTTCAGAAGGGACGCCACATGGGCGACGTCGGAGCCTTCCAGAGCGATCTTGGCGAGGCGGTTCTTCGCCACCTTCACGGTCGCACCCTCGGCCTTCATCTGTCGACGAAGCTTCGACATCTGGGCCACGGTGAGGCCGGAATAGTGGGCCACCACGACGACCGAAGTGGTCTTGAACACTTCGGCGAGCGTCGTGACGAGCTCTTGTTTTTCCGCTCGATCCACGTCTGGCTCTCTTTAAGCCTGTGGCGGAACCAGAGACTGGCTCCACCGGTTGCACCTTGCCGCCCGAACGCAAGTGACCTGCCCATTGGACATGCCGCTCGCGGAACGCGCGACGCTCAATGCCCTGTCCCCTCGGATCCGGGTCACCGGCCACAAGGTGCTGGTTCGAACCGATCTGTTGCGGCAGGCTCAAGGCCGCCGCGCGAAATCCGTCTTCCCCGTCTATGCTGGCCCTCCAGGGGACCTTCCGGGCGGAAGGTCTGGCGAGGATTAAGCCACGCACAAGCGTGGCGCCTGCAGTCTCGGACAGGACTTCTGCCCGCCCGCCTCCTCGGCCGAAACCTGAGAGTCAGACGAACATAAAGGCCGGGAGGGCGAACCCTTCCAGCCCCTCCGACGCCGTCTCCGGCGTGGAAGCCATAAGCCCGCCTCGCCTTTCGGCAACGCGGGAACAGGGCTTATATAAGGTCAAGGCCGGCTTGTCACGCCCTCCCGCACTTTTTTCTCTTGACGCGGAAGCCGTCCTGTTACAGCCGCCCCGCCCCTCCCCGGCTTCGCAAGGCGCGCCCGAACGGCGGCGCAAAGGCTTTTGGGGCAAGGATTCCGCGCAGCACCCCCGGCGGCGCCGACCCGCTTCCGCCGCAGCCCGCAAATGCAGAAAGGCCGGGCGCAGGGCCCGGCCTTTCAAATGCTCACACAGAATCGCGGGTGGGCGATTCTCGTCCGATCAGGCGACCAGAACGGTGGAGGGCTCCACCTTGATGCCCGGGCCCATGGTGGACGACACCGCCACGCGCTGCACATAGGTGCCCTTGGCGCCGGTGGGCTTGGCCTTCACAACCGCGTCCACGAAGGCGCGGATGTTCTCGGCCAGCTTGTCCTGCGCGAAGGAGGCCTTGCCGATACCGCCGTGGATGATACCGGCCTTCTCGACGCGGAACTCCACCGCGCCGCCCTTGGCGGCAGCGACGGCGCCCTTCACGTCCATGGTCACGGTGCCGACCTTCGGGTTCGGCATCAGGCCGCGCGGGCCGAGCACCTTGCCGAGGCGGCCGACGAGCGGCATCAGGTCGGGGGTGGCGATGCAGCGATCGAAGTCGATCGTGCCGCCCTGGATGGTCTCCAGCAGGTCCTCGGCGCCGACAATGTCAGCCCCGGCGGCCTTCGCCTCGTCCGCCTTGGCGCCACGGGCGAACACCGCCACGCGCACCGTGCGGCCCGAGCCGTTGGGCAGGTTGCAGACGCCGCGGACCATCTGGTCCGCATGACGGGGATCCACGCCCAGATTGATCGCGACCTCAATGGTCTCGTCGAACTTGGCGGTGGTGCGCTCCTTCAGGAGGGCGAGCGCCTCATCCAGAGAATAGAGCTTGGTGCGATCAATACCCTCGCGGGTGGCGCGGACGCGCTTGCCGTGATTCGCCATGATGCTCACCCCTGAACCTGGAGGCCCATGGAGCGGGCCGAGCCTTCGATCATCTGAAGCGCGGACTCAACGGTGTCGCAGTTCAGATCCTTCATCTTCTTCTCGGCGATCTCGACCATCTGGGCGCGGGTCACCTTGCCGACGGTCGCACCCTTGCCGGGGGTCTTGGAGCCGGAGCCGGGCTTCTTCTTCGTCTCGAGGCCGGCGGCCTTCTTGAGGAAGTAGGAGACCGGAGGGGTCTTCAGCTCGAAGGTGAAGGAACGGTCCTGGTAGACCGTGATCACGACGGGGATCGGCATCCCCTTCTCTTCCTTCTGCGTGGCGGCATTGAACGCCTTGCAGAATTCCATGATGTTCAGGCCGCGCTGACCGAGCGCGGGGCCGATGGGCGGCGCCGGGTTGGCGCTGCCAGCCGCAACCTGCAGCTTGACGTAACCGGTAATCTTCTTCGCCATCTTAAACTCCCGTGAAACGCCGAAAAGCCCGCAGGTGCGGGCCAGCCGGCCAGGAATGCGTGGTCTGGATCTTGGAGGTGCGTGGCGAAACGCCCGCCTCACCTCCCACGCCACGTGCGGGGATGCCTCCCCGTCCGCATTCCCCAGAAGATGCAAGGCACCCTCAAGGGAGGCGCCTCCTTATCGGATGAGCGCCCTGGATGCAAGGGCAGAGCACGTGAGCGCCCCGCCAATGCCCTTCTGCCTACATCTGATCGAAATCGATCACCACCCGCGCGCTGGTGGGGTGGGCCTGGCAGGTGAGGATGAAGCCCGCCTCCAGCTCCCAGCCTTCCAGCGAATAATTGAGGTCCATCTCGGCGGAGCCCTCCACCACCTTGGCGCGGCAGGTGGAGCACATGCCGCCCTTGCAGGCGAAGGGAAGGTCCATGCCAGCCCGCAGCGCCGCGTC
Organism: Aquabacter sp. L1I39; assembly: GCF_017742835.1. Lineage (GTDB taxonomy): Bacteria > Pseudomonadota > Alphaproteobacteria > Rhizobiales > Xanthobacteraceae > L1I39. The sequence goes on from NZ_CP072392.1 coordinate 2,217,664, forward strand.
GAGGATCGCCTCGCCTTCCGCCACCGGCACGTCGCGGCGCTTGCCGTCGACGATGAGGGAGGCCACATGCGCGGGGGCGGCTTCCGGGACAATGACGGGCTTCACGCGCGGCTTGCCGCCATAAGCGGAGACGAAGCGCTCCACATGCACCTTTTCCGGCGGCAGGCCGAGATCCTTCAGCGTGCCTTCCAGTTCGTCGATCATGGCGGTCGGGCCGCAGACGAAGGCATGGTCCACGGCGGCGGCCGGCACCATGGCGGTGAGCAGCAGGCGCACCTTCTCCCCATCGAGGTGTCCGTTCAGCACGGGCAGGTCCTGCTCTTCCCGCGAGAGCACGTGGAACACCGAGAGGCGGCCCAGGAAGCGATCCTTCAGCTCCTCCAACTCCGTGCGGAACAAAATGTCGGAGGTCGTGCGGTTGCCGTAAAAGAGATAGAAGCGGCTGTCGGGCTCGCGCGAGAGCACCCCGCGGGCGATGGACAGGACGGGCGTGATGCCCGAGCCGGCCGCGAAGGCCACATGGATGCGGCCATTGCCGGGATCACCCTCCAGGCCGAAGCGGCCCGTGGGGGTCATCACGTCGATGGTGTCGCCGGCGGCAAGGTTCGCATTCACCCAGCCGGAGAAGACCCCGCTCTCCACCTGCTTCACCGCCACCCGCAACTCGCCGTCATCGGGCCCGGAGCAGATGGAATAGGAGCGACGCACCTCTTCCCCATCGATGGTGGTGCGCAGGGTGAGATATTGACCGGGCGCGAACGCGAAGTCGGCGGCCAGATCATCCGGCACGGCAAAGGTGATGGACACCGCCTCCGGCGTCTCCCGGCGCACCTCGCGCACGGTGAGCGCGTGGAACTTGGGCACGGCGCGCCCCGCGACGGGGGGAACGAGCGGGCTGCCGCCGGTCGCGGCATTGGTCTCAATGGCGGTGGACATGGCGTTTCCCGTTCAATGGCATTTGAAATAGTCGAAGGGTTCCCGGCAGGCGTTGCAGCGCCACAGGGACTTGCAGGAGGTTGAGCCGAAGGCCGCGATCTCCGACGTGTCGGTGGCGCCACACTGGGGGCAGGCCACTTGGTCCTCGCCGAACAGCGCCCGGCGCCCTCCCCCCTGGGCGGGAGGGGCGATGCCATAGGCGCGCAGCTTGTCGCGGCCGTCCTGGCTCATCCAGTCGGTGGTCCAGGCGGGCGAGAGCACCGTCTTGACGGTGACGGGGCCAAGCCCCGCTTTCTCCAGCGCCAGCTCGATCTCCAGCGCGATCATGTTCATAGCCGGGCAGCCGGAATAGGTGGGGGTGATCAGCACCTCGATCCGCCCATCCGCCAGCCGCACGTCCCGCAGCACGCCGAGATCGGCGATGGTGAGGACCGGGATTTCCGGGTCCGTCACCTGGCCCGCCACGGCGCGGGCGCTCTCCAGGAGGCGCGCCTCCGGCCCGGTTCCGGTGCCGGAGAGCGCCCCGAGGGGCTGGTTCACCAGGTCGCCCCGGGGAAGGTGCGCTGGAGATATTGCAGCTCGGTGAGCAGGTGGCCGAGGTGCTCGGAATGTCGGCCCTGCCGCCCGCCCTTGTGCATCCAGGTGCCGGCGGGAAGGGTCAGCGTCGCCTCGGCGAGCACCGCATCCACCTTGGCCTTGAATCCGGTCCGCAGCGGCTCGGGGTCCACCGCCACGCCCGCCTCGATCAAGGCGCGCTCGGCGGCATCCACCTCGAACAGCTCGCCGGTGAAGGCCCAAAGCTCGTCCACCGCCGCCTGGGCGCGCCTGTGGCTCTCGGCCGTGCCGTCGCCGAGGCGGATGATCCACTCGGCGCAATGGCGCACATGATAGGCGCTTTCCTTCTCCGCCTTGGCGGCGATGGCGGCCAGCGTCGCGTCGGACGAGCCCATCAGCGCCCGACAATAGGGATCGATGAAGGCGGAATAGAAGAACTGGCGCACCATGGTGCGCGCGAAGTCCCCGTTGGGCTGCTCCACCAGGAGCAGGTTCTGGTAGTCCCGCTCTCCGCGCAGATAGGCGAAGGCGTCCTCGTCATGGCCCGCGCCTTCCACTTCGCCCGCATAGGTATAAAGCGCGCGCGCCTGGCCGATGAGGTCGAGGCCCATATTGGCGAGCGCCATCTCCTCTTCCATGAGGGGGGCATGCCCGCACCATTCGGAGAGGCGATGGCCGAGGATCAGCGCATCGTCGGCGCGGCGCAGCAGATAGCGCACAAGCGGAATGTCCGCCACTTGGATGCTGGAGGTGGCCATGATGTGTCCTCTTGCCGTTTCCCTTGCCCTGTCTTCTTCTGAACGTGCCGGGCCCGCTCACATGTGTCCGACTTCCTCGGGCACTTCGTAGAAGGTGGGGTGGCGGTAGATCTTCGAGGCCGTGGGCTCGAACATCATGTCCTTGTCCGCCGGGTCCGAGGCCGTGATGGCATTGGAGGGGACCACCCAGATGGACAGGCCCTCGCCACGGCGGGTGTAGAGGTCACGGGCCGCCTGGAGGGCGAGGGTGGCATCGGCCGCGTGCAGCGAGCCCACATGCTTGTGGGCCAGGCCATTGCGCGAGCGGATGAAGACTTCCCAGAGCGGGATGGCATTGACGGGCATTGCGTTTCCTCCTGTTGGCAGACGGCCCCACCTGTCGCTCGGGGCGTTCACTGCGTTTGGCGGCGACATCGTTGGTTTATTCGTGCGGGTGCCGCCGGACTCTCGCCCCGCTCACCCTCTCCCCACCTGGAACTCCCCTCTCCCGCAATGCGGGGGAGGGAGAGGGAGGGGGCCATCCGGGAGCAGGCCCGGCGATGTCATGCGGAGCCCTGCCCCTCACCATCCACCAAAGCCTTCCCCCTCCACCGTTCCCCCTCCCCGACCCTCCCCCGCAAGCGGGAGAGGGGGCGCGTCGTGCTTGGGTCAGGCGGCGGCCTTGGCCTTGCGCTTCTCGGCGAAAGCGAGCGCGGCATCGCGCACCCAGGCGCCATCGTCGTGCGCCTTGCGGCGGGCGGCCATGCGGTCGCGGTTGCAGGGGCCGTTGCCGGCGATCACCTGCTTGAACTCCTCCCAGTCGATGGCGCCGTACTCCCAGTGGCCGGTCTCTTCGTTGAGCTTGAGATCCGGGTCGGGAAGGGTGAGGCCCAGATAATGGGCCTGCGGCACCGTGGCATCGACGAACTTCTGGCGCAGCTCGTCATTGGAGAAGCGCTTGATCTTCCAGCGGGTGGAGGCGTCCGAATGCTGGCTGGCCGCATCGGGCGGGCCGAACATCATCAGGCAGGGCCACCACCAGCGGTTCAGCGCGTCCTGCGCCATCTCCTTCTGCTCGGCGCTGCCCTTGGCCAGCGTCAGCATGATCTCGTAGCCCTGGCGCTGGTGGAAGGATTCCTCCTTGCACACCCGGATCATGGCGCGGGCATAGGGGCCGTAGGAGCAGCGGCACAGCGGGATCTGGTTCATGATCGCCGCGCCGTCCACCAGCCAGCCGATGGCGCCGATGTCCGCCCAGGTCAGGGTCGGGTAGTTGAAGATGGACGAATATTTCGCCTTGCCGGAGAGGAGCTGGTCCACCAGCTCCTCGCGCGAGGTGCCCAGCGTCTCGGCGGCCGCGTAGAGATAAAGGCCATGGCCGCACTCGTCCTGCACCTTGGCGAGCAGGGCCGCCTTGCGGCGGAGCGAGGGGGCGCGGGTGATCCAGTTGCCCTCGGGCAGCATGCCGATGATCTCGGAATGGGCATGCTGGGAAATCTGCCGGGTCAGCGTCTTGCGATAGGCGGCCGGCATCCAGTCATTGGGCTCGATGCGCTGCTCATCGTCGATGCGCGCCTGAAAGCGCGCGAGCAGCGCGGCATCTTCCAGCGTGCGGTCATTGGCGTCGGGATTGGCGTTGAGAGCCTGCGTGTACATGCGGTCCTCCCTATCTTGGAAGGATTATATGTGACGAAATTTAAGATCACAAGTGATTTTTGTAACATGTTTAGGACCGGTGGCGCAGAACTGCCGCCCGGCGCACCTTGCATTCCAGCCTTGCCCACTCCGGGCCTTGCAGGACCCTGCCCCCTCCCCCGCCCTCCCCCGCTTCGCGGGAGAGGGGGTGCTGGCGCGCCCGGCGGCACACCTCCGCACCAAGCCGCCGGCCTCCCTCCTGCACTGTCCCGCCCCCTCTCCCGCTTGCTGGGGAGGGGGAGGGCTGGGCGGTTGGCACGCGCAGCAGACGTCCACGGCATGCTGCCTCGGAAAGAGAAAGCTGCCATGCCGCCGCCGGCCTCGCTTTCGCTTCACGGCCTCGTGTATGGTCCGCGCCCCACCGCAACCTGGAAGGACGCCATGAGCACCGAAGGCGATTATGTGTATGACGAAGCCACCGGCGAATGGCTGAGCCCCGAGGATGCCGCCGCCCGGAAGGCTGAGGCCGGCTCCGGCGTCGAGGTGCGCGACGCGCTGGGCAACCTGCTGCAGGACGGCGATAGCGTGACCCTGATCAAAGACCTGACGGTCAAGGGCGCGGGCCAGACGCTGAAGCGCGGCACCGTCATCAAGACCATCCGCCTCACCGGCGACGCGCAGGAGATCGACTGCCGCTATCCCGGCATCAAGGGCCTAGTGCTGCGCGCGGAGTTCGTCAAGAAGGTCTGATCGCCGGCCCTATCGGGGGCCGTTTCGGACCGTCCCATATCGCACCCGAAATGGAAGCAATTTCACTTGCATGGGACGTCATGAGCCATTTGCATCCCGCCGCCATTCTGCGCAGTCTGGATGCAATAAATAAGGGGGCGGCCCATGACTGAGATGCGCACCGAAACCGACAGCCTGGGCGAAGTCCAGGTTCCCGCCGACAAGCTCTGGGGCGCGCAGACGCAGCGCTCCCTGGAGCATTTCAGCATCGGCAAGGACCTGATGCCGCGGGAGATGATCACCGCCTACGCCACCCTCAAGAAGGGCGCGGCGGCGGCGAACCACAAAGGCGGGCGCCTGCCGGACGAGCAATTCAAGCTCATCACCGCCACCTGCGACGAGATCCTCGCCGGCCAGCACCACGACATGTTCCCGCTGCATGTGTGGATGACCGGCTCGGGCACCCAGTTCAACATGAATGTGAACGAGGTGATCTCCAACCGCTGCTGCCAGATGGCGGGCAACCCGCTGGGCTCGAAGACGCCGGTCCATCCCAATGACCACGTCAACATGTCCCAGTCCTCCAACGATTCCTTCCCCTCGGCCATGCATGTGGCGGTGGGCGTGAACGCCACCACGCGCCTCATCCCCGCCGTCACCGCTCTGCGCGATGCCATCACCGCCAAGGCAGAGGAGTGGAAGGACATCGTCAAGATCGGCCGCACCCACATGCAGGATGCCACGCCCCTGACGCTCGGTCAGGAATGGTCGGGCTATGCGGGCATGCTGACCGACGATCTGGAGCGCATCGACGACGCGCTGAAGGGTGTCTATCGCCTGGCGCTCGGTGGCACGGCGGTGGGCACTGGCATCAATGCCGCCCCCGGCTTTGCCGAGGCGGTGGCGGCGGAGATTGCCGCCCTCACCGGCCTGCCTTATGTGACCGCGCCCAACAAGTTCACGGTGCAGGGCGCCCATGACGCGCTGGTGCAGTTCTCCGGCACGCTGCGCACGCTCGCCGCCTCACTCTACAAGATCGGCAACGACATCCGCCTCATGTCGTGCGGCCCGCGCGCTGGCTTTGCCGAGTTGATCATCCCGGAGAACGAGCCCGGCTCCTCCATCATGCCCGGCAAGGTGAACCCCACCCAGGCCGAGGCACTGACCATGCTGGCCGTGCAGATGATGGCCAATGACGTGGCGGTGGGCTTTGGCGGCGCCAGCGGCTATCTGGAGATGAACGTCTACAAGCCGCTGATGATCTTCAACATCTGCAACTCGATCACGCTCGCCACGGACGGCTGCACCAATTTCCGCCGCTTCCTGGTTGAGGGCACCAAGCCGAACCTGAAGAAGATCGCCGAATATGTGGACCGCTCGCTGATGCTGGTGACGGCCCTTGCCCCGGTGATCGGCTATGACAAGGCCTCCAAGATCGCCCACCACGCCATGGACAACGACCTCACCCTGAAGGAGGCGGCGCTGGAACTGGCCTATGTCACCGAGGACGAGTTCCACCGCGTGGTGGACCCGACCAAGATGGTGAAGCCCTACGTGGCGCACGAGGGCGACTGAGCCCCGTTCTTTCCCCCGCGCCGGTGACTTCCTGCCGGGCGGCCGCTCCATGGCCGCCCCGTCCCGTTTCCAAGGACAGCATTGGGGCCTTCCATGACCGCTTCCGGCTTTTCCCTCCTGCACGATTCCGAACTCAATCGCGGCAGCGCCTTCGCCGTGGAGGACCGGGCGCGCCTCGGCCTCGAAGGCCTGCTGCCGCCCGGCGCCGATACGTTGGAGACCCAGGTCGCCCGCGTGCACCTGCAATTGGAGCAGCTCGATAACGACCTGCAAAAGTACCTGCTTCTGAGCGATCTCCAGGCCCGCAACCAGACGCTCTATTACGCCACGCTCATGTCCGACCCGGCCACCTTCATGCCGCTGGTCTATACCCCCACCGTGGGCGAGGCCTGCCAGAAGTTCGATCATTTCCTGCGCGCCACGCGCGGCCTCTATCTGCCCATCACCGCCAAGGGGCGGCTGAAGTCCCTCATCGCCAACTGGCCGTACAAGGACATCCGCTTCATCGTGGTCACCGACGGCGAGCGCATCCTCGGCCTCGGCGATCTCGGCGTGAACGGCATGGGCATTCCGGTGGGCAAGCTTGCCCTCTATACGGTGTGCGCTGGCGTGCCCCCGGAAATGACGCTGCCCATCACCCTGGACGTGGGCACCAACAACGCCACCTATCTGGACGACCCGCTTTATCTCGGTCTGCGCCAGCAGCGGGTGCGCGGGGCGGAGTATGACGCCTTCATCGAGGAATTCGTCACCGCCATCGCCGAGCTCTATCCCAAGTGCTGCATCCAGTGGGAAGACTTCGCCAATTTCCACGCTGTGCCCATCCTGGAGCGCTACAGGGACCGCACCTGCACCTATAATGACGACATCCAGGGCACGGCGGCGGTGGCGGTGGCGGGCATCTATGGCGCCCTGCGCATCTCCAAGGAGAAGCTTACCGACCAGACCTTCCTGTTCCTGGGCGGCGGCTCGGCTGCCACCGGCATTGCCGAACTGATCAGCGAGGCCATGGTGCTGGAAGGCGCCACCATCGAGGAGGCGCGGGCGCGCTGCTGGCTGTTCGACATTAACGGCCTGATGGTGTCCTCGCGCACCGACGTCGCCGACTTCCAGAAGCCCTTCGCCCATGACCATGCGGCGATCAGCTCGTTCGTCGAGGCCATCGAGCAGTTGAAGCCCACCGGCATTGTGGGCGTCTCCACCGTGCCCAAGCTGTTCAATCAGGCGGTGATCGAGGCCATGGCCAGGATCAATGCCCGGCCCATCATCTTCCCCTATTCCAACCCCACCTCGCGCTCCGAATGCACGGCGGAAGAGGCCTATAAGTGGTCGGAAGGGCGGGCCATCTTTGCCTCGGGCAGCCCGTTCCCGCCGGTGAAGCTCGGCGACAAGACCTTCATCCCCGGCCAGGGCAACAACGTCTATATCTTCCCGGCCATGGGCATGGCCGTGCTGGCCACCCAGGCCACACGCGTCACCCAGGACATGTTCATCGTCGCCGCCCAGGCGGTGGCCGAACTGGTGACGCAAGAGGAGCTGGACAGCGGCCTCATCTATCCGCCCCAGCACGACATCCGCGCCGCCTCCCTCCATGTGGCCGCGCGCATTGCCGAGCGGATCTTCGACAATGGCCTTGCCCGCGTGGAACGGCCCGCCGACATCGCCGCCCATATCGAGGCCATGGCTTATCAGCCCGCCTATCCGGCGGTCTGATTATGGGGGATGCATCGCCGGCCGGCGAGGAAGAGGTCATCGCCCTGCTGCGCGCCTGCGCCCGTCTTCTGTTCTGCAACGGACAGACCACGGAGCGCACGGTCCGCAACCTCACGCGGCTCGCCGACCATTTCGGCCTGACGCTCTCGGTCGGCGCCCGTTGGGGCGAGGTGGCGCTGCGGTTCGAGCGGCCAGAGCGGGGCGAGTGGCTGGAAATCGTGCCCGCCATCCCCGCCGGCGTGGAGATGCACAAGGTCACCGAGACCTTGAAGATGATGGACGCGGTGCGAGCCGGTTCACTTGGCCCCTCGGATGCCCTCGCCCGGATCAAGGACGTGGAGCACCTGCCCCCCGTCTCCCTGCTGCGCTTCGCCGGCCTTGCCGGTGCCGGCGCTGCGGCGCTGTCGGTGATCTTCGGCGCCACCGATCCCGTCACGATCCTCCTCGTCTTCATCAGCGCCTTTGCCGGGGCGTGCGTCCGGCGGTGGCTGGCGCGGGTGGCGCCCACGCCCCTGCCCCAGCCGCTGGCGGCCGCCTTTCTCGCCGGCCTCATTGCCGTGGGGGTCGGGCATCTGCTGCCCTCCAGCGCCGTGTTCGTCATCGCGCTCTGCCCCTGCATGGTGCTGGTGCCGGGCCCCCATCTCCTGAACGGGGCCATTGATCTCGCCCGCATGCGCGTGCCCTTGGCCATCGAGCGCCTGGCCTTTGCCAGCCTCCTGGTGCTGCTCATCACGGTGGGCCTGCTGGCGGGCCTCTCGGTGGGCGGCCAGAGCATTCCCCTGACAGCGGGCGGCGCCAGCGTCGCCTTGCCGGTGGACATGATCGCGGCGGCCATCGCGGTGGCCGCCTATGGCACCTTCTTTTCCATGCCCTGGCGCTGGCTGCCTCTGCCCATGGCAGTGGGCATGGTGGCGCATGCGCTGCATTGGGGCGTGCTTGCGATGGGGGGCGGCGCGGCGCTCTCGTCCTTCGTCGCCTGCCTCTTTGTCGGCGCGGTGGTGACGCCGTTGAGCAACCGCCTGCACTTGCCCTTCGCGGCCTTCGCCTTCGCCTCGGTGGTGTCGCTGATCCCGGGCTCCTTCGTGTTCCGCATGGCGGACGCCCTGATCGGCATGGCCAATGCGGGCCCGGCCGCGGCGCCGCAATTGCTGACGGCCGCCGCCGTCTACGGCACCACATCGGTGGCGGTGATGGTGGCCATGGCCTTCGGCCTCATCCTGCCGAAGATGCTGATCGAGGACATCGATCCGCCGAAGGACACCTGACCGCCCCGCGGAGCCGGCGCGTCACGCCCGGAAGCGCCGCCGCAGGTCTGCGGCCGGGGGTGGAAGGGCGCCGTGCTCGTTCACCCCATGGGCATCGAGCCAGCGCTCCGATCCCTCCACCAGCGCGCCGTAAATGTCCGCGCACAAGGCACGGGCCGCCGCGCCCGGCCAATCGGCGGGCAGGATCTCGGCCGGCAGGAGCGGATCGCGCAGCACGATGCGCCGGTATTCATGGATGAGCAGAACCCGCGCCACCAGCCGGTCGAGGTCGCTCATGCCGCCACCATCCGCCAGCGCCGCGCCGAGCGGACCGAAGACGGCCAGGAAACGCCCATAGGCTTCGCCGGTCTGGGCCAGCGGCCAGGCGCGGGCGGCCAGGGTGCGCGCCTCATCCGGCCCGCCTCGGGCTTCCACATGGAGGCTGTCGGCCGCCTCGCTGGGCACGGCCGCTCCGCCGGGCGCGATCCAAACGCCCGCGGCCGGCGAGCCGAAGCCGGCATCGGACAAGGCTTCGCGCAAGCCCTCGCGGCTGGAAATGCCATCCAGGAACAGCATCTCGAAATGCCCGCGCCAGTCCGGCGGACGCTGGGCATAGATGTGCGCGCTCGCCCGCCGGAAGGTCTCGCGGCCCTTGTCCGCCAGTCGGTAGAAGGAGTTGCGGCCGATGCGCGTGCGCTCCAGCCAGCCATCGGAGGCCAGGCGCGAGACGGCCGTGCGCACCACCCCGTCGGCGATCCCCATGGCATTGAAGAAGGCCAAGAGCGTGCCCAGCCACACGCTGCCGCCGCGCGGCACGATGGCATCGCCATAGATGGTGATGATGATGGACCAGGTGCGCGAGGGCTCGGCCCGCACATGGTCGAGGATCTGGTTCAGCGCCGCTTGGGTGGGCGAGGAGGCGTCCGGCATGGATGCTCCATAGCGCTGGAAGGGCCGAACCGGAACCCGTCAGACGCCGGCGCGTGGAGGGAGGCCGGCCTCAGTCCCGCGAGGCTGCCGCGCGCGGCCGGGCCGCGGCGCGCTTGCGGGGCTTGGCGGACGGCGCGGGAGTGGGCGAAACCGCCGCCTTCGCGGCCTTGCTCTCGGCCTTCGCCTCGGTGACCTCGCCCTGCCCCGCGCTCTCCGCCGGCGCGGGCGTGCCGACAACAGCCACCGCCTCCTGCGCCCCCGCCTGGAGCAAGGTGGTCACGAGGCGCGCATATTCGGCGCGCGAGAGGCCTTTGCCGTCCCGGAACCACAGATAGTGCCAATTGAGCATGCCGAAGAGCGACATGGTCAGGGGCTTCAGCATCGGCCCCCGCCCCACCTGCGGCACCGCCTCGGCCAGCGCGTCGGAGAAGATGCGCACCAGCACGCGCTCCAATTCGCGCAGCACGTCCTGCTTTTCCTGCGGCAGGAGCTTCAAGTTGGCGATCTGGATCTGGTGCTGCGAATCGGCATCCCGATAGGCCTCCAGCAGGCCGGCGGAAATGGCGAACAGGCGCTCCTGCGGATCGCGCGCGCCGGCGGCCGCCTCCTCCACCACCTGGATGAGGGCGTCCAGATGGTCGGAGATGATGTCGAAGAGCAGCGCTTCCTTGTCGGGATAATAGTGATAGAGCAAGGCCTTGGAGACGCCGCAGGCATCCGCGATCATGGTGATCGAGGTGCCGGAATAGCCGAACTGCGCGAACAGCTCGGCCGATTTGTGCAGGATCGCCAGCCGCTTGGTGTCGTAATCCTGGGCGCGTGTGCGGGCCATCCGTTTCCCAATCCCAACCTTCAGGCGCACGCCAGCCGCGAAGGGAGAGCCGCTCACAACGGCCGGCGCGGCGCGCGCTGAAATCCCGCATATCAAAGATTGTCCGGCTGGTCGATCAATTGCGTTGCGCGGCGTTTTTGACCTCGATCAAATCCGCACGGATATGATTGACCAATCGGTCGGTTAATCTTACAGTGAAGTCGTCGCTCCTCCCCAAAGGTCAGGCCGCAAGGCCCCTGGGGTGGGCGGACGCTTGGAGGCGGGCCAACCCGCCCTTGCGACGGTCAGGTCTGGACCTTTTGGAGGAACGCCACATGGGTATGTCCGTCTTCGGACGGTGGACGCTGCGCGCTGCCGCCTTCGCTGCCGCGCTTTCCACTTCCGCCTTTGCCGCCGAGCCCGTGAAGATCGGCTCCGTCGTATCGGCCACCGGCCCCGCCGCCTTTCTCGGCGACCCGGAAGCCAAGACGCTGAAGCTCTATGTGGAAGAGCTGAACAAGAAAGGCGGCCTGCTCGGGCGCCCGGTGGAGCTGGTGCTCTATGACGATGGCGGCGATGCCAACAAGGCGCGCACCTTCGCCACCCGCCTCGTGGAAGACGACAAGGTGATCGCCATGGTGGGCGGCACCACCACGGGCACCACCATGGCCATGATCCCCGTCTTCGAGGACGCCAAGATCCCCTTCATTTCGCTGGCCGGCGCCATCGAGATCGTCGAGCCCGTGCGGGCCTTCGTCTTCAAGACCCCGCACACGGACAAGACCGCGTGCCAGAAGATCTTCGAGGACATGAAGGCCAAGGGCATCACCAAGATCGGCATGATCTCGGGTACGGACGGCTTCGGCAAGTCCATGCGCGCCCAGTGCCTGAAGGTGATCGGCGACTACGGCATCACCGTGCTGGTGGACGAGAATTACGGCGCCACCGATTCCGACATGACGCCCCAGCTCAACAAGATCAAGAACACCGCCGGCATCCAGGCGGTGCTCAATCCCGGCTTCGGCCAGGGCCCGGCCATCGTGACGCGCAATTATGCCCAGCTCGGCATCGCGCTGCCGCTCTATCAGAGCCACGGCGTCGCCTCCAAGAGCTTCATCGACCTGGCCGGCCCCGCCGCCGAGGGCGTGCGCCTGCCCGCCCCCGCTCTGCTGGTGGTGGACAAGCTGCCCGACAGCGATCGCCAGAAGGCCATCGGCGCGGCCTACAAGGCGTCTTACGAAAAGGCCACCGGCCAGCCCGTCTCCACCTTTGGCGGCTACGGCTTCGACGGCATCCAGCTCCTGGTGAACGCCATCGAGAAGTCCAAGTCCACCGACCCGCAGAAGATCCGCGACGCCATCGAGGCCACCAAGGACTATGTGGGCGTGACCGGCATCTACACCATGTCCGCCACCGACCATCTGGGCCTTGGCACGGACAGCTTCCGCATGCTGGTCATCAAGGGCGGCGACTGGGTGATGGAAGCCAAGTAGGCTTTTGGGGGCCCGTTCCCAGCCCTCCCCCTCCCTGGCCCTCCCCCGCAAGCGGGAGAGGGAAATCCGCCGGGATTGAACACGTTCGGCCCAGTCTCGGCACCCGATCCCCGTCCTGCCAAGCTCCCTCTCCCGCGAGAGCGGGGGAGGGTTGGGGAGGGGGCGCCGGGCGGAGGGGGCGCCGGGCGGAGCCTTGGAGGGTCAGCCCGCCCCGATCGCACCCGTGTCCGAAGGGCGGCAAGGCCCCGACCCGCCCCACCAAACATCCACCACCCGCTTCCAACAGGACCCGACACCCCTATGGCCGAGTTCCTGCAACTGGTGTTTTCCGGGCTAACGGTGGGCGCGGTCTATGCGCTCGTCGCCCTCGGCTTCACCCTCATCTACAACGCCTCGGACGTCATCAATTTCGCCCAGGGCGACTTCGTGATGATCGGCGGCATGGGCACCGTCTTCCTGGCGGCGACCGGCATCGCGCTGCCGCTGGCGGCCTTCATCGCCATTCTCGGCGCCGTGATCGTGGGGCTGCTGCTGCATCGCCTGGCCATCGAGCCGGCGCGCGGGGCCTCGCCCGTCGCCCTCATCATGATCACCATCGGCGCGTCCATCTTCATCAAGGGCGTGGCGCAGGTGGTGTTCGATAAGCAGTTCCACTCCCTGCCCGCCTTTTCCGGCGATGCGCCCATCGCGGTGGGTGGCGCCACCATCCTGCCCCAGAGCCTGTGGGTGGTGGGCACGGCGCTGGTGCTGTTCGTGGGGCTCTATCTGTTCCTGGAAAAGACGCTGATCGGCAAGGCGCTGCTCGCCACCGCCGCCAATCGGCTCGCCGCGCGCCTCGTGGGCATCAATATCACCATCATCCTGGCGCTCGCCTTCGGGGTGTCGGCCGCCATCGGCGCCATTGCCGGCGTGGTGGTGACGCCCATCACCCTGACCCGCTACGACGTGGGCACCCTCTTTGCCCTCAAGGGCTTTGCCGCCGCCATGGTGGGCGGCATGGGCCATCCGCTGGGCGCGGTGGTGGGTGGCTTGCTCATCGGCCTCCTGGAGGCGTTCGGCGCCGGCTACATCTCCTCCACCTACAAGGATGCGGTGGCCTTCCTCGTCATCCTGCTGGTGCTCTTCTTCATGCCGCGCGGCTTGTTCGGCGGCCGCAGCGTGGAGCGCGTGTGATGCTGGCCGCCGCGCTCAAAGCCCGTTTCTCGCCCCTCCTGGTGCTGGCCCTTATCATGGTGCTGGTGCCCCTCATCGCCCCCTCCTCCTTCTATCTGCGGGTGGCGGCCCTGGTGTGGATCTTCGCCCTCGCCGCCCTGGGCCTCACCATCCTCATGGGCTATGCCGGCCAAGTGAGCCTGGGCCATGCCGGCTTCCTCGGCATCGGCGCCTATGCGGTGGCCATCGGCCCGGCGCATCTGGGGCTCCATCCGCTTTTGTCCCTGGTGCTGGGGGCGGCACTGTCCGGCCTCATCGCCTTCCTGGTGGGCCGACCCATCCTGCGGCTGAAAGGCTATTATCTCGCCATCGCCACGCTCGGCTTCGGCGTTATCATCGCCCTCGTGCTCCACAGCGAGAGCGCGGTGACCGGCGGGCCGGACGGCATGTCTGTGGCACGCCTGACGCTGTTCGGCTGGCGCGTGTCGGGGGCGCAGAACTGGTATTGGATTTCCGCCGGTGCGCTTCTCATCGGTGCCTTCCTCGCCCTCAACATCGCCGCGAGCCCCACGGGACGGGCGCTGAAGGCGCTGCATGACAGCGAGGTGGCGGCGGCCGGCACGGGCGTGGACGTGGGCGCCAAGAAGCTCGTCGCCTTCGTCATCGGCGCCGTCTATGCCGCGTTCGCCGGCGGGCTGCTGGCGCTGATGAATGGCCTCATCACCCCCGATGCCGCCTCCTTCATGCACTCCATCGAGCTGGTGGCCATGGTCATCATCGGCGGCCTCGGCTCGGTGCTGGGCGCCGTGGTGGGCGCCGCCTTCCTGGTGGTGCTGCCGCAGGCCCTCACCGGCCTTCAGGAATATGAGCAGGCGGTGCTGGGCCTGCTCATCATGGTGTTCATGATCTTCCTGCCCGCGGGCATCGTGCCCACCATCCGCAACTGGCTGCTGGAGCGCGTGTCATGAGCCTGCTCGCAGTGGAGGATATCGGCATTTCCTTCGGCGGCCTGGTGGCGGTCGACAAGGTGGGCTTTCAGGTGGAGGCGGGCCAGGTCTTCTCCATCATCGGCCCCAACGGCGCCGGCAAGACCACGCTCTTCAACCTCGTGACCGGCATCTACAAGCCGAGCCGGGGCGAGGTGCGGCTCGGCGGCGCGCGCGTCACCGGCCTTGCACCGCATCTGCTGACGCGCCGGGGCATGTCGCGCACCTTCCAGAACCTCCAGGTCTTCTTCCGCATGAGCGCGGTGGAGAATGTGATGGTGGGCTGCCACCTGTCCGAGAAGACCGGCTTCCTGGCGGATCTCCTCGGCCTGCCCAGCGTCATGCGGCAGAACCGGGCGACCCGCGCCACCGCCCTCGCCCTGTTGGAGCGCGTGGGCCTGAAGGAGGTGGCGGATGTTTCCGCCGGCTCCCTGCCCTACGGCGCCCTGAAGCGGCTGGAGATCGCCCGGGCGCTGGCCGCCAATCCCAAGGTGCTGCTCCTCGACGAGCCCGCCGCCGGCTGCAATGCGGTGGAGACGGAAGCCATCGACGAACTCATCGGCGAGATCGCCAAGAGTGGCATCGGCGTGGTGCTCATCGAGCATGACATGAAGCTGGTGATGAAGATTTCCGACCGCGTGCTGGTGCTCGCCCAGGGCAAGCGCCTGGCGGAAGGCCCGCCGCGCGAGGTGCGCAACGACCCGGCGGTGATCGCCGCCTATCTCGGGGACCATGGATCGCGGGAGGCGGATCGTGCTCACGGTTGAAGGCCTGACCTCCGCCTATGGCCGCATCACGGTGCTGCATGACATCTGCCTGACGGTGAAGACAGGAGAGATCGTAGCGCTCGTGGGCTCAAACGGGGCCGGCAAGACCACGCTCCTGCGCACCCTGTCCGGCGTGCAGCCGGCCAGTGGCGGGCGCATCCTGTTCGAGGGCAAGCCCATCGAGCAGCTGGAGCCCCACGCCCGCGTGGCACTGGGCATTTCCCAGTCGCCGGAAGGGCGGCAGGTGTTCGGACCGCTCTCCGTGGAGGACAATCTGCGCCTCGGCGCCTTCCGCCGCCGCGCGCCGGACAAGGATACGCTGGCCCAGGTCTATGAGATGTTCCCCATTCTCCACGAGAAGCGGCACATCCCGGCCATGAGCCTGTCGGGCGGGCAGCAGCAGATGCTGGCCATCGGCCGCGCCCTCATGGCGGCCCCCAAGCTCCTGTTGCTGGACGAGCCCTCGCTGGGCCTCGCGCCGCTGCTGATCGACCAGATTCTGGCGGCGGTGGTGGCCTTGAAGGGGCAGGGCATCACCGTGCTGCTGGTGGAGCAGAACGCTTCCGCCGCGCTGGCCATCGCCGATCGCGGCTATGTGCTGGAAACCGGCCATGTGGTGCTGGAAGGCAAGGGCGCGGCCCTGCTGGATGATCCCAAGGTGCGCGCCGCCTATCTGGGCCTCTGAGCCCCCCGCCCTTCCCGTCCCGTTCGGCGGGGAGGGCATAGCCGAAGGTCCCTCTCCCCGAGATTGCGAAACAGGCGCACTATTCGTGCATCCGCCTATTGCTTAGGCAGTCTGGCGGCGCAGAACGACGTCAGGACTGCCCGCATTCTTGGCATGTGGGTTGCTTCTCCTGGGGTCATCCAAGGGAGAGCACCATGAGGCGCTTCGTTAAGGGTGTCGTTTGCGCAATCGGCCTGACGCTGGCTGCGCCGGCCTTCGCCGAAACCGACATCAAGTTCGCGTTGGACTGGAAGTTCGAGGGGCCGTCCGCCCCCTATTTCGTCGCCATCGACAAGGGTTTCTACAAGGCCGAGGGCCTGAACGTTACCATCGACAGCGGCCCCGGCTCGGTGGCCGGCATCGCCCGCGTGGCGGCGGGCACCTATCCGCTCGGCTTCTTCGACATCAACTCGCTGGTCAAGTTCCACGACCAGAACCCGGACAAGGGCGTCAAGGCCGTCATGATGGTCTATGACACGCCGCCCTTCGCCATCGTGACCCTGGCCAAGACCGGCATCACCAAGCCCAAGGACCTGGAAGGCAAGATCCTCGGCGCGCCCGCGCCCGATGGCGCCTATGCCCAGTGGAAGGCCTTCGTGAAGGAGAACGCCATCGACGCCAGCAAGGTGACGGTGGAGAATGTGGGCTTCCCCGTGCGCGAGCCCATGCTGGCCGACGGCAAGGTGGACGCCATCACCGGCTTCTCCTTCTCCTCCTATTTCAACCTGCTCCAGAAGGGCATCAAGCCCGAGGACGTGAAGGTCATGCTCATGGCCGATTACGGCCTTGTGCTCTACGGCAATGCGGTGATCGTCAACGAGGCCTTCGCCAAGGCCAATCCGGCCGCCGTGGCCGGCTTCGTGCGCGCCACCATCAAGGGCATCATCTACACCGTGGCCAATCCCGAGGATGCCATCAAGTCGGTGATGAAGCGCAATGAGACCGGCGACGAGAAGGTGGAGCTCGCCCGGCTCAAGATGGCCATCAAGGACAATATCGCCACCGAATGGGTGACGAAGAATGGCGTCGGCGGCATCGACCGGGACCGCATGAACAAGTCCATCGACCAGATCGCCGTCACCTATGACTTCAAGAACAAGCAGCCCGTGGCGGTGGACATCTTCACCGATGAATTCCTGCCCCCGGCCGCCGAACGCAAGCTGAAGTGAGGGCGGGGGCTGGCCAGGCCGGCCCCCTCTCTGGCCCTCCCCCCGCGGTTTCCGGAGGGCGAGAAGATGGCTTGCACAGGAACATGACCTGCACAGAACACTCCCTCTCCCGCTTGCGGGGGAGGGCTGGGGAGGGGGAAGGACGGGCGCGACCTCCCGAACTCCTCAAGCCGAGCCGCGACGAACCACTCTGCCTGAAAGGCTTGAGCCTTGATCCGCCTCCATGACGTAACCTTGTCCTATCGCGGCCGCACCGGCGATGTGACCGCGCTCTCCCACACCTCACTGCATGTGAAGAAAGGCGAGTTCGCCGCCGTGGTCGGCCCTTCCGGCTGCGGCAAGTCCACGTTGATGAAGCTGGTGACCGGCCTCATCCGCCCCACCAAGGGCAAGGTGGAGGTGGAGGGCCACGAGGTGACGGGCCCAGTGAAGGTGGCCGGCATGGCCTTCCAGCACGCCAACATGCTGCCCTGGCGCACCGTGCTGGACAATGTGATGCTGCCGCTGGAAATCGTCGAGCCCCACCGCAGCGCCTATCGCCGCGACAAGGCGGCCTACAAAACCCGCGCCCTGGACCTGCTCGGCGTGGTGGGCCTGCGCGAATTTGCCGATCGCTATCCCTGGGAAATGTCCGGCGGCATGCAGCAGCGCGCCTCGCTCTGCCGCTCCCTCATCCACGAGCCCGCGCTCCTGATGCTGGACGAGCCCTTCGCGGCCCTCGACGCCTTCACCCGCGAGGAATTGTGGTGCGTGCTCCGCGACCTCTGGCAGCGGCTCGGCTTCACCGTGATCCTGGTGACCCACGATCTGCGGGAGGCCGCCTTCCTGGCGGACACCATCCATGTGATGAGCGCCCGGCCCGGCCATATCGTGGAGAGCCGCGCGGTGGATTTCCCCCGCCCCCGCGCGCTCGACATCTGCTACGGGTCCGATTTCACCACCCTCGTCCATGACCTCCGCAACAAGATCGCCGAAGTGAGGCAGGCATGAAGATCACCAGCGAAGACCTCACGCCGGTCACCTTCACCGTCGCTTTGTTCGTGATCTGGGAGGCGGCCTGCTACCTGTTCAAGATCGACAGCTTCATCCTGCCGGCCCCCAGCGCCATCTTCGCCGCCATGGTGCAATATTGGTGGCCGCTGCTGAAGAACTCCTTCGTCACCTTGTGGACCACGGCCGCCGGCTTCCTGCTGGCGGTGGCCTTCGGCATCGCGCTGGGGCTGGTGGTGGGCTGGTCGCGGGCGATCTATCGCGGGCTTTATCCGGTGATGATCGGCTTCAACTCCATCCCCAAGGTGGCGGTTGTGCCCATTCTCATCATGTGGTTCGGCATCGGCGAGATCCCGGCCATCCTCACCGCCTTCCTGATCTCCTTCTTCCCCATCGTGGTGAACGTGGCCACCGGCCTTGCAACCACCGAGCCGGAGCTGGAGGACGTGCTCCGCGCGCTCGGCGCCAGCAAGCTCGACATCATGCGCAAGGTGGGCATCCCCCGCACCGGGCCCTATCTCTTCGGCGCGCTGAAGGTGGCCATCACGCTCGCCTTCGTGGGCGCGGTGGTGTCCGAGACCATCGGGGCCAATGCGGGGCTCGGCCACCTGATGGTCCAGGCCGGCTCCAACTTCCAGATGCCGCTGGTCTTCGCCGGGCTGATGATGCTCGCCATTGAGGGCATCCTCATGTACGCGGTCTTCGCGGTGCTGGAAAAGCGCATGGTCTCCTGGGCCTTCCGCTCCTCCATGAGCGCGGCGGCCTGAAGGCTCTCCTGCGCCACGCGCACTTCACCTTTGAACCGGGCGCCCGTCATCTTCGCGATGGGGCGCCCGCTTCATTTTGAGACGTGCCTGCTACCAGCCAAGCGCCATCCCATCCTTGCGCGGATCGGACCCGCCGATCAGCAGGCCCCGCCCGCGGTCGATGCGGATCGCCTGGGCACCGCCAATGGCCTGGTCGGCCGACGTGATCGTATGGCCACGCGCCGCAAGCCCGGCGCGCAGGTCGGCGCCGAACGTGTCCTCCACCTGGAGCACGCCGTCATGGGCGAAGCTGCGAGGGGCATCGGCGGCGGCCTGGGGATCGCGGCCAAGATCCAGCACCTGCATGAGAAGATGAGCGTGCCCCGCCGCCTGGTAATGCCCACCCATGACGCCGAACGGCATGAAGGGATGGCCGTCCCCGTCCAGCGCCATGCCGGGAATGATGGTGTGCAGCGGCCTCTTGCCCCCATCCATGCGGTTGGGATGCCCTTCGGCGAAGGTGAATCCCAGGCCGCGATTGTGCAGCATCACGCCGGTGGCCGGATCGAAGATGCCGGAGCCGAAGGCGTTGAACAGGGAATTGATGAAGGACACGCAGTTGAGGTCCCGGTCCACCACGCACAGATAGATGGTATCCGTGTGCGCCGTGCGGTCATGCGGCGGCGCGGTGCGGGCGGTCTCCATGGAAATGGCATCCGCCAGGGCCCGCGCATGGGCGGCCGAGAGCAGGCGCTCCACGGGCGCCGCCGCGAAGGCCGGATCCGCGCACCAGGTGTTGCGCTCCCAATAGGCAAGCTTGGTCGCCTCGGAGAAGAGGTGGATGCGATCCAGCTCCGAAAGCCCGGCGAGATCCTGCCCGCTGGCGGTGAGGATATTCAGCAGCATCAGGGCGGTGATGCCCTGCCCGTTGGGCGGGCATTCCAGCACGTCGATGCCGCGATAGCGGGTGCGGATGGGCGTGACCGCTTCGCCGTGATGGGCGGCGAAATCTTCTGCCGTATGAAGCCCGCCGGCCGCGCGCAGCGTGGCGGCGAGGCTCTCCGCGACCGCGCCCTCATAGAAGGCCGCCCGTCCATTGCGGGCGATGGCGGCCAGCGTCCCGGCCAAGGCGGGATTGGCAAAGCGCTCGCCTGCCTTAAGGGCACGCCCGTCCCGCAGGAACAGCGCCGCCGCCTCGGGCCGAGCCTTGGCGCGGGCCTCGAAATGGGCCCAGTCCCAGGCAACGCGGGGATGCACGATGCAGCCCTCGCGGGCGAGCGTGATGGCGGGGCCGAGCAGGCGATCCAGCGGCAGGCGGCCATGGCCGGAATGGAGCGCCATCCAGGCATCCACCGCGCCGGGCACGGTCACCGTATGGGCATCGGTGGGCTGAAGCGCGTTGATGCCGCGCTCGGCGAAATGGTCGGCCTTGGCGGCGGCCGGCGCGCGACCCGAGCCATTATAGGCGTTCACCGCGCCCGCTGCGTCCGCATGGATGAAGAAGGCATCGCCGCCAATGCCGGTCATCTGCGGTTCGGCGATGCACAGCACGGCTGCGGCGGCGAGCGCCGCATCGGCGGCGCTTCCCCCCTCCCGCAGCACCTCGATGGCGGCAAGGGTTGCCAGCGGATGGGAGGTGGCGACCATCGCCGTCTCCCCATAGGCCGCCGAGCGGCCGGGCCTTTGGAAATCTCGCACCGTTTCTCTCCCTGCGGATCGCGTCTTCGGGGCGATGCCGTGTTGCATGTTGAATCTGCCGCCTCAGACGGCGGAGGCACTCGTCTTGCGCTTGCGCTTGGGGGTATCGGCGGTCAACGCATCTATGACCGCCAGCGTGCGCGGCCCGGTGTCGGCGAGGCGTCGCATCACGTCCCGAAGGGCGCGGAAGTCCTGCGCCTCCAGCGGCTCGAACAGGGCGTCATTGGCGGGGCATTGAATATGGCTCAGCCCCCGCAGGCGCTTGCGTGCCTCATCGGTGATGGCCAGTACCACGCGGCGGCGGTCGTCGGGATTGACGGTCTTGGTGACGAGGTCCGCCGCCACCAGCTTGTTGACTTCGATGGTCACGAAGGCGCCGGACAAATGCAGATGCTCGGCCAGTTGGTTGACGCCCAGTTCCCCGTTGCTCTCGCTGAGGCGGGCGATGGAAATGAGCAGCGTGTATTGCGTGCCGGACAGGCCGATCTGCTGGCCGAGCCGATTGCGCACTTCCTGAATGGCCGACGAAAAGGCGAGCATGTCGTGCACCAGTTCGCGGAATTCGCGATCCGATCCGCCCACCAGGAGCGCCGGGCGGGACGCGGTGAGCGGCAGGGAGGTGCGGGCATCTGCCTCCGGCATGGGCGGCTCCATTCAAACGCGCGATTCCCCCCTCTTAAGAGGTGTCGGCGCTTGACGTCCATCCCTTTCGCAATTAGCTTTGCATCAAAGCTATTATAGACCTTCCGTGGAATCAGGCATCATGTCGCACGCCTCTTCGCACGCAGCACCAGGCCCCGCCCCGGCTGGGCCCGCCCCCACCAACGCGTTCGACCCGCGCGCCTTCCGGCAGGCGCTGGGTCACTTCGCTACCGGGGTCGCCATCGTCACCGCCCGCACCGCGCAAGGCGAGAGCGTGGGCATGACCATGAGTTCCTTCAACTCCGTCTCGCTCGACCCGCCCCTCGTCCTCTTTTCCGTGGCCAAGACCGCCTATTCGCTCGCCGCCATGCAGCAGGCCCGCGGCTTCGGCATCAACATTCTGGGCCAGGGCCAGCAGGATCTGTCCAACCGCTTCGCCCGCGCGCTGGACGACAAGTGGCAGGACGTGGACCACACGCCCGGCGCCCATGACGCGCCCCTCATCTCCGGCGCCATCGCCCATTTCGAGTGCGAGCCCTTCGCCCGGCACGATGGCGGCGACCACGAAATCTTCCTGGCCCGCGTGCTGCGCTTTTCCGCGCCGGGCCTTGGCGATCCGCTGATCTTCTTCCGCGGCCGCTATCACGCCCTCGCCTCCGGCCAGACGCCGGACTGCTGATTTTACAACAACATCGCTTCCAGAGGTCCCTGCCATGATCAAGACCGGCGCCCAGCACATCGCCTCCCTGAAAGACGGCCGCGAGATTTTCCTCGACGGCCAGCTGGTGGACGATTCCACCACCCACCCCGCCTTTGCCGGTGCCATCGCCTCCGTCGGCAAGATGTTCGATTTCCACAGCGCGCCGGAAAACCGCGAGCTGATGACGTTCGAGACCGACACCGGCACCCGCGCCAACCGCATCTGGCAGTTGCCCACCTCCTACGAGGAGATGAAGACCCGCCGCATGGCGCTGGAGGCCTGGACGGAGCTTCATGCCGGCTTCCTCGGCCGCGCCCCCGACCATGTGGCCTCGTGCATTTCCGGCATGTATATGGGCCTCGACAAGTTCGAGGCCTACGACCCGGCCCGCGCCAAGGCACTGGCGGATTATTACCGCTACGCCCGCGACAACGACCTTTATCTCACCTACGTCATCATCAACCCGCAGGCGGACCGTTCCAAGAGCGCGGCCGAGCAGCAGGACCCCTATCTGTCCGCCGCCATCGTGGACCGCGACGCGGAAGGCATCACGGTGCGCGGGGCCAAGATGCTGGCCACCGGCGGCATCATGGCCAATGAGGTGTTCGTCACCTGCATTCAGCCCTTGCCCCCCGGCGACGAGAAATATGCCCTGTCCTTCGCCATTCCCATGAATGCCAAGGGCCTGAAGATCCTGTCTCGCAAGTCCTACGAGGCCGGCGCGCCGTCGGTGTTCGACAATCCGCTGTCCTCCCGCTTCGACGAGAATGACGCGGTGCTCTATTTCGACGACGTGAAGGTGCCCTGGGACCGCATCTTCATCGTGGACAGCCGCGAGATGACGGGCGCCCAGTTCCACGCGACGCCCGCCCATGTCTACCAGAACTACCAGGCGCAGATCCGCCTCTCGGTGAAGATGCGCTTCCTGCTGGGCCTTGCCCGCCGCATCACGGAAGTGAACGGCACCACCAATTTCCCGCAGGTGCGCGAGACGCTGGGACAGCTGGCCGCCGAAGCCGGCATGGTGGACGCCTTCGTCGCCGCCATGGAGGCCAAGGGCACCCATTACGGCCCCTATTTCGTGCCCGACCGCCACACGCTTTATGCCGCGCAGACGCTCGCCCAGCAGGTCTATGGCAAGGTCATCACCACGCTCCGGGAACTGGCTGGCGGCGGCATGATCATGCTGCCCTCCTCCGTGCACGACTTTGAGAATCCCGAGCTGGCGCGCCTCATCGGCAAGACCCAGCAGTCGCCCGCCGCCTCGGCGGAGGAGAAGGTGAAGTTCTACAAGCTCGCCTGGGATGCGGTCGGCTCGGAATTTGCCTCCCGCCACACCCAGTACGAGATGTTCTATGCAGGCGCGAGCTTCGTGGTGAAGGGCCACTCCTTCCGCACCTATGACTGGGCCCGCGCCGACGGCCTGCTCAACCGCATGCTCTCGGGCTACGAGCTCTCCGACGAGGTCAAGGTCCCGGTCGCCCGCGCCGCCGAATAATCCCTCACCCCTTCCAGACGAGGAAAGACGCCGAAATGGCCATCAACAAAGTGCATGACGAATTCTATACCCTCGACCTGACCACCGGATGGGAAGTGCCCCCCGGCTATCCGTCGGGCATTCAGCAGAAGATCCTGTCCGGCGCGCTGGACGAGAAAAACAAGAGTGGCTCGCGCACGCGCCTGTTGCGCTTCGATCCCGGCGTCTACACCACCAAGCCCTTTGTGCATGACTATTGGGAAGAGGTGTTCCTGGTCACTGGCGACCTCACCGTGGGCAATGACGACAAAGGCGAGGGCGGCCAGTCCTTCGCGCCCTTCACCTATGCGGTGCGCCCGCCGGGGGCCTTCCACGGCCCGTTCAAGTCCGATAAGGGCTGCATGCTGCTCGAGATTCACTATTTCGATCCGGCCTGAAGTCCCAACCTTGAACCCGCGCCCCAACCGGGCGCGGGGCCATGACGGCGGTCCCATGCCCACCTCTCCCCAGCCGACCCTCGCCTCCCTCGCCGAAGACCTCGCCTCCGGACGCACGCGCTCCGTCGATCTGGTCGAAGCCTGCCTCGCCCGCATCGAAGACGCCGATGGCGAAGGCGCCCGCGCTTTCTCGCTGGTGGATCGCGCCGGCGCGCTGAAGGCGGCCGAGGGGTTCGACGCGCTGCGGGCGGCAGGGGCCGCGCCCTCCCCGTTCGCCGGCATCCCCATCGGCATCAAGGACCTGTTCGACGTGGCCGGCCAGGTGACCACCGCCGGCTCCAAGGTGCTGGCCGATGCCCCGCCCGCCCCGCGCGATGCCCCCTCCGTGGCGCGGCTGCGCAAGGCCGGGTTCGTCTTCATCGGCCGCAACACCATGACCGAGTTCGCCTATTCCGGGCTCGGCCTCAATCCGCATTACGGCTCCCCCCGCGCGCCTTATGACCGGGCCACCGGCCGCATTTCCGGCGGCTCCACCTCGGGCGGCGCGGTGGCGGTGGCCGATGGCATGGCCCATGCCGCGCTCGGCACAGATACCGGCGGCTCGGCCCGCATCCCCGCCGCCTTCTGCGGCATTGTCGGCTTCAAGCCCACCGCGCGCCGGGTGCCTCTGGATGGCGCCTTCCCGCTCTCCTCTTCGCTGGATTCCATCGGCCCCATGGCGCGCTCGGTGGCCTGCTGCGCCGCGCTGGACGCCATCCTGGCGGGCGAGGAACCGACGCTGCTCACCGCCCGCCCGCTCGCCGGCCTGCGGCTGCTGATCCCCGCCACGGTGGCGCTGGACGAACTGGACAGCACGGTCGCCTCCGCCTTCGAGGCGACCATCGCCCGGCTCTCCCAGGCGGGCGCCCGCGTCACCTCCGCCCCGTTCCCGGAATTTGGCGAGGTGGCCGGCATCAATGCCAAGGGCGGCTTCACGGCGGCGGAGAGCTATGCCGTCCACCGTGCCCTGCTGGCGGAGAAGGCCGAGGGCTATGACCCGCGCGTGTCCGTGCGCATCAAGCGCGGCGCCGACCAGTCGGCGGCAGATTATCTCGACATCCTCGCCGCCCGCCGCGCCCTCATCAAGCGCGCCACCGCGCGCCTTGCGCCCTATGACGCGCTGGTGCTGCCCACCACACCCGTCATCCCGCCCCGCGTGGCGGACCTGGAAGGGGACGATGCGGCCTATGGCAAGGCGAACCTGCTGATCCTGCGCAACCCCACCCTCATCAACATGATCGACGGCTGCGCCATTTCCCTGCCCGTGGCGGGCGAAGGGGGCGCGCCGACGGGGCTGATGCTGGCGGGCCCGGCGGAGAGCGATGCGCGCATCTTCGCCATCGCGGCGGGGATCGAGGCGGTGCTGAAGGGCTGACGACGAGGCCGCGCCCTCGGGCGCGGCACGCCTTAGAGCTGGCGCTTCAGATTGTCGGCGAAGGACTGGATGTGGGCGCGCACGGCCTGCTCGGCCGCGTCCGCATCGCGCGAATGGAGGGCGGCGACGATGGCGCCGTGCTCGTCCACCACGCGGCGGTGATGCTCCCGGTCGCGCAGCGAGACGAACCAGACCCGCTGCGCCCGCTCATGCAGATTGCGCAGGATCTCGCCCAGCACCGGATTGCCGGCGGCAGCCGAAATGGTGCCGTGAAACTCGCGGTCGAGCGCCATCAGGGTGGGCACGTCGCGCTCGGCGGCGGCCTCGACACCGCGCGCCACATTGGCGGCGAGGGCCGCCAGCGTCTGCGGCTCCGCCCGCTCAGCGGCGAGGCGGGCGCAGAAGCCTTCATTGAGGAGGCGCACCTCCACCATGTCGCGCACCTCGTCCTGCGAGATGGGCCGCACGATGATGCCCTTGCGGGGCAGCACCTCCACGAGGCCGTCCCGCATCAGCCGGTCGAAAGCCTGGCGCACGGGGGTGCGCCCCAGCCCCAAGGCGGAGGACACCACCGCCTCGCTCAGGGCCTCCCCCGGCCGCCAGGCGCACATGATGATGCGCTGCTTGATCAGCTCATAGGCCTCCTCGCGCAGCGAACGGGGCGCGGCCGGCTCGGCGGCAGGGGCCAGCCCGTCCTGATCCGGCGGCATACGCCCCTCCATCGCCGCGCCTCAGCCGCGGACCGGCAGCAGGGCCACGTCATAGCCGTGGCGGATGATGCGGCCGAGGACCGGGTCCTCCAGCTCGAATTCGAACCGCTCGGCGGGCCGGATGCCGCCATGGGCCGCCAGCGTGCCGCAGAACATGGCGTAGCTGTCCGTGAGGGTGCCGTCATAGCCCTCCAGGATTTCCAGCGGCGGCAGCATGGCCGCCACGGAGCCCTCCTGATAGAGCTCGCGCGTGCCGCCGTTCACCGCATAGGAGCGCAGCACCAGCTTGTCCCAATGGGGCAGCACGTCGTCCAGCAGCCATAGGTCGGGCGCCACCGGCTTGTCGCACATCTGCTTGGAGACGGTGATGTTGTAGGTCTCCACCTTACGATCGGTATGGTCGGAGCCCACGCCCAGATAGCGCTTGCCCATGGCCTGGAGGATCATGAACTCGGCCTCGCCGGAGGAGTCCGGGCCGGTGCACTCAATCACGTCAGCGGTGGTCAGGCGTGCGGCGGCGACGCGGTAATAGATGGGCGTGGAAGCGGGCCGGGGCACGCCCAGCTCTTCCAGCTCCTTGATGTGCTTTTCGAGCGCGACCTTATCCCGGCCCGTCCAGCCCGCAATGATGGCGGTGCGGACGAGCAAGGTGTCCTCCGAGCTGACCCCGTCGGCATGAATGGTGAAGGTGAGGGCGGTACCAGTCATCAGCCAGCTCCTTGACGCCAGCTTCCTGGCGGCGGCTTTCGTTTTGGGAAAGCCCGGACGGAGTCCGTCCGGGCGAAAGGCAGAGCCGGCGCCCCGTGTCAGGGCAGGCCGAGGCGCCGGCTCGACGCGCAGGCCCTCAGTTGGGCATGCGCGTATCGAGCAGGGTCCACTTGCCGTCCTTGACCTCCAGCACATAGACCGGCTTCACGGCATCGCCGTCGGTGAAGGAGATGGAGCCTTCCAGTGCCTGGTAGTCCTTCAGCTTGGCCAGCTGATCGCGGATGGCGGTGCGCTCTTCGGCGAGCTTGGCCTTGTCGCCGGTGACGCCGGCGCGCTTCATGGCCTCGGAATAGAGGTAGACGATGTCATAGACCGAGGCGTCCATCTGGTTTGGCTCGGTGCGGTTGAGGCCTGCGGCCTTGGTGCGCTTGCCGAATTCCTCGGTGAAGGCCTTGGTGGTGGCGTTCACTTCAGGGAAGAAGGTGGTGCCGATGGTCAGCTTGTCGCCGGCGCCGTCCATACGCTTGGGCAGCTCGGGATCGGCGATGGTGGTGCCGCCGATGAGACGGGTGGAAACGCCCTGGCGCTTCAGCTCCTTGGCGAGGTTGATGGCGCCTTCAGGCGGCGAGCCGAGGCCCACCACGTCGGGCGCGATCTGCTTGAGCTGGGCCACCTGGGGCGACAGGTCGAAGGCGGCGAGCTGGAAATCCACGGAGCCCTTCAGCGGGATGCCGTACTTCTCGAACAGCTTGGGGATCACGACAGTGCCGATGGACTTGGACACCACGTCGTCGGTGGCATAGGCGGCCGCGCCCGTGGCGGTCGGCAGCTTCTTGTCCTTCAGCGAGCCCAGCACCTGGTCGATGACCTTGCCTTCGTCCGTGGTGTTGCGGAAGCCGTAGGTGAAGCCCTTGGTGAGGCCCGGGGCCGAGGAGGCCATGGACATCTGGGCGATGCCCTCGCGCTCGCCCACCGGGAAGGTGGTGCGCACCTCGGAAGAGGAGAAGGGACCGATGACGGCGAGGGCCGCATCATCCTGCGCGAAGCGGCGCAGCGCGGTGGTGGCCTGCTTGGGATCGCCGGCGGTGTCGAACTTCACCACCTTGATCTTCTTGCCGTTGATGCCGCCCTTCTTGTTGATCTCCTCGACCGCCATGTCGACCGCCACCTCATTGGTGTTGGCCAGACTCACATAAGGGCCGCTCTTGGCCATCATGTAGCCGAGGACGAGCTCGCCATCGGCCCGCGCGGCGCCGGTGGAAACGAGCGCCGCCAGCATGGTGGCGCCCAGCAGAACCGATGTCTTCATGGTGCAACTCCTCTCTGGATTATTGAGCGGGGGCAGCGCTGCCCTCGCCGAGATAGGCTTCCTGGAGACGGGGATCGGCGGCGAGCACCTTGGGCTCGCCGGCCATCATGACCCGGCCAAGCTCAAGCACGGTGGCCTGGTGGGCGACCGAGAGCGCCTTGCCCGTATTCTGCTCCACCAGCAGCACGGAGAGGCCCTCCCCGTTCAGTTCGCGGATCAGCTCGAACAGCTTGGAGACAAAGAGCGGCGAGAGGCCCAAGGACGGCTCGTCCAGCATCATCAGGCGCGGACGGGACATCATGGCCCGGCCGATGGCCAGCATCTGCTGCTCGCCACCCGACAGGCACGAGGCCAGCATGTGCCGCCGCTCGGCGAGATTGGGGAAGCGCCCATAGATGGCGTCCATCTCCCGCTTCATGGCCGCCGTATCGGTGCGCATATGGGCGCCGAGCAGCAGGTTTTCCTCCACCGAAAGCGTGATGAGGATGCGCCGGCCCTCCGGCACCAGGACGAGGCCGCGGGCGATGCGCTTGTGGGCCGCCTCGCCGCTGATCTCCTCGCCGTCAAAGGCGATGCCGCCGCCCTTGACGGGCACGGCGCCGAGAATGGCCTTCAGGAGCGTGCTCTTGCCGGCGCCATTGGCGCCGAGCACGGTGACCACCTCGCCCTCCCCCACCTTCAGCGAGACATCTGATAGCGCGGTGACGCGGCCATATTGTACGGTGAGGCCGGAGACCTGGAGCAGAGCCATGGGTCAGTCCTCCGCGCCGATATAGGCTTCGCGCACCTTGGGATCGCGGCGCACTTCAGAGAGCGGCCCCTCGGCGATCTTCTCGCCGAAATTCAGCACCACCACCTTCTCGCAGATGCTGTCCACGAAGTGCATGTCGTGCTCCACCACCAGCATGGTGAGGCCCTTGTCCATGAGCGCGCGCAGATGGTCGCGCAGCGCGTTGGTCTCGCTGGGATTGAGGCCGGCGGCGGGCTCGTCCAGCATCAGGACATTGGCGCCGGCCAGCGTCGCCCGCACCAGGTCGATGCGCTTGCGCACGCCATAAGGCAGCGCGCTCACCATCTCGTCGGCATAGCGCTCCAACCCGTTCTCGGCGAGGGCGGCCCGCGCCTCCCGCTTCCAGCGATGATTGGGAATGAGGCGATAGGGAGTCAGCAGCGCGCCGAGCGAGGAGGCCCGCACATGCTGTCCCACCAGCAGGTTTTCCAGCACCGACAGATGGTTCATCAGCCGGATGTTCTGGAACGAACGGGCAATGCCGGTGCCGATGCGCTTGCGGGACGCCATGTGGGTGACATCGACGCCATTGACCTTGACCGTCCCGGCATCGACGCCATAGACGCCGCTGACCAGGTTGAACACCGTGGTCTTGCCCGCCCCGTTGGGTCCGATGAGGGCGGTGGTGCGGCCCTTGGGCACCTCGAAGGACAGGTCGCGGATGGCCCGCACGCCGGCAAACGACTTGCACAGGCCGGAGATGGACAGAGCCGAAGTCATCGCGTCACCTCCGGCGCGCGGCGGCGGAACAGGCGGAAGAGCGAGGTGGTGACCAGCCCCTGCGGCCGCACCGCCATGAACAGGATGATGAAGATGGCGAACAGGGCGTAGCGCCACTGGTCGGACGCCCGCAGCAGCTCTGGCACAAGCGTGAAGAAGGCCGCGCCCACCAGCGGGCCCCAGACCGTCTGGGTGCCGCCGAACAGCACGTAGAGAACGGTGAAGACGGAGAGCAGGACGTTGAAGTGCTGGGCTTCGACGAAATTGTAGTGGTGGGCATAAAAGGCGCCGCCAAAGCCCGCCACCGCCGCGCCCAGCGCAAACGCCGCCACCTGGATGCCCCGCACGGACACGCCCAGCAGGTCCGCCACCGTCGGGTCGCTCTTCACCGCCGTGAGATAGAGCGCGAAGCGGGTGCGGGAGACGAGGAGCATGAGCAGCACCACGCCGCCGGCCGCCGCATAGACCGCATAAGGTCCGGCATAGTCTGTGACCGGATAGCCGGCCGCCCCACCCACCACTTCCAGATTGAGGAAGACGGCGGCAATCACCTGCCCCAGCGCGAAGGTGGCCATGGCCAAATAGATGCCGTGGGTGCGCAGCACGGGAATGCCGATGAGGATGCCCATGAGCCCCGCCAGCGCCGAGCCCACCGGGATGGCCGCCCACATGGGCCAGGCATATTCGTTGGTCAGGAAGGCCGAGGCATAGGCGCCGATGGCCATGAAGCCGGCAATGCCCAGGTTCAATTGCCCCGCCGCCAGCGGCAGATAGACCGCATAGGCCGCCATCACATTGAAGGCGAGGACGACGAGGACGCCCGTCAGATAGCCACTCATCACAGCTTCTCCCGGCTGGCGGGGCGCCCGAGGAGACCTTGGGGCCGCAGGATGAGGATGAGGAGCAGGAGCCCATAGACCGTGATGTTGACCACGTCGGCCCCGATGAAGGAGATGGACAGCACTTCGGCAAGGCCGATGAGCAGGCCGCCCAGCACCGCGCCCCAGATGGAGCCCATGCCGCCCACAATCATGGCCGCCACGCCCTTGAAGCCGACGCCCTCCCCCATGAAGGGCGAGACCTGCTGGTAATTGACCGCGAACAGGATGCCCGCGAGCGCGGTGAGCAGCGCGCTGGCGACGAAGAGTTGCGGCACCAGGCGGGAAATGTTGATGCCCATGAGCAGGGCCGTGTCCCGGCTCTCCGCCACCGTGCGGATGCGCCGGCCCATATTGGTGGAGCGCAGGAACCAGGAGAGCCAAGCCACCAGCGCCACCGAAATGGCCAATGAAATCAACTGCGCAATACCGATCACAAGGCCGCCCATGCGCAGATTGAGGTCGGGCAGGAGGCTGGGGAAGGCCTGTTGGTCCGAGCCATACTGGATCAGCATGAGGTTCTCGAGCAGCACCAGGAAGCCCAGCGATGAGACCAGCGGTACCTCCGGGTCCCCACCCTGCATGGGCCGGTAGGCGAGACGCTCCACCAGCAGAGAAACCACGGCCGCGACGAACAGGGCGGCGGCAAAGGCCAGGAACCAGGGCCAGCCGATTTTCATCATGCCGAAGGCCAGCATGCCGCCAAGCATGAACAGGCCCGGCAACGAGAAGTTGAGAAAGTTCAGCACCCCGATGGCGAGGGTGAAGGCCACCGCCACCAGCATATAGATGGCGCCGAGCATCAGGCCGTTGACGATCTGCTGGGCGAGCATGACGCAGGCGTGTCCTTGATGATCGAGACAGGCCCCGGCTAGTCCGGACGGAGCGCACCCCAGAGGCGCTATCCCTCCGTCCAGCCGAGGAATTAGATAACATACAAAGCTAATTCAGAGCCGACTTCAAGCTGAAATTTCAGGCGGATTTCAGACGGATTACAGGCTGGGGGAAAGGCTGCCTTTCCCTTGGAAAAGAACGCATTTTCGCGTCCGTGCGGGGCGTGCGCAGATCGCATCGCGGCGGCAAGACCGCGCCGAGTGTGCCCGCCTTTTCAGCAGAAAAGCAGTCGCGTCGCCCGTTTCAGGCGATCAGCGCAGCGGGAAACCCAGCCTGCCGAGCACTTCGCGCAGGCGGTCCCGCCCCGTGAGGGCCGCTGCATCGGACACGCGCTTTAGGGCCACGCTGGACCACCCCACCTGGCGCAAGCCTTCGCCTTCCTGGAATGTGGTCATGGCCGCGTCATAGGCCTCCACCGCCGGCGCAGAGAGGCTGGCATCATAGCGCTCCTCGTGGAGCACGAGGGCCTGGGGTAGCCGTGGCTTCACATGGGCGGGGCGCGCAGGATCTGGCTGGCCGACGCACATGCCGAACACAGCCACCACCCGCGGCGGCAGGCCGAGAAGGCGTGCCACTTCTTCGGGATTGTTCCGCAAGCCGCCTATATAGACGATGCCGAGGCCCAGCGATTCCAGCGCCACGGCGGCATTCTGCGCCGCCAGCGTTGCGTCGATGGCACCCACCAGGAACATTTCCAGGAAGTCCAGGCCTTGCACCGCCGCATCTGCGCGTTCGCCGAGTTCTGCGAGTCGGGCGAGATCAGCCAGCCAAACCAGCAGGACGGGCGCCTCCAGCATATGCCGCTGACCGCCCGCCGCCGCGGCGAGGGCGGCCTTGGTGGCGGGATCTCGCACCGCGACCACGCTCCACACCTGAAGGTTGGACGAAGTAGACGCGCTCTGCGCCGCCGCCACCGCCGCTTCGAGCGCACCGGCCGGCAGAGGCGCGGGCGTGAAGGCGCGCACGGAGCGGTGGGTCAGGAGGGCGTCGATGATGGGATTGGACAGGAGTGTGTCGGGAACCGACTGGGTGCCGTATCGAGCGGCCACGCGCGATGCGCTGTCACCGCCCTCGTGGGAGACGAGGGTGTGCTGAACCTGCACCATTTCATTCTCCGTCAGGGGGCGCCCCGGGCGCCACCGCGATCATTCGAGGTTGCCCGGGCCGGGCTTGCGCCGCCCTTTGGCATTCGCCGCGAATGTGCGCGACGCCACAGCCGAGCACAAGCCCGCTATAATCGCTATGCCTATTCGATCACCTTGACGATACGCCGGGTAGAGGGGTCCACCAGCACCGTGTCCCGGCCGACCACCGCAAATTGATAATGCGGAATGCCAACGTCTTCCGGCAGCGGGTGAATGTCCACCGAGGGCGGCAGCTCCACGCCGGTTGCGAGGACGAAGTCTCGCACGGGCGGTATAGCGGCGCGCTGGTCGGCGGCGACGTCCCGGATCTTCTCCTCCTGGTCCAAAGTCACCAATACGGAGGGGGTCGCAACCGTACTGGGCGGCGTGGGGAGAGGGCTCTGGGCGAGCGCGGGGCCGCCAAGGGCTGCCACCAGGAGGACGGCATTGGAGAAGCGTAGACGCATGGTTATTCCCTATCCATGGCCCCCCTTCCTTGAACGTGGTCGCCGCCGCCGGGGTTCCCGTTGCGCCGCGCGCGTCTCCTGGCACCGTGCCACTCTCCCACCGCGCGGCCAGGTGTTCACGAACGCTGCCCAAGATGCGGAAAGGCCCGGACGGCGCCATCGTGCGCCGTCCGGGCCTTTCATGTCGCCAACGACGTGGAGGTTCAGGCCGCCTTGGCCAGGGTCCGGCGGCGCACGTCCGGCGGGGTTGCCTCGTCCGCCAGAAGGGCCAGCGCCTCATCGAGCGGCAAGACCACCTGCTGGTTGGAGCCCAGCCGACGGATGGACACCGTGCGCTCCGCCGCTTCCTTGCGGCCTGCCACCAGCATCACCGGCACCTTGGCCAGCGAATGCTCGCGCACCTTGTAATTGATCTTCTCGTTCCGAAGATCGAGGTCCGTGCGCAGGTCCAGCGCCTTGGCGGCGGCCGCCACCTCGGCGGCATAGTCGTCCGCCTCGGAGGTGATGGTGGTGACCACCACCTGGGTCGGTGCCAGCCAGAGCGGGAAATGCCCCGCGAAATGCTCGATCAGGATGCCGGTGAAGCGCTCCATGGATCCACAGATGGCGCGGTGGATCATCACCGGCGTCTTCTTCTGGCCGTCCGCATCCACATAGAAGGCGCCGAAGCGCTCCGGCAGGTTGAAGTCCACCTGGGTGGTGCCGCACTGCCACTCGCGGCCGATGGCATCCGACAGCGTGTATTCGAACTTGGGGCCATAGAAGGCGCCCTCGCCCGGCAGGATGCCCGTCTTGATCTTGCCGCCGGACTGGGCCTCGATCTGCTGGAGAACGCGGCCCATCACCTCCTCGGCGTGATCCCACACTGCGTCAGATCCCACCCGCTTCTCGGGTCGGGTGGAGAGCTTCACGATGATGTTCTCGAAACCGAAGTCGGCATAGGTCGAGAGGATCAGGTCGTTGATCTTCAAGCACTCGGCCGCCATTTGGTCTTCGGTGCAGAAGATGTGGGCATCGTCCTGCGTGAAGCCACGCACCCGCATGAGGCCGTGCAGGGCGCCCGAGGGCTCGTACCGGTGCACCGCGCCGAACTCGGCAAGGCGCAGCGGCAGGTCGCGATAGGATTTCAGGCCGTGCTTGAAGATCTGCACATGGCCCGGGCAGTTCATGGGCTTCAGCGCGAAGACTCGCTCGTCGTCGGTCTCATCGCCCGCGACCTGAACCTTGAACATGTTCTCCTTGTACCAGCCCCAATGGCCGGAGGTCTCCCACAGGGACTTGTCCAGCACCTGGGGGGCGTTCACCTCGTCATAGTCGGCCTTCAGGCGCCGGCGCATGTAAGCGACGAGGCCCTGGAACAGGCTCCAGCCCTTGGGATGCCAGAAGACCGTGCCCGGCCCTTCCTCCTGGAAGTGGAAGAGGTCCATCTCCCGGCCCAGCCGGCGATGGTCGCGCTTCTCGGCTTCCTCAAGGCGGTGGAGATAGCCGTCCAGCTCCGCCTGGTCATGCCAAGCCGTGCCATAGATGCGGGTCAGCATGGGATTGTTGCTGTCGCCACGCCAATAGGCGCCCGCCACCTTCATCAGCTTGAAGGCGGTGCCCACCTTGCCGGTGGAGGGCATATGGGGGCCGCGGCACAGGTCGAACCATTCGCCCTGCTTGTAGATCTTGACGTCCTGGTCCTCGGGGATCGCGTCCACGAGCTCCACCTTGAACGCCTCGCCCTTCATGGCGAACACGTTCTTGGCCTGATCGCGGGACCACACTTCCTTGGTGAAGGGGCGGTCCTTGGCGATGATCTCGCGCATCTTGGCTTCGATCTTCGGCAGGTCGTCCGTGGTAAAGGGCTCGTTGCGCGCGAAGTCGTAATAGAAGCCGTTCTCGATCACCGGGCCGATGGTGACCTGCGTCCCCGGATAAAGCGCCTGCACGGCTTCCGCCAGCACATGGGCCGCGTCGTGCCGGATCAGGTCCAGCGCGCGGGCATCGTCACGGGTGACGATTTCAAGGCGCGCATCGGCGGTGATCGGCTCGGACAGATCCGCCAGCACGCCGTCCAGCGTCACCGCCACGGCCTTCTTCGCGAGGGATTTGGAAATGGCGGCGGCGATCTCCGCGCCGCTCGTTCCGTCGGGATAGCTGCGCGCTGCGCCATCGGGGAACGTCAAGGTAACCATGGCATGTCTCCGGCCCCACTCCTGCGCACCAGGCAGGTAGGCGAGTTGAACAAGGCTGGCGTCTCTAGTCCCATTGGCCGCGCCCGTCTAGGGGTGCGCCGCGACAAGAGGTAACATGGCACTTTAGCCGCTACACGGCGCAAGCCCTGGTTCAGGTCTCACCCTCGGGCGAGGCGGGCTGGCGCCACTGGCCATAGGTCCAGGGCCGATACCAGCGGGCGCTCCGTGGCAATTTGGCGGGGACCGGGTCGAACCCGTGGCCGCCCCAAGGATGGCAGCGGCAGATGCGGGCAACCCCCATCCATCCCCCCGCCCAGGCACCGTGCGTCTGGATGGACTCGTCCGCATAGGCCGAGCAGGTGGGCAAATAGCGGCACTGCCGCCCCATGAAGGCGGAAAGCGAATAGCGATAGACCAAAATGGGAAACCGGAGCACCTGGCGCGGAATCAGCCGCACCCACCCCCAAAGACGCGCCGCCGGCCCCACGGGCGCGGCAGGCTTCTGCGGCGGGAACAGCGAAAGCACCATCCTGTTCACCCCTCGCGCCCTAAAGGCATGACGCGCTCCAGCGCGCGAACCGACTTCATGATCTCTAGATCGTGCGTGTCGGCATGCGGGTCAAGGCATTCAGGTGAGGGCGCGCTGGTGACGCCGCCGCTTGGCACCAAATGCGCGCGCGACTTCATCATTTAGGGGCGAAACCGCTGAAATCCGGGACCGACGAGGGCGCAACGAGCCAGAAACTAGAATAGATTCACATTTTCAGATCTCAACGGCGGAGATTTAGCCGACAAATATTAAGACATCACTTCTGCTTCCGGCAATTCATATGACTGTCGTAACGACATTACATAAGGACACAAACCGTTACACCCGCTTCCCGGATAAAGCCACCTTTATCCGAACGGGATTTTGTTTGCCTTTTATCCCGACAAGGAATTGACCGATGGCGGCCTACACCCTCCAACTCCTCCATTTCTCCGACGCCGAGGGGGGCCTGCTGGCCTCCACCACCGCGCCCAACCTCGCGGCTCTGGTGGATGCATTCGACGATACCTATGCCAATACGCTGATCCTCGCCGGTGGTGACAACTGGATCCCCGGTCCGTTCCTGGCCGCCGGTACCGACCCGGCCGTGCGCGACGCCATCAATGCGGTGACCGGCTCCACCATCACCGGAACCATCCCGATCGCGGCGGCGGACATCGCCATTCACAACCTGATCGGTGTCGAGGCCTCCGCCCTCGGCAACCACGATTTCGACCTGGGCTCGAACGTCCTGGCGAGTGCCCTGTCTCCCAATAGCGGTTGGGTGGGCGCCCAGTTCGTCTCGGTGTCCGCAAACCTCGTGTTCGGCCCCTCCTCGCCCTACTACACCGATCCTGTCGCGACGGATTCGGCCCTGAACGGCATCTATGTGGACACCCTGGACTTCAACGTTCAGTCCAACGTGAATGCGCCCGCCACCACCACCGAAGTGGCGGAAGCCTCCAGCCTGAAGGGCAAGATTGCGCCCGCCACTGTCATCACCGAGGGCGGGGAAAAGATCGGCGTGGTTGGTGTCACCACCCAGATCCTGGAAACCATCTCTTCGCCGTCTTCGGCCGAAATTGCCGGGTTCCCCGGCGGCGCCGGTGCCAATGGCGAGGTGGACAACATGGATCTGCTGGCCGCCCAGCTTCAGCCGATCATCGACGAGTTGATCGCCGAAGGCGTCAACAAGATCGTGCTGATGTCGCACCTTCAGATCATCGGCAATGAAATGGTGCTGGCCACCAAGCTGAGGGGCGTGGACATCATCCTGTCCGCCGGCTCCCACCAGCGCATGGGCGACGACACCGACGTGGCGGTCAACTTCCCCGGCCACGATGCCGATTTCGCCTATGATTATCCCTATGTGACCAGCGGCGCCGACGGCAAGACCACGGTCATCGTCAACACCGACAACGAATATACCTATCTGGGTCGCCTTGCGGTCGATTTCGACGAGAATGGCGACATCATCGCCGACAGCCTCACGGCCAATGCCGGCATCAACGGTGCCTATGCGGCCACCTCGTCCAATGTCGCCGCGGCCTGGGGCGTGAGCGAGGCGGACCTTGCCACCACAGCGTTTGCGGAAGGCACCAAGGGGGGCGCGGTATCGCAGATCACCACCGCCGTCCAGGAGGTCATCAACGTCAAGGACGGCAACGTCTACGGCTATTCAACAGTCTACCTGGAAGGTGAGCGCGGCTATGTGCGCGGCCAGGAGACGAATCTCGGCGACCTCTCCGCCGATGCCAATGCGGCGACGCTGAAGACCGCCCTCGCGGGGGAATTGGGGACGAATGCCGCACAGGAGGCCTATGTGGTCTCCATCAAGAATGGCGGCGGCATCCGCGCCCAGATCGGCACCCTGTCCGCGCCGGACCCGGTGGACGGCTCGGTGGACAAGCTGCCGCCGGAGGGCGGCGTGTCGCAGCTGGACGTGGAGAACTCTCTGCGCTTCAACAACAAGCTGATGGCGTTCGACACCACCGCCGAAGGGCTCAAGGCCATCATCGAGCATGGCGTCGCCTCGTATCCCAATCAAGGGCGGTTCCCGCAGATCGGCGGCCTCGCCTTCTCCTTCGACCCTGACCTGCCGGCCGGCAGCCGCGTCCTGAGCCTCGCCTTGATCGATGCGGACGGCGACACTGTGGTGCGTCTCGTGGAGAACGGCACCGTGCTCTCGGACGTGCCGGACGTCATCCGCGTCATCACGCTCAATTACATGGCCGACGGTGGCGACGGCTATCCCATGAAGGCCAACGGCTCGAACTTCCGTTACCTCCTGGATGACGGCTCCCTTGGCCCGGTGCTTGACGAGACGTCCGACCTCGATGCCAACCCGCCGTCCAACGCCATGACGGAGCAGAAGGCGTTCGAGCTTTACATGCGCTCGAATCACGCCACCACCGAGACCGCGTTCGACCAGGCCGACACGGAGATGGCCGGCGACCTGCGCATCCAAAACCTCAACGCCCGCACCGACACGGTTCTCGCCAGCACGGCGGAGACCTTCAACGGGAACGAGGCGAACGACGTGTTCGATGGCAGCGCCGATGACGACGTCGCCAACGGCGGCGCCGGTGAGGACATCCTGCGCGGCCATGCGGGTAACGACCGGCTCTTCGGCGATGCGGGCAACGACCAACTGATCGGCGGAGCCGGCGACGACCACCTCGTGGGCGGCTCGGGCGACGACCTTCTGTCGGGTGGCACGGGACGCAATTCCCTGCATGGCGGCCTCGGCAATGACCGCGCCGTCTTCGAGGGCAACCAGGCGGACTATGAGGTCATTCACGATGGCGCGGCTCTGATCGTCCGCGCACGCGCCGATGCCACTCAGGAAACCCGCCTGATCGGCGTTGAAACCCTCGCCTTCGCCGATGGCGACATGGCCGTGACGGACAATGCGTCCGCGGCGCTGGTCGCAGGCCTCTATCAGCAAGTGATGGGCCGCCTGCCCGATCTTCAGGGGCTGCAATACTGGACCGGCCTCCTGGACAAGGGGGCGAGCCTCGGCGATGTGGCCATCAGCATGATCCTGTCCCCTGAAGCCCAGGGGCGTGGCGTGGGCGCTGCCTCGGTGGCCGAGATCACGGTGGACCTTCTCTATTCCACCCTTCTTGGCCGCCCGGCCGACGAGGCGGGCAAGGCCTATCACGAGGCTAGCCTCGCAGCCGGCGTGCCGCTCTCCGTGGTGGCGGGCCATTTCGTGCACGCGCCGGAGATGGAGCCCTTCCAACTCGCCGGAGCGGCCCTCGACACCACCTTCCTGTCCCCTGATCTGTTCAC
Source organism: Aquabacter sp. L1I39 (assembly GCF_017742835.1). Taxonomy (GTDB): domain Bacteria; phylum Pseudomonadota; class Alphaproteobacteria; order Rhizobiales; family Xanthobacteraceae; genus L1I39. The sequence continues at coordinate 2,256,524 of NZ_CP072392.1, forward strand.
CCGCACCGGCACCGCCAGCAATGACGTCGTCTTCGGCGGCGTGGGCGCGGACGTTCTGGTGGGCGGCGCGGGATCGGACCTGCTGCAAGGTGGCCGTGGCATCGATACGGCGGTCTTCCAGGGCAACCGGGCGGACTTCGACATCACCTATGAGCACGGCAAGGTCATCGTGACCGCCCGTAACGACACCCTCGACGTGGACACGCTGGTGAATGTGGAGCGCGTCACCTTCGACGACGGCACGCTCGACCTCGACACCGACGCAACCACCCTGAACCTCGCCACCCTCTACGGGCGGGTGCTGGATCGGCAGGCGGATCTGTCGGGCCTTTCGTCCGCCCTCGCGGCGCATGTCGACGGTGTCTCCGAAGGGCGCCTTCTGCTCAACATGCTGCACTCGCCGGAGGCGCAGACCAAGGGCATCGCGATGTCCTCCAGCGGGGACCTGTCGGTGGAGACGGTCTATCGTGCGCTGTTCGGCGACCAGGGCACCGAAGGCGGCCTTGCCACCTATCAGGCGCTCGAAGCGGGCGGCGCGAACCTGGAAGACGTTGCCGACGCCATGATGCATTCCAACGAGATGGCCGCCATCCGCCTCACGGCAGCGGACCTCGACTTCTTCATCTGAGCCGGCAGGCGCTCTGATTGGCGGGGGCCGGTGTACCGGAGGCGAAGAGCCCCGGATATACCGGCCCCCGCAATGTTCTTTGTGGTGCGTGCGCTGGCGATGCGCGGGTGAAGGAACCGGCACCGATCACCGCAGCGAAATAGGCCGGCCGGTCGAGCCTCGGATCCGGACAGCATTTTCAGCGACGCCGATCACTGCAAGGCGCTTGCTGATCATACGCGCTTCACTGATTCCAGCGCGTCGACGCTTGGGATCACCGCGGCGCCGCTGACAGCGCAGGATCGGGAGCTCCCTGCGCTCAAGGCCATCCAGCACGCCCGCCATGTGGTGGAGAGCGACATTACCAACAGCGCCGTTTTCGCCCTGTTACGAAGAGGCGGGTGCCGGAGCCGCTTCGGCTGCGATCTGGTCGAGAGCATCCACCACAGCGTCAAAAGTGAGCAGAGTGGATGCATGGCGGGCCTTGTAGTCGCGCACCGGCTCCAGGACTGCAAGGTCCGCCCACTTGCCGACGGGCGGCGCGCCACCCTCCTTCAGCATGGCCCGCACCGCCTCACGAATGGCGCGCAACTCCTGCGGCGTGGAGCCAACCACCAGCCGTGCCATGATGGAAGATGAGGCCTGCCCAAGCGCACAGGCGCGGACCTCGTGGGCGAAGTCCACCACTTGCCCGTCGGCGACCTTCAGATCGATGGTCACCGTGGAGCCGCACAGGCGCGAATGGGCGGTGGCGCTGGCATCGGGATCGGCCAGACGGCCGAGGCGCGGGATGTCAGCGGCCAAAGCCAGGATGCGGGCATTGTAGACGTCGTTGATCATCGGCTCATCCGGCATGCATGCGGTGCGCATCACCCTGTTCGGCTAAACATGCATTTGAAGCAGGCGCGCTCTGAACTTATATAGGTGAGGATTGGTCCGGCGAAAGACGCAGGACCCGCGGGCGCGGATGCCCATCATCCGCGACGACGGACGGCAAGGCCGCCGCCGGGGCTTCCGGCGGGGCGCGGCAGGAAAGGGTCCGCGCATGCGTAGCCGACACCGGTGACACTCCCGCCCTCAGAGGGCGGTCGGACGGAGTTGGGCATGGACGCGGTGGTCAGACTTCTCAAGGCCCAGGCCGAGAGCGAGGAAAAAGCGCGGCGGCGCGGCGGCAAGGCGCAAGTGGCAAGGCGCCATGATCCCAGCCGCCCCTCCCGCGAAGCGGCCGAGGCGGCTGTGCGCACGCTGCTGGCTTATATGGGCGAGGATCCCGACCGCGAGGGCCTTTTGGACACGCCGAGCCGCGTGGTTCGGGCCTATGACGAACTGTTCTCCGGCTATGGCCATGATAGCGAGGAAATCCTCGACCGCACGTTCGGCGAGATCGGCAATTTCGACGATTTCGTACTGGTGCGCGACATCCCCTTCTATTCCCATTGCGAGCACCACATGGTGCCTTTCATCGGCAAGGCGCACGTGGCCTATTTCCCGGTGGAACGGGTGGTGGGCCTCTCCAAGATCGCCCGCGTGGTGGACATCTATGCCCGCCGTCTCCAGACGCAGGAACACCTCACCTCGCAGATCGTCACGGCGCTGGACGAGGCGCTGCGGCCCCGTGGCGTTGCCGTCCTCATCGAAGCCGAGCACATGTGCATGGCCATGCGGGGCATCATGAAGGCCGGCGTGTCCACCGTCACCAGCCAGTTCACAGGGGCCTTTCGAGACGACCCGACCGAGCAGGTCCGCTTCATCTCCATGGTCCGCGGCAAGGCCTGAGGGCCGCCCCAGCGAGCATAATCCCATGTCTGACATCGAAACCGCCCTCTTCCCGGCCAGCGCAAGCACGCACGACCTTGAGGAAGGCGCCCGCCTGACGCCGCGCTTCGACGCCAACGGGCTCGTCACCTGCGTCGCCACCGACGCGGCGACGGGCGAGATCCTGATGCTTGCCCACATGAATGCCGAAGCGCTGGCGCTGACCATCGCGACTGGCGAGGCGCATTATTACAGCCGCTCCCGCAAGAAGCTGTGGAAGAAGGGAGAGAGCTCCGGCCACACCCAGAAGGTGGTCGACATGCTGGTGGACTGCGACCAGGACGCAGTGGTGATCAAGGTGGAGATGGGAGGCACCGGCGCGGCCTGCCATACCGGCCGCCGGTCCTGCTTCTACCGCCGGGTCCCCCTGGGACATCACGCCGCCGGCGAAACGCCCTTGGCGTTCACCGGCGACACGCCGCGCTTCGATCCCAAGACCGTCTACGGGGACGATCACGGCCACAGCCACTGACAGACCGCGCCAGCGCGGCCCCTGAGGGCCACGCTTCCGACATCAAGCGCCGATAAGCTTCGGTTTCCGCTGCGGTATACGCTCGGGATCGGAGGCGCGGATGTTCCAAGGCTTCAATCCGTTCGGTCCTCGAAGCCCCGCGCCCTCTGCGGAGGGTGAGGTCGGCCCGGTGACGACGAACCCCGTGCCTGACATGGACTTGCCTGCGGCGACGCCGCACTCCCCGCGCGGCGCACCGCGCCTCGCCCTCGCGCTCGGCGGCGGCGCGGCGCGCGGGTTTGCCCATGTGGGCGTTCTGCGCACGCTCGACGCCCATGGCATCCGGCCGGATGTGATTGCCGGCACCTCCATCGGGGCCGCCGTTGGAGGATTGTGGGCCGCGGGCAAACTTGATGATTTCGAGGCCTGGGCACGCGGCCTGAACAAGCGGCGCGTCCTGGCCTTGCTCGACCTGACGCTCGGCTCGCCGGGCCTCATCGGCGGCCGGCGACTGCTGGAGCGGCTGCGGGTGGAACTGAGCGGGCAAGCCATAGAGACCCTGCCCGTGGCCTTCGCTGCCATCGCGACGGAATTGGGCAGCGGCCATGAGATATGGCTCACGCGGGGCGACCTGGCAGAGGCCATCCATGCTTCCTACAGCCTGCCCGGCATCTTCACCCCCAGCAAAGTGGGCGGTCGCTGGCTGATGGACGGCGCCTTGGTCAATCCCATTCCCGTCTCAGCCGCCCGGGCTCTGGGCGGGCGGGTGGTGATCGGCGTCAACCTGAATGCGGAAGTGTTCGGGCGCGGGACGGTCATCCAGGACCATGGCGGGGTCATTGCCGAGGCGGCTGAGGAATTGGTGGCTCAGAAGCGGATGCGGCTCGGCGGCATGTTGCGGCCGGACAAGCTGCTGCGACGCCATTTCCTCTCAGGGCCGAAGGACGGCCCGCGCGGGATTTCGGCCGTGATGATCGACGCCTTCAACATTACCCAGGACAGGATCGCCCGCTCTCGGCTTGCTGGCGATCCGCCGGACGTGCTCATCTCGCCGAAGCTCGGACGCATCGGGCTGTTCGATTTCCACCGCGCGGACGATGCCATCGCCGCGGGCGCCGAGGCGGCAGAACGCATGTTGGAAGACATCGGCGAGGCCATGGCCGCCCTCGGCTGAACGCCGGAACGGGTGCCGAAGGGGCGCGCAGGAGTCCGGCAGCGGCATGTTTGCCGCCGCCATCCGTCCCCTGCGCCTTGCTCAAGCGGTCATGATGTAGTCGCGCAGTTCGGCGCTCTCGCGCTCCATCTCCTCGACGCGATGCTTCACCACGTCGCCGATGGAGATGATGCCGAGGAGCCGCCCCCGCTCCACCACGGGCACGTGGCGGAAGCGGCCGCGCGTCATCCGCTCCATGATCACAGGAATGCTCTCGTCCTCGGTGCACGTAACAACCGCGCGCGTCATCACGGAGGAGACCGGATCGCTGAGCACCTGCGGCCCCTTCTCGGCCAGGATGCGCACCAGATCGCGCTCCGAGAGGATGCCCACCAGATGACCGGCCCCGTCGACGGCCACGATGGCACCGATGCGGTGCTCGGCGAGGCGCGCCACGGCGTCCGAGAGGGTGGCGTCCGGCGCAATGGTAACGAGCGAACCGGACTTGTGCTTCAAGAGAATGCCGACCGTCATGGTTGTCTCCTTCCCCGCCCATTCAAGGGTGGCGGCCCGGAGGCTCTCTATGACGGAGCCAATTCATGGCCGCCGGATCAGGATGCCACCGCCGAAGCGGCGCACCTGCCTTGAGGGAATGATCCACCCTACCCCCACGTTCCGCAAGAGGCCCATTGGTCCGCAATCAGGTCAGCCCCGCGGCGAAGCACCACGCAGATTAGGGACAGGGTCAAAGAGCGGAAAGAGCAGGAGGCCGGCGGCAAAGCCTCCAAGATGCGCCTGCCAGGCCACCTCAGCCCCTTCCGTGCCGGGCATGGCCATGCCGGCGCCGAACAGGAAGTTCAGCAACACGAAGACGCCGATGAACACCAGCACCCGGCGATCGCGCAGCACCACTGTGAGCGGCAAGGCGGGCTGATGGTCCGCATAGTGGCTTCGGCGCGGCCCCAGAGCGCCGCCGGGGGCAAATGCAAAGCGCACGGAAGCAGCCATGGCGCCGGACACGACGGCCGAAGCGCCGATCATGGGCGCGATGCCCTCGGGATAGGCAAGCAGGTGAGCCGCCGCCCCGGCAACAGCCGTCACAATAAAGAACAGCAGGAAGCGCGCGGTGCCGAACCTGCGCGCCACCGGCGAGCCAAATGCGAGCATCCACACGGAGTTGACGCCCACATGCACCCAATTGGCGTGCAGCAAGGCATAGGTGACGAAGGTCCAGATCTGCGCCCCCAGTCCGCCGGGAAGCGCGTTCGGGGCGCCGGCGTCATAGCGGATGGGAACGAAGGCGAACCACGCCAGCATCAGGAAGTCGGTATCCGGATCCAGCAGATAGGCTCGAACGAACTCAATGCCTGCCATGACAAGCACGAGCACGGCCACGACGCCCGGAATGTTAAAAACCGGTTCGCGGGCGGGAGGTGTGCGGAGGTCGAAGGAGTGAGCCACGCCTCGGACATAAGCCGCCGCCTCCGCCGGGGCAAGGGTGCATGCGCGTCGCGTTGGGGCCGTTCACGCGCGGGCCCGAGGTGCGCCGACAACCTGCGGCAACCGGCCACGCCCCTGCCCGAGGACAGGCTCCTGCAAAAGCCTCGGATCCGCAAAGGTCAAGTCGAGGCGCAGGTGTCGCGTTAAGGTTAAGAAAAGGTTGACGGCGCAAAGGTGGCGAAGTTCGGGCATTATGGTTTTGTTAACCAGAAGCGACCTTCCGCCATGCCGCTGTCCCGCCTGCTCACGACCTTCGCTCTGCTCGTTGCGGGCACGGTCTGCGCCGCCGCCGGCGACGCGCGCCACGCCGCACTGCAGCCACAGATCGTCCCCCTCCCCCAGGCCGCGCCGGCTTTCTCGGCGCACCTGGTCGCCATTGGCGGCACCGCTCCTCCCGTGGGCTATGTCCGCTTCTGTGCCGAGAATGCCAGCGACTGCCAGATGCGCGGCGAAATCCTGTTCGAGATGCCGCTGGACCGCGAGCGCTGGAGCGAGCTGGAGCAGGTCAATCGGACGTTGAACAGCGACATCGAGCCCATGACCGATCTCGACCATTACGGCGAGACCGAACGGTGGACCTATCCCACCGACGGCAAGGGCGATTGCGAGGACTATGTGCTTGCCAAGCGCAAGGTGTTGCTGGCGAAAGGCTGGCCCGCTTCCGTCCTGCTCATCACGGTGGTGCGCGACAAGGAAGGCGACGGCCACGCGGTTCTCACCGTGGTGACGGACCGAGGCGACCTGGTGCTGGACAACCAGGAAGCGGAGATCCTGCCTTGGCAGGACACAGGATACCGCTATGTGAAGCGGCAGTCGCAGGGTGACCCGAACCTTTGGGTGTCGCTGGGCGAAACCCGCTCTCCCCCGGTGGTGGGTGGCGGGCGCTGAGGGCGCCCGCGAAACATCTGCGCGTCAATCGAGACGCTTCAGGCCGCCAGCATAGCGCTTCCAATTGATCTGGTAATGCATGGCCGTGCGGTGCAGGCGCGCGATCATGTCCTCGTCCAACGTCCGTACCACCCGGGCGGGCGATCCGACGATGAGCGAATTGTCGGGAAACTCCTTCCCCTCTGTCACCAGCGCGTTCGAGCCCACCAGCGAATTGGCGCCGATCCGGGCGCCGTTCAGCACTGTTGCGCCCATGCCGATGAGGCTGTTCTCCCCCACCGTGCAACCGTGCAGGATGGCCATGTGCCCGACCGTGACCCCTGCCGAGAGGGTGAGCGGGAAGCCCGGATCGGTGTGGAGCACGCAGTTTTCCTGGATGTTGGTGCCCTCGCCCACCACGATGGGCTCATTATCGCCCCGCAGCACGCAACCGAACCACACGCTGGCATTTTCCTTCAGCACCACCCGGCCGATCACCGTCGCATCCGGCGCAATCCAATAGCGCCCGGAGGCGGGAAGTTCCGGCTTCACGCCATCAAGGGAATAAAGCGGCATGCAAGTCTCCTGACATGGGCGGTCCGCTCCCGTGCTGCGCGGCTCGCACCGGCCTCACTATACCCACCGGCCCGCCTCTTCCAGCCCTTCGACCGAAGGACTTTTCAGGATGAAGGTGCCCTCTTTGTGTCCGCGGCCTTGCGGCGCCGGGCAAGTTCGGAGAGCCCGCCCTTTTCCGGCGGATCATCCGCCGCCGCTGCCCCGTGGTCGTCGCTCGCCCGTGCATGGTCGGCCAGACGCGCATAGTCGGCCCGCAGGCGATCCAGCGTCTTCTCGTCCAGATCCTCCAGGTCGAGGAGTACGTTGCGCGGTCCTTGCGTGCGCGCGATCAGCTCGTCGATCTTGATCTGGAGGGCCTCGGTATCGCGGTTCTGGCTGTTCTGGATCAGGAAGACCATCAGGAAGGTGATGATGGTGGTGGAGGTGTTGATGATGAGCTGCCAGGTGTCGTTGAAGCCGAAGAGCGGTCCGGTACCCCCCCAGATCACGATCACCAGCACGGCCAGGAAGAAGGTAACGGGCTTGCCCGCATAACGGGACACGGCCTGGGAGAAGCGGGTGAAGAAAGGCCGGGGTGCTGGCCCCGTATCCACCGGTGGCGCATCATTGGTCCCATCGTGGTGCTGGTGCGCCGTCTCGCCCGTTGCCATCGCCGTTCACTCCCATTTCCTCTGGCGAGGGAACGGACCGCCGCGTTCGCGGTTCCAGCTTCACCACGACCATGGGAGACCAGCATGTCCGTCGCGATGATCCTTCTGCCCCTCTTTGTTCAGGTGGGCCTGACCTTCGCCCTCCTGTTCGCGCTGGGACCCATGCGCTTTCGCGCCATCCGCGAGGGACAGGTGGGACGGGAGGCCGCTCTGGACGGGGACGCCTTCCCGCCGCGCTGCCGCCAGTTCGCCAATGCCTTCCGCAACCAGTTCGAGCTGCCGGTCCTGTTCTACGTCCTCACCGCGCTCGCCTTGTTCACCCGCAAGGCGGACATCGTGTTCGTGGTGCTGGCGTGGGTGTTCGTGGCAAGCCGCATCGTCCATGCCTTCGTGCATGTGACCTCGAACGATGTGCGCCTGCGTTTCCCCGCCTTCCTGGTGGGGACGGTCGCCCTCCTGATCATGTGGGTGCTCTTTGCCCTCGCCATCCTTTTGAATGTGTGAGCGGGCGCCGGATTGACAGACGGGCTGCGGCATCGGAGGAGAGGCATTCGCTTTTCCACTGGATGCTGGACCATGGATGATCCCCGCCGCCATGTGCGCTCCGTCGGCGGCCTCAACGTGCTGTTCGTCATGGCCGCAACCGCCGAGTATGGACCGCATCTGAAGGCCCGGATCGATCCGCTCATGACTGGCGTCGGCCCGGTGGAGGCCGCCGCCGCGACCGGCATGACGCTCGCCGGGCTGCGACACGGCAACGCGCTGCCCGACTTGATCTTCACCCTGGGATCGGCAGGGTCTCGCATTCTCGACCATGCGGGCGTCTATCAGGTGGCCAGCGTCTCCTATCGGGATATGGACGCCTCCGCGCTCGGCTTCGAGCGCGGGCTGACCCCATTTGCAGACCACCCCGTCGTCATCCCCGTTCCGCACCAGTTCGAGGGCGTGCCGGCGGCCTCCCTCTCCACCGGGGGCGCCATCATTTCGGGCGCGGCCTATGATGCCATCGCCGCCGACATGGTGGACATGGAGACCTTCGCCGTCCTGCGCGCCGCCCATCGCTTCCGTGTGCCGGTCATCGGCCTGCGCGGCATCAGCGATGGAAAGTCGGAGCTGACGCGCTACGAGGACTGGACCGAGTACCTGCATATCATCGACGAGCGCCTCGCCGCGGCGCTCGATCTGTTCGAGAGCGAGGTGACCGCGGGGCGGTTCAGCCTCCTCGCCCCCGCTGCCGGAGAGACCCCTTGACCCCTTCCGCCCGCCTGTCGGCCGCCATGGAAATCCTGGCCGACCTCGCCGCGCGCCGCCGCCCCGCCATTGACTGCCTGAAGGACTGGGGCGTCGCTCATCGCTTCGCCGGCTCCGGTGACCGCGCGGCCATTGGCGGGATTGTGTTCGATACCCTGCGCCGTCGCGCCTCGGCGGCCCACGTGATGGGCTCTGACGTGCCCCGCGCCCTGGTGCTCGGCATGCTCGCCGTGATGCGCGGCCTCGACCTCGCCGCCATCGCGCAGCTCTGCGACGGCGGCCGCTTTGCCCCTGCCCCGCTGTCCGACGACGAGCGCGCGCGCCTCTCCGCCCCCTCATTGGACGGCGCCGCCCCCTGGGTGCAGGGCGACTATCCTCAATGGCTGGACCCGCAACTTGCCTCCATGTTCGGAGAAGCCCGCATCGCGGAAGGCCGGGCGCTCGCCGCCCGCGCCCCGCTGGACCTGCGGGTCAACACCTTGCGCGCCCGCCCCGACGAGGTGCTGGAGGCGCTCGCCCACCTCAACCCCGTGGGCACCGAATGGTCGCCGCTCGGCCTGCGCATCGCCCTCGACGCGGAAGGCAAGACGCCACCCGTCACCTCCGAACCCATCTTCCTCAAAGGTGGCCTAGAGGTGCAGGACGAGGGCTCGCAGATCGCCGCCATCCTTGCCGCGCCCGTGCCCGGCTCGCAGGTGCTGGACCTGTGCGCGGGGGCCGGCGGCAAGACGCTGGAGCTGGCCGCCCTCATGGACAATAAGGGCCAGATCTACGCTCATGATTCCGACGTGCGCCGCCTGAAGCCCATGCATGAGCGCCTGGAGCGCGCCGGCGTGCGCAACGTGCAAGTGCGCGCGCCGCGCGGTCCCGCCGACGTGCTCGCCGACCTCGCCGGCAAGATGGACCTGGTGCTGGTGGACGCCCCCTGCACGGGCACCGGAACCTGGCGCCGCAATCCCGATGCCAAGTGGCGGGTGCGCCCCGGCGCCCTGGACGAGCGGGTCCGCGACCAAGCCAGCATCCTCGCGAGCGCCGCCCGCTATGTGCGGCCGGGCGGGCGCCTCGCTTACGTCACCTGCTCGGTGCTGGACGACGAGAATGGTGCCCAAATCCGCCGCTTCCTGGATCAGCAGCCAGACTTTGCCGTCGTGCCCGCGGTCGAGACCGTGTTGGCGCTCGGCCAGCAGGGGCTGGCGCTCCGCGATGCCGCCCTTGCCTCTCCCGAAGGCCTCCTGATGACGCCCCGCCGCACCCGCACCGACGGCTTCTTCGTCAGCATCCTGCGCCGCGCCGCCTGATCTCCTGGGACGGGGGCCGCAAGGCCTCCCTTCGCCGCGCGGGAGCCATGCGGGCGACGGCTTCCGGTTTCAGCGCTTTGCGACTAAAGAGACGGCACCTTCGCCTCTTGGAAAGCCGCGCCATGCAAGACACCGTCCTCATCATCGACTTCGGCAGCCAGGTCACCCAGCTGATTGCCCGGCGCGTGCGCGAGGAAGGCGTCTATTCCGAGGTGGTGCCGTTCCAGAAGTCCTCCGAGGCGTTCGCGCGCCTCAAGCCCAAGGCGGTCATCCTGTCCGGCGGCCCGGCCTCCGTCATCGAGGGCGAGAGCCCGCGCGCCCCGCAGGAGGTTTTCGAAGCCGGCATTCCCGTGCTGGGCATCTGCTATGGCGAGCAGACCATGGCGGACCAGCTGGGCGGCAAGGTCGAAGGCGGCCACCACCGGGAGTTCGGCCGCGCCGAGGTGGAGGTCAAGAAGGCCAGCCGCCTGTTCGAGGGCGTGTGGCAGCCCGGCCAACGCTATCTGGTGTGGATGAGCCATGGCGATCGCGTCACCGCCCTGCCCCAGGGCTTCGAGGCCATCGCCACCTCCGAGAACGCGCCCTTCGCCGCCATCGCCGATGAGAGTCGCAGCTATTATGCGGTGCAGTTCCACCCCGAGGTGGTGCACACCCCCGACGGCGCCAAGCTGTTGCGCAATTTCGTCCGTCGCATTGCCGGCCTCGAGGGCACCTGGACCATGGGCGCCTTCAAGCAGGAGGCCATGGCGCGCATCCGCGCCCAGGTTGGGTCCGGCCGGGTGATTTGCGGCCTTTCCGGCGGCGTGGATTCCGCCGTGGCCGCCGTGCTGATCCACGAGGCCATTGGCGACCAGCTCACCTGCGTGTTCGTGGACCACGGCCTGATGCGCCTTGGCGAGGCCGAGCAGGTGGTCTCCCTGTTCCGCAACACCTACAATATCCCGCTGGTGCACGCGGACGCCTCCGAGCTGTTCCTGCGGGAGCTGTCCGGCGTCACCGACCCGGAAGTCAAGCGCAAGACCATCGGCCGGCTCTTCATCGACGTATTCGAGGCCGAGGCCAAGAAGGTGGGCGGCGCCGATTTCCTGGCCCAAGGCACGCTCTATCCGGACGTGATCGAGAGCGTCTCCTTCACCGGCGGCCCCTCGGTGACCATCAAGAGCCACCACAATGTGGGCGGCCTGCCCGCGCGCATGAACATGAAGCTGGTGGAGCCCCTGCGCGACCTCTTCAAGGACGAGGTCCGCGCGCTGGGCCGCGAGCTCGGCCTGCCGGAGAGCTTCGTCGGCCGCCACCCCTTCCCCGGCCCGGGCCTTGCCATCCGCTGCCCCGGCGAGATCACCCCCGAGAAGCTGGACATCCTGCGCCAGGCGGACGCCATCTATCTCGAAGAGATCCGCGCCGCCGGCCTCTATGACGTGATCTGGCAAGCCTTCGCCGTGCTGCTGCCGGTGCGCAGCGTTGGCGTCATGGGCGACGGGCGCACCTATGACCACGTCCTCGCTTTGCGCGCCGTGACCTCCGTCGACGGCATGACCGCCGACTTCTACCCCTTCGACATGAACTTCCTCGGCCGCACCGCCACCCGCATCATCAACGAAGTGCGCGGCATCAATCGCGTGGTCTACGACGTGACGAGCAAGCCCCCGGGGACCATCGAGTGGGAGTGAACTAGGGTGGTTTCAGACCATCCCACGCCGTGCCGGAAATCGCACCAACCCTCTGGCTAAAAAGAGTTTTCTTCCTACCCCGTATCACTGCGTTTCACCCCAGCCGGACCACTTTGTTGGTACCGATGTTGGTATAGCGCAGGATGGTCGAGAAACGGGCTTCCGGTACCAACAGCGCCTGTTGATGGTATCCGTTCGCCCCCCCGACCGGATGCGGATCTATGAGCGAACTCACTGATAAAGAACTGAAAAATCTCAAGCCGAGGGCCAAGCTCTATAAGGTGACGGACCGCGACGGGATGTATGCGGCCGTCACCCCGACCGGGGTCGTCTCGTTCCGCTATCAGTACCGGGTGAACGGGCGGCAGGAGGTCTTGACCATCGGCCGATATAGCGTCGAGGCGGCGCGTAAGCTGACACGGGCGCCCGACGCGCTGGAATACGGCATGGAGGTGTCGCTTGCGGAGGCAAGATCCCTGCTGGCGCGCGCTCGGCGTCAGGTCGAACGGGGCGAGTCGCCGTCGAAAGCCAAGGTAGAGAAGCGCACCGCGTCAGCCGAGGCTTTGACGTTCGGCGGGTGGGCGGAGGCCTATTTCAAGCACAAGGCCGATCCCAAGTCGGGAGCTGAGAGACTGGCCGACAGCACTCTGGCCATGCGCCGGTCCGTCTATGATCGCGCCATTGCGGGAGAGTTGTCGAAGCTCAAGCTCGGGGAAGTGACGCCGCAACGCCTCAAACATCTGTGCGATGAGGTCAAGGAGAAGCGCGGGCCGGCCGTCGCCGTGCATGTCCGCGAGGTCGTGTTGCTGGTGTTCCGCCATGCTCAGGGAAGCGGGCTGGACGTGAGCAATCCGGCAGAGTCGATCCGCACCAGCGCCATCGCCACCTTTGAGCCGCGCGAGCGCGCCCTTTCGCCCTCCGAGGTCCGCGCGGTCCTGGCGTCCTTGGATCATGTGTCGGCCGCGCCCACGCTACGCTTGGCGGTGAAGTTTGTCCTGCTGACCGGCGTCCGGAAGTCCGAGTTCATCGACGCCACCTGGAAGGAAATCGACTTCGCCGCCGCCCGCTGGACGATCCCGGCCGAGCGCATGAAGGCCGGCAAGGCGCATGTGGTCCCACTGAGCGATCAGGCTCTCGACATTCTCACGGTGTTCCGCACCATGTTCGGCACCAGCCGATATCTGCACCCCGGCCGATACGACAGCGATACGCCGATCAGCAATGCCACCCTCAACCGCGTGATCGACACGGTGGTGGAGCGCATTCGCGAGACTGACCCTGATTTTCAGAGCTTCGGGGTTCACGATCTCCGTCGCACATTCTCGACCGGCCTGAACCGCGCCAAGTTCGATGATCGCTGGATCGAGATGAGCTTGGCCCACGCGCCCCGGAACCGGATCGCCGCCGTCTACAACGTGAACCGCTATCTCGCCGAGCGGAGGATCATGCTCCAGTGCTGGGCTGACATGCTCGACGCCTGGATGCGAGGTGAATCCGCTAAAGATTTGATCACCCAAGCAAAACAGCGCGCCGCCGAGGTCCATGACGACGCATTAGATGATGATCTCTGAAAGAGATCCGGTCCCGTCCAAGGTCATGTACTGGGCGAACGCGCACCCGGAATGGCCGGAGACGCTAAAAGGGGCTGTGGCCCCACCGGCGATGTTCGTGATGGCGGTCGACGCGATGGCTTCGGGTATCGCCGAGCACGGAGCCTGACGCGGAGCGCCGCGGTCGGCAGCGGCACACTAGGGGCCCTGCGGCGGTTCGGCCGCCGCGGGCTTGTGGCGTTCATTGCCGACCTCGACCAGCCGGGCCAGCGCGCGTTGCAACGTGACAAGCTGCTTGGCCTGGAAGGCGGCGACGAGATTGGGGAGCCGCAGATTGATCTTGTCCTCGCGGCTGTAGAACAGCGTGCGGTTCTTGTACCGATCGAGCCGCCCGCCGGTTCGGTCGGGCATGAGCACGAACTTCTCGAGCGCTTGCCCGTGTTGGACGACCTTGTAGGCCTTCGGCATGTCGTCGAGCAGTCCGTCGTGGATCACGAGATTCCTAACGAGTTCGATCTCGGTGATCGGCTCGCCCGGCTCGAACAAGGTCCCGGAAGCTTCGCCCCAGCCGGTCCGACGGCGGTCACCGAACTGAATGCTCGACGACGAGAGCTTCGGATAGGACGTGAAGTCCGCGCGCAGGTGCTCGATCTCGTGGACAAGCTTTGTCGTGTAGTCGAGCAGGCTGTGCAGGCGGATGTAGATGACGTTGAGGGTGGCGGTGAGGCTCGTCACGACCGGGGACGTCATCCAGCGCACGCCATCTGGCTCTTGGACCGACGGAAGGAAGAGGTCGTCGAGGTTCAGCGTCCTGTAGAACTCGCCGACCAGGAACGTGACCTCCTTGGTGCATTCCTGGATGCCGGAAACCAGCTTGCGGCAGTCGTAGAGATAGAGGAGCTCGTTGAGGAACGGCATGTCCCGCAGGGCGCCGACGAACTTCTCGAAACTCTCACGCGACAGAGAGGACTCGGAGTTGAGGCCGGCTTCCGGAATGAATTGCGGGATCGCGGGCAGGAGCTCGTGATAGCGCCGGATGTCTCCGAACAGTGCCGAAGCGAACGCGTCGTGCAAACGGACGCATTCGTCCTCGATCTCATAGAGCAGATCGCCGTGCCAGGGCCGCCACGCGCCTTGGGGATCTCGCACATAGGCAACCTCGCCGGTTGCGGGCCGATCCTGTCGTGGAACGCCGTGCGGTGTGAGGAAGAGCAAGGCTGGCGGCGCTGATCCAGTCGAGGGAGCCGATCGAGGGGCCGGCGTATTGGTCATGGTCGTTCCGTTCTTCGCCTGCGCTCCGCCAGGACAGCCAGAGCTTGCGTGTCCCGGGGCGGGCCGTAGAGTAGCCTTTTCCCTTATCGTAGAGCCGCATGCCCGATCCCGCGAATCCTCAAAGTCCGCTCATGGCCGCGCTCGAACAATTCGAGGCGGCAGAGGGGAACCTGGTCAAGCTCGAGCGGCTCTGGGAAGAACTGTCGACCCTCATGCCGGGCGGCGTGGCGTTCGGGAGCGACCCCGAATATGAGGATCGCTCCCGTGCCTACGGCCAGTTGCTCGGCGCACTGCCTGCGATCCACGGGTGGAGGCCGACGAGCCAGCCGCCTGACCTGGATGACATCGCCCAGAATCGCTTCGACGCCATGGAGGTGGCGGAGCCCGGCGCGCATGTCGCAGTGGAGCGGTGGGTCGAGGAACCGGGTCGAGAGCTGCGTGAATATCGATTCCGGCTCAACAATACCCGACGCGCCCTGATCCGCGACACGCTGGTTGGTCTGATCGATCAGATCGACGCTGATCTCCGTCAGATTCGCGCCGCGGTCGGTGAGGATGGAGACGCGGCGAACCGCAAGCTCGATTCCGAACTGTGGTCGCCGCTACGCGAGCACATCAAGCAGATCGAGGTGTTGCTCGGATCGAGCGTGAAGAAGCCAGATCGCTGGTCCGACATGATGCGGCACATGCGGTTCGGCGAAACCGGCGATCTGCATGACATCGAGGAGTTCGACTGGCCGACCGTCAAGGACGGGCTGCGCAAGGGACTCTATGGCATCAACGATCCGCTGCCGGTAGCCGTCGCCGATCTCGGGAGCTTGGTGGCCGCACGTCCGTCGGGCCCGGTGACGACCGCTCTCGCCTGGTCGGCTCTCGACGATGAGGCGTTCGAGCGCCTGATCTTCAGTCTCATTAGCGACGCGCCGGGTTACGAGAATCCGGAGTGGTTGATGAAGACGCGTGCGCCCGATCGCGGGCGCGACTTATCGGTGACCCGGGTTTCGCAGGACGAGCTGTCCGGCACCTTCCGGTCGCGGGTGGTGATCCAGTGCAAGCATTGGCTGTCGCGCAGCGTGAACTTCCCCGAGGTCGCCGCTGCCAAGGATCAGATGGCGCTCTGGAACGCCCCGCGCATTGACGTCCTCGTCGTGGCGACGAGCGGTCGGTTCACCGCAGACGCGGTCGGATGGATCGAGAACTTCAACGCGGCGGGAGCACCACCCCGGATCGAGATGTGGCCGGAGAGCCACCTCGAACGGCTGCTGTCGAGCCGACCGGCGTTGATCGCGGAATTCGGGCTGCGCCGGGGCGCCTAGTTGGTCGGCGTGGGGCTGCTGACCCGGCGACAGCGCTGGCTCGTCGGCCGGACGTATGGCCCTCAGCAGGGCAGCCTCGACGGCTTTTGGGGATCGAGGAAGGCCTTACGGCGCGCGAGTGCCTCAGCATTGCCACCGTCAACCGCGTGATCGACATGTGGAGCGCATCCGCGAGACTGTCCTGATTTTCAGGCCTTTGGTGTTCACGAACTGCGCCGCACATTCTCGACCGGCCTAAACCGCGCCAAGCGCGATGTCGCAGGATCGAGATGAGCTTGGCCCACGCGCCCCGGAACCGGATCGCCGCCGTCTACAACGTGAACCGCTATCTCGCCGAGCGGAAGATCATGCTCCAGTGCTGGGCTGACATGCTCCACGCCTGGATAGACGGGCGATCCGCCAAGGATCTGATCGCCGACGCAAAACAGCGCGCCGCCGAGGTTCACGATGACGAATTGGATGATGACCTCTGAGTGATGCTCCCTCGTCCATTCTGTCAGTCATTGGTGGCCCGCCATCGGGGCGGATCAGCAACCCATCGGTTGATGTCGGATTCCCGCCAGCCGGCACCGTTTGTGCTGATCTTCAGTTGGGCAGGGAAAGTGCCCTCGGCGATCTTGCGGTAGATGGTGGAACGGGATAGGCCGGTGCGGGTAAGGACGGTCTTGAGGCGGATGATACGCTCTGGTGTCTGCATGGCGCTGCTGCCTCCTGCTGGGAGCGCCTGATGGCGCCTGACCAAGACAAGGCATGGAGCCGCCGACGGGCAAGAGGATGAACCGCGCCGGTGTTTTCTGGCGGATCGGCGGCGGCACATCGGATGGGTCTAGAGTCCAAGACCACGGCTGCGGTCGAAGTCGATGCCGTGGCTGTGGGCCAGTTCGCGACCAAGACTGCGGCCTGTGTCGAGGCTGATGCCGAGTTCCTTCCTGCGAGCTGCGAGCAAGGATTCGAGTTGCGGGTCGCGCTCCAGGCTCCGCGCCATGTCGCTCATCTGGACGCGGGTGGCCTTGTAGCCGGAGTAATCGCCGTCGCTGTACTGGCGGTGACGCTGCTGGTCGAGCTTCTTCCAGCGCTCGACAAATTGACCGGCGCGGCGCTCCGGATCGGTGCGGATTTCCGTTTCAAGCTGGAGGGCGCGAATGGTGCGATTGAGCTTGCCGCCGGTCGCCTCGTGCACCAACTCCGGGTTCTTCTCATAGGCCGCTTCCGCGTCCCGCCAGCCATGAGGACGTAGCTCCTCGAAGGCCTTGCGGGCGTCAGAGAGCTCGCGAATCTGCTCGGGCGTCCCCTGGCCGGTCCCGTCGGCCGTAGAGAGGATCGCGTCCCACGCGCGGGCATGCCGGACGAGCGCGCGGGTTCGCGCTTGCCGCAGCACCGCCTCCGGATCTTCGGGAGGCTCCTGGGCGATAGGCCTGACTCTGTTTCCTGGCTCCTCGCGCAGGGCTGGTGCTTCCTGTGCAATTTCTACGGACGGCCTGAGCGTGTCGACGAGGTCTCGCAGCTTTTCCGGGACCTTGCGCACGATCTCGACGACACGCTGGCGGAAGGTGATGCTGCGGCGCTCGGCATAGTCCTGCGCCGGATCGGAGCGCGGATAGTCCGACGCCATGTCCTTGGCCCGTTCACGCGACAGGGTGCGCACCAGCCGGTCGCCATCCGCGAAGTCGTCGCGGCCATAGTGCAGCTCCATGCCGTCACGATGGCGCGACAGCGCAACATAGCTGGAATGGGCATCCAGGCCGGGCGTGGCCAGCACATGGGTGCGGTCCACGGTCATGCCCTGCGCCTTGTGGATGGTGGCGGCATAGCCATGGTCGATGCGGTCGTAGTCCTTCAAGTCGAAGGCGACGGATCGGCCATCATCAATACGCACGGACATCGACTGCGCGCTGACCTCTTCGAGGGTGCCGAGCGTGCCGTTCTTCACCCCGAGCCCGCGCTCGTTCTGTAGGAACATCACACGGTCGCCGCGGGCGAAGGAACGCGCGCCGCGCTCGACGGTTACGCGCACCTCCTCGCCGAGATCGCCGGCCTCCCGCATCCGCGCGCGGGCGGCCCGGTTGAGGGTGCGTACCTCGTCATTGGTATGGGTGAGGATGATGCGGCTGCGGTCAGGGGTAGCCTGCCGGTCGCGGTCCCAACGCTCGATAAGCTCGCCCCGCGCCTGCTCCCGCGTATGAGCGGCATGGACCATGCCATTCCTCTCATAGGCCTGGATGGCCTCGTCGATCTTGCCAGTCGCCAAGTCGCGCGTGGCGTCGCGCTGCCAATCCTCCCTTTGGCGGCGTACCTCGCTGATTTCCGCGCCGCCATGGCGCTCAACCAGCGAGCGGAAGGCGGCGCCCGCCTCGATCGATTGCAACTGCTGCGGATCGCCGACCAGCACGACCTTGGCGCCGGCATCCGCGGCATGGGAGAGCAAGAGCTCCAACTGGCGCGTGCCGATCATGCCGGCCTCGTCGATCACCAGAACATCGCGTGAGGTGAGCAGATCCCGGCCCTGCCCCCAGCCATGTTCCAGACTGGCGATGGTGCGGGATGCGATGCCCGATCCGCTCTCCAGATTCTCCGCCGCGATACCGGACAGCGCGACGCCGCGAACCTCCAGGCCCGCCGCCTCCCAGGCCTCACGCGCGACACCCAGCATGGCGCTCTTCCCCGTCCCGGCATAACCGACGACTATGCCGAGATCGCGCGTGCCTGTGATGTGTGCCAGCGCATCAGACTGCTCGCTCGAGAGAACAAGGCCACGCTGCTCAGCACGCTGAAGAGCCGCCTCCCTCTCTATATCCTTTACGACATGGCGCTCGCGTTCCGCCATGAGCCCGGCAGCCCTGTGCAGACGCTGCTCGACCTCGATCATCCGGCCGGTGGTGAAGCGGTCTTCGCCGCGTCCGTCCTTGCCGAGCTCGACGAGATCGGGCGCGCGACCCATCGCGGCCATTACCTCATTGAACTGCTCGATGCCGTCGCTGTGACGGTGCGCGAAGCGCGCCAAATCGCGCCGGGTGAACGTCGATTGCTGATGGGTGATGGCATCCAGTGCCAGCGACGGATCAGCGATGATCCGCGCACCATTGCCGCGCGCGATCTCGCGGTGCAGCTCTGCCCGATCGGCGGACTCGATCCCCTCTCTTTCGATGCGTTGCGCGGGCGCGCCGATCTGGCTCTGCGGCTCCAGCGCGATGCCCTGTGCTTCCAGGCTGCGATGATCGATGCGCGCGTCGATATCGAGCTCCGCGAGGCGCTCACCCTTACAGCATTTCGGTAGGCACTCAACTATCATCCCTCCATCGACAGCTTATGGAGACGACGATGCGCAAGCCACGGGACTTCGATACGGAGCTGAAGGCGCTGGAGGACAGGGCGCGAGATCTGAAAGCTCGCAAAGTGCAGCAACTCGGCGAGTTGGTCATCTCGACAGGAGCCGACGCGCTGAGCGCCGACGAACTGGCGGGCGCGCTGATCGTGCTGGCCGAAACCAAGGACGCCGGAAAGAGGGAGGCATGGGCCAAGCGCGGGGCCGCGTTCTTTCAGGGGCGGACACGCCGAACTGCACCAGCGTCTGACCGCGACGTTGGTGGCACTCAACCGCAACCGGGCGGCGCGCAACCGGCATCAGGGAGCGCAAGCACGGAATGATATGCGCACCTGGCAGGTCGAGCGTCGCAGGCGGACGCGGCATCTGATCGAACTCGGCGGCCTCGTGGTTAAGGCCGGGATCGTGGACCTGACCGCCGATGATCGAGCCATGATCTACGGCGCGCTGCTCTGGATGGCCGAAAAGCTCCAAAGCGATGAGCGCGACAAGGCGCTGGCGCTGTGGGCTGCGAAGGGAAATGAGGCGTTCGAGGCTGAACGTCACGGCGAAATTCTCGCCCCGCTCCGGACTGGCACCGTGGAGCATGACTGATGACCGGCACCGCGGTTCCACCCGTCCTCTGCAATTCTGTCTATCTGTGTCCCTCTCGAAGTGATGTTCAGGCCATGAGAGCCTCGAGCTTTTGCTTGCGCTCACGCCAATCGGGTAACACGCGACTCAATAGCTCGAAGAATTCCGGCCCGTGATGCGGCACGGCGATGTGGCACAGTTCGTGAGTAATGACGTAATCGATAGCATGCAGCGGAGCCTGGATTAGTCGTCGATTGAGTAATAAACGACATCTAGGTGACATCGAACCCCATCGCTGCCGCAACTGGCGGACAATCAACCCTCTTGGCCGAAAGTCCTCAGGCGCCGGAAAGCGCAGAAGATTGACTTCAAGGCGTTCACCAAATTTCGCATGCGCCCGCTCTCGATACCAAACCTCCATAAGCTCACGCGTGACCTCCGTCCTCTCGGGCCTATGCGTTTGGACCACGATGAAGCCACGAACGAGCTTCACCGTCGCTTGAACGTGCGGCACTACCTTCAACCGATACTGGCGTCCGAGGTAGAGATGGGTCTCGCCAGCCACATATTGGCGATCTGGGGTGCGTGGAAGAAATTGGATGAAGTATCTCTGCTGGCGCCGGATCCACGCGGCGCGCTTCCGCACTTTCTCCTCGATAGCTGCCAGTAGAGCATCCTGTGGAGCAGCCACCACAACAGAGGCATCGGGTTCTACGGCGATTTCCAGCGTCGTCCGGTCCCGACGCACGATCAAGAAGTCGATGCTGTGTTCACCATATTTGACGCTGTGTCGCACCGCCTTCATCCAGGAAAACGCGCTCGGGCCAAGTCCATGATCTTGAGTTCAAGATCGTCCATCACCTCAAGCGTCAGTTCGATTCCTCGCTCATCGCGAAGGACATCAAAGAAATAATCGTCGATGGCGTTGCGCATCTTGTTCTGAGCGATGTCGTTGGACCAGACGTCGACGATGTGATGTGACTTGATGATGCCGATGATCGTGAGCGCAATGGTGGCAACCTCATCTGCCGCGATCGGTTTACCGCCGTCGATCGCGAGCACGCCTTCAAGGACCCCGAAGAACGCCTGCCCATCGTCGTTACCCTTAATCGCATCCGGCACCTCGCGCCCCCGATCCTTGCGGGCAACCTTGCTGGCCAGATCGACCACGTTCTTGAGGTAATCGCGCTCAGAAATCCGTTTGGCCCGATAGTCGCGGATGGCTTCCTCCAGCAATTCCGAGAAGCTGCGGTAGAAGGTCGGGTCCTCGTCCATCTTTTCGGTGATGGTCCGGCGCGTCGCGCTGGCGATCCGGTCCGCCCTCGACGCCTCGGAGACGCTCGTCTCCTCCACCACCGCTTTCAGCGCGTCCGGGTCGTTGATGTTGACCATCTCGATGATCGTCTCGGCCGGCATGGCAACCACATGGTCGTCGAGCAGCTTCTGGATCTTCGGCTCGAACTCCTTGACGTCGACGGTCTCCTGGTAGCGCAGCTGGACCGAGCGCCGTAGCTCGGAGAACTGCTTCCAGTCCTTCTTCATGGCGTCGATCTTCGCCTCTTCGAAGACGTCGAAGAGCTTGTCCGACGACAGCGAGATATGGAGGCAGCGGCTGAACGCCTTCAGTCGTTCATAGAACTCCTGCCGGACCGCCTCATCGGCCAGGAACTGTTCGAACTGCTCCATGTCCTTCTTGTTCTTGACCGACTTGAACAGGTCCCAGAGCTGATCGTGCAGCTGAGGCAGCTTCCGGATTTCCTCGCGCACATCGTGGACCGTGCCGGCGAGATCGGCGGCGTCGAAGCCCTCGAAGGCGCTGTAGGTCGTCAGCGCCGTGTCAAGTTCTCCGAGCAGCCCCTCGTAGTCGATGATGAAGCCGAACTGTTTCTCGGTCGCGCCTTCTTCGTAGAGCCGGTTCACACGGGCGATCGCCTGAAGCAGGTTATGTTCGCGCAGCGACTTGCACACATAGAGCACGGTATTGCGCGGGGCATCGAACCCCGTCAGCAACTTCGACACGACGATGAGTATCTCCGGATCGCCAGATCCCTTGAATGCATCGATGATCTGGCGGGTGTATTCGTCCTCGGTCTTGTACCGGGCCATCATCCGCGCCCAGAACCCGCGCACGAGGTCCTTCGTTTCCTTGTCGACCTCCTCGTTGCCCTCGTTATCATCGGGCGGCGAGATGACGATTTCGCTGGTGACGTGCCCAATCTCGTCGAGCACCTCCTTGAAGCGGACGGCCGCTGCCTTGGACGGCGCCACAAGCTGCGCCTTGAATCCCGTGCCTTGCCAGTGCTGGCGGAAGTGCTCCGAGACATCGAAAGCCTTCGCCCGGATCGCCTGGCCCGTCTTTGAGAGCGCGTCCATGCGGGAAAACTTGCGCTTGAGGTCGGCCTTCTGGCTGGGGGTCAAGCCCTCGCTGATCTTGTCGAACCACTTGTCGATCACGCCGCCATTGACCTGCTGCTCGACAAGCCGTCCCTCATAGAGGAGCGGCACAACAGCTCCGTCAGCAACGGCTTCGTCGATCGCGTATTTGTGGATGAGGCCTCCGAAGGTCGAGAGGGTATTTTTCTCCTTCTTCAGGAGCGGCGTTCCGGTGAAGCCCAGATAGCAGGCCTTCGGTAGCAGCCGGCGCATTCGCGTGGCGAATTGGCTGTGCCCCCCATGCCGGCCGGTTTGCGAGCGATGGCTCTCGTCGACTAGCACGAACACGTTGGCATCCTCGTCGACGTCCTCGGCAGCTTTGGCGGCCGTATCGAACTTGTTGATGATGGTCGTCACGAGGGGGGTCCGGTTTCGGATCAGCTCGATCAGATGAGCGCCGCTGGTAGCACGCGCGGGTTCCAGTTCGCAGGACTTGAACGTATCCTTGATCTGCTTGTCGAGATCGTCGCGGTCAGTGACGATCAGGATGCGTGGATTGGGGATGGCTTTGTCGAGCGCGAGAGAGCGCCCCAGCATCACCATGGTCAGCGACTTGCCCGACCCTTGGGTGTGCCAGATCACGCCACCCTTGCGGCGGCCATCCAGATTGAACTGGCGGACGCGTTCGACAGCCTTGCGGATCCCGAAGAACTGCTGGTGGCGCGCGACCTTGCGTGCGCCGCCATCGAAAACCGTGAAACGACGGATCAGGTCCAGCAGGCGTTCCGGCCGGCACATCGCATGGATTGTGCGGTCCTGCGCGGTGATCGCGCGCGCACCCTCGGCCGCCAGAGCTTCAAAATGGGCACGGGCAAAGGCGAAGTCGCCCGAGAAGACAGCGTCCGCCTCCGCCGCCGTAAGTGGTCGATTGGCCAGCGGAACAATGATCTCTTCGCGGTCTTCCTCGTCCCGCCACGTCTGCCAGAACTGCCGCGGCGTGCCCACGGTTGCGTAGCGCGTCTCGACACGGTTCATCACCATGAGAAGCTGCGCGAAGTGGAACAGCTGCGGGATGTTGTCCTCGTTCTGATAGCCAATCAGCTGGCTACCGGCCTTTTTCAGGCTTTCGGTCGGCCGCTTGTTCTCGATCACGAGCAACGGGACGCCGTTCACATAGGCGACGATATCACACCGCTTGGTCTGCGTGCTGGCCGTCCGCTCGACAGAAACTTCGGCCGTCACATGAAAGACGTTGTTAGATGGGGTTTCCCAATCGACGTAGCGGAACGAATAGGACTTCGAGTCCCCCTGGATCGTCTTGGTGATGGTCGTGCCAAGGACGAGGGTGTCGTAAATGTCCTGGTTGGTACCGCGCAGGCCCTTCTGCCGGTCAGGCGTGGGCTTCAGCCGCCGGATGGCCTCATGCGCATCCTCAAGGTCGAAGGGATACTCCCGGCCGCGGTAGCTGAAGCTGTTGATCTGCAGGAGTTGGTCCGCAAGGATGTCATCGAGCACCACGTTGCGCAGACGACCGGCGCGGAGGCGCACAGCTTCCGCTTGGGAAAGCGGCGTGAACCCCAGCGCCACCAAGAGCTGCAGCGCGGGGATCTGGGACTGGTGCTTCTCGGCGGCATCGAAGGTCATTGCGGGCCCTCAGCAAGCAGCCCGGACAGCGCCGCGCGTGTCGCGACGGCGTTGATGTTCGCCTTGATGACGCGATCAAGTTCACTGCCGTCCGTGTAGACTGCGGGCACGGCGCAGTGCACTCGGCCATCCTTGATGTAGTTGTCGGCCTTGCCCCGCGCGCCCTTGGTGTGGGGCTTGAACACGGCGACCGAAAGGCCGCCCTGTTCCTTCACGAGTCGAAAACACGGAATGTCAGTCGAGCCGTCGCCGATGAACACCATGTTCTCAAAGGGCACGGGTCTGTCACGCTTCTCGACGAACTGGTTGACCTTGCTGTTGTCGCTGAGGTCGAAGGCGCCCTTGTTGATGCGGAACAGGTACTGCGTCTTTGTCGTGTAGTTGACGGCAAGCGCCGGCCACGCGGCCACGCCGTTTTCGTCAAACATAAATTTCGACGCATAAACCTGCGCGAACTTCGAGGCGATCGGCGTTCCGGCGAAAATCTCGGCATTCCCTGACGAGATGAGATAGTGAGTGATGCGGACGCCCTGCGCTCTGCCGTAACCGCTGATGCGGTCGAACCAGTCTTCGACCCCCTCGAACAACTGGATCGCCTTACCCCGCGCCTTAAAGTCGTCGCGCCTGACCGGAACGCCGGCGGCCGCGGCCTTGCGCAGCATCAGGTTCATGTAGACGAGCACTTCATCGGCCTGATGCTCCTTCGTCAGACGCTTGACCTCGGCCCAAAACGCAGCCGGTTTCATGCCGATGTCGGGCAGGAACTGATGTTCCTGCATGTTGCCGTCAGCCAGCGTGCCATCGAAGTCGTAGGCGATCGCCATCTCGATGTGTTTTCTAGCCATGGGGATCGCCTTTCAGTCCTTGGACTTATTCGAGTCATCTGCAACACGCAGAAACGCACTCAATTGCCTCAGTTTTTCGAGCAGCTCATCGAAAGTCACGATTTCCACGTCTTTGGAATTACGCCGAAATAGCTCGAAGGACTTTTTTCGGTCGTCATCATCTGGCGCCCTACCAATGACAAGGCAGCAGTGCACGGCATAGGACTCGATATCATACAGCCGGGTGTTGTCCTTGATCTGGGCAATCTGCTTCTGAAACTGGTACTTCTGATCCAGTGCCTGATTGATCGACCCCGACAGATCGGTCGACGGCGTGAAAACACCATCGCGAAAAGGCGTCTTGTTGAGGATCGCTGTCTGCGGTGTCTTAATCTCGAAGATCGCCGTGTTGTTTGTCAGGCTGTTCTTGACCAGAAAATCGGTGATCTTCTCCCCGTTGCCCGAGAGCTTCCGCCCGCCAACTGAGGCTTGATCGCG
Source organism: Aquabacter sp. L1I39 (assembly GCF_017742835.1). Lineage (GTDB taxonomy): Bacteria > Pseudomonadota > Alphaproteobacteria > Rhizobiales > Xanthobacteraceae > L1I39. The sequence goes on from NZ_CP072392.1 coordinate 2,281,734, forward strand.
CACTTTGATGACGGGATAGCCGAAGGCCATGTTCAAGATGAAGGGATTCTCGTTGAAAAACTCCTGCCAACGTCCCTCAGCGAGATTCCCACCGAGCATCTCCTCGTATCTTTTGATCAAAGATTCGAGCGTTACAAGCTCAATGTCTCCACGCAGCTTTGCCAGTTTCTCCGGCTGCTCTTCGGCGATGCTCGCAGCATGGCTGCTCAGGGCGCCAATAACAGCGTTTTGGTCCTCCTCGGAAAGTTCTTCCTTGCCCTGCGCCACCGCGGTGAAGAGCTTTCGATAGGGGTGCCGGCCTGCCTTCGGCTCAAGCTTCGGCACGCCAAGCCTCTCAGCGAAAATATTGTACGCCGTTGTCTCCTTGACGGCGCGCGCAGCGGTCTGAGCGAGGCTATCGATGCTGTTCATGGTCCGCCTCGCCTGCTCGAAGTCTTTCTTCGAGATATAGAAAATTTGGGTGTCCTTCGCGTCTGGTCCTGTGAGTTGATCGCTTGTGATGACGATCTCGCTGCAAGCCGACAGGTCTTCCACAGCATCGATAATGAACCGATACGGTTTCGCGAGGCCGAGGCCGTAGGCGTAGTCCTTGGTGAAGGCCGAGGGCAGCTTTTCCAGGACATCGAGCACACCTTCGGGTTCCGTTGGCACGGCCCCATCGAACCTCGGAAAGATGATGTCCGTGCGATCGAGCGTGATCCGCTCGACCTGACCATATTTGGGCCTCAGGAAGTCGGATTTGTCGCCGAAAGTGTTGATCGGATAGATCGTCAGAAATCTGTGCTGGCCGTTGATGTCTAGGAGCTTGGTCCGGTATTTTTTCACATTCCTTGGGTTTATATTGGCCGCGCTGAGACTGTGTTCCGGCGGTACGAAATAGACCTCGACGAAGTTCGGATGAACCTCCTCGACCTCAAGGGTACCGTCACGCTCGGGGTCATGCTGCCGGAAGCCGAGCGCCATCAGTGGGTCTCCACGTTGACGCGCCATTCACCTGTCAGAAGCTTCTGCATCAGGCCGCGTTTCTGTCGGGTGAGGGCTTCGCCGAGCTCGGCTGACACAGCTACATCGGCCTTCGCCGTGTTCAGGATCTTTACAATGTCTCGCTGCTCGCCAAGGTCAGGTAATGGTAGATGAAGAGCGGCCAAATCGTCGTAATAGGTGCGCTGCCGAACGCTCCCCGATCCGCCGCTATTGATTTGGTAGAGCCACCAGCGCGTTTGGCGTAGATGGTCGAGATAGTCAGGCTCCATGCTATCTTCTTCACAGGCGAAAACCACATAATCTGGACTGACGAGCACCGTCCGGTTGCTCGTATTCATGGAGATGGAGCCAACGTTGATGCGCATGGGATTGTAGGCGAAAGCACGGGGCGGTAGTTTCTTGTACCGATCAATGTCAGCGCCGACTGTCTGCTCGCGCATCGGCACGATGCCACGTGAGTTGGTCACCCCCATCACGAGGTTTCGTCCTAGTACCCCATCACCGTTGCGGGCAGTCAGCTCGCGTGTGACTTCTCCGATCCGGCGCATTGGCCGATTCCGGCGCACCTCGCCTACTCTCAAGCCCTTGAAAAGCAGGGCATCACGTAAAGCTTCGAGCCGCCGCAGCTTCGCCGCCCGCAGCGCCTCCAGCTTGTCGATGGCCTCGTCCCATGTCCGCAGGATTTCGGCGATCTTGCGCTGCTCGGGGAGTGGAGGAAGCAAAACCGGAAGATCTTCGAGCGCCCGTTTCGTAAGTTTGTATCGCCCTGCGCCTTGACGGGTGAGCGAATGAGATATGTCGCGGTGACGAAAAAAGTGAAAGAACCAGTCAACCGAGCAAGTGCTTCCGTTTGCAATCAAATGGGCATGGTTATTGACGTTGAACCGCCCAGAAACCCTCACCGTCTGGCTCTTTTTCTCAGCATCGAGGAAATGATCGCCATCCTCGCCAATGAGTGCGAACTCGCCTTCGGCACGGAATGCATCCAGATGATCTAGGATACCGGTGGGTCCATAGTACGGATACGTGCCCTGCATGGCTGATCTGGTATCAAGCGACAGAGGCAAGCGCAGTTCGTTGCGGATCGTGCAAGCCTTTCCTACAGAGGAAAGAATCCATCCAACGGGAACCGTGGTTACGCCAATGCGATCTAGACCTCGCACAGTGGCCTCGCTTCTTGTGATTTGGCTCGCTTGTTTTGCTTGGTCACGCATTACCGCCCCCTTTATTTCGGCCCTGGGCGGCCTTCTCCATTTCCTCCAACTGGGCGATATCGGCCTCATCCGCCGCCAGTGCCTCGGCAGCACGACGATTGGCGTCGAACACCTCGAACCGCTCGGCGGCCAGCTTCTGCGCCACGTCCATGCGCAGCCGCCCTGCATGGGTCAGCACGTCGCGATCGTTGAAGGACAGGAAGGCGTCAAGCTTGTCGGCCCATTCGGCCATGGCGACCGGGCGGCGGCGCCTCGCCTGGTCCTCGGCGTAGTCGAGATACATCACGACGATCCGGTTGAGTTCGTCGACCTCCTCGGCCTTAAGGTAGTTCTTGGCGGTGCCGACATCGCCCTTGCGCACGACTGAGCCCTTCCAGCTGGTCAAGCCCATGTTGGTGGCGCTTGGATCGCTGCGGTTCTCGATCAGCTCGGCGGCCGTCTTGCCCGTGACCGCCCAGAGCATCTTGTTCTGAACCTTCTTGAAGAAGGCTTGGGCCTGTTCGGACGTCTTGTCGTAGTCGATGGCGGTCGTGTAGAGGTCGCGCACTTTCTGGTAGAAGCGCTTCTCCGAGGCGCGGATGTCCCGGATGCGAGCAAGCCACTCGTCAAAATAGTCCCATTGCTCGGCCTGCTTCAGCCGGGCATCATCCATGGCGAATCCCTTGACCAGGTATTCGCGTAGGACGGTGGTGGCCCAGCGGCGGAACTGGGTGCCGCGCGCCGAGCGGACCCGGTAGCCGACCGACAGGATGACGTCGAGGTTGTAGCTGTCGACCTCGCGTTCCACCTTCCTCGAGCCCTCGGTTTGAACTATCCGGAATTTCCGGATAGTTGCCCCCGGATCGCATTCGCCTTCGGAAAAGACGTTCTTGATGTGCTCGTTGACGGTGCGCACGTCCTTGTCGAACAGCTCCGCGATCTCCCGCTGGCTCAACCATACGGTCCCGTCCACGGCCCGCAGGCCGATGGTGGCGGCGCCATCCTCGGTGCTGTAAAGGATCAGTTCTCCTTCAGACATCGACGCCAAGCTCCTTCAGGTAGCCGGCCATCTTGCCCCGCACCTCGGCCAGTTCGGCCTCGATGATGTTGATCTGCTTCTGCAAGGCGGCCACGTCGATTTCCTCCTCCGGCTCGAAGGTGTCGACGTAGCGGGGGATGTTGAGGTTGAAGTCGTTCTCGGCGATCTCTTCCGGGCTGGCGCGGTGCGAGTATTTCTCGACCTCCGCCCGTGTGGCATAGGTCTCCAGCACCTTGTTGATATGCGCCTCGTCCATCACGTTCTGGGTCTTGCCCGGCGTGAATTCCTTGCTGGCGTCGATGAACAGGACGTCGCGCCGGTCCTCGTTGACGCCGCCCTGCTCGCGGGAGCGGTCGAAGACGAGAATGGCGACCGGAATGCCGGTGGTCGTGAACAGGTTGGCGGGCAGCCCGACTACTGCGTCAAGCAGGTTCTCCTCGATCAGCGCCTGACGGATACGCCCCTCGGCCCCACCCCTGAACAGCACGCCATGCGGAACGATGACGGCCACACGGCCGCTCTGGCGCTTGGCGATCTCGATCATGTGGGTGATGAAGCCGTAGTCGCCCTTGGACTTCGGCGGGATGCCGCGCCAGTAACGCTTGAACTGGTCGGTGTCCGCACTCTCCGCGCCCCACTTGTCGAGGCTGAACGGGGGGTTGGCCACCACCACGTCGAACTTCATCAGGTGGTCGCCCTCGACCAGTGCGGGGCTGTTGAGCGTGTCGCACCACTCGATACGCGCCGCATCCTTGGCATGGAGAAACATGTTCATCCGTGCCAGCGCCCATGTCGCACCGTTCACTTCTTGGCCATAGAGAGCGAAGTTCTCGGACCCAACCTCCTCGGCCACCCGGATGAGCAGCGATCCGGACCCGCAGGCCGGGTCGCAGATCGTATCACCAGGCTTGGGAGCCGCCATCTTCGCGAGCAGGCGGGAGACAGCGGAAGGCGTGTAGAACTCGCCAGCCTTCTTGCCCGCGTCGGAAGCGAAGCGCGAGATGAGATAAATGTAGCACTCGCCGATGATGTCCTCTGTCACCCGAGAAGGGCGCAGGTCGAGCGCTGGCTTTGCGAAATCCTCCAGCACGTTCTTGAGGCGGCGATTGCGATCCTTAACCCGCCCGAGATTTGCCTCGGAGTTGAAGTCGATGTTCCGGAACACGCCTTCGAGCTTGGTGCGGTTGGCATCCTCGATCCGCTCTAGCGCGATATTGATGAGCTCGCCGATATTGGGTTCGTTCCGTGCTTCATAGAGATCGTAGAAGCTGGCACCTTCGGGAAGGACGAAGCGCTCACGTTCCAGCCTCCGGCGGATCCGGGCATCATCCCCGCCAAACTGCTTGCGATAGATTTCCAGGTGGTCGTTCCAGTGGTCGGAGATATATTTCAGGAACAGCATCACGAGGATGTAGTCTTTGTACTGTCCCGCATCGACAACGCCCCGGAAGGTGTCGCACGCGGCCCAGACCGTCTGGTTAACCTGTTGCTGGGTAAGATGATCATTCATTGGGGCGACCTTCCTTTTATCGTCCGAGTGCGCAGCCTGCTCGCTCGCTCAACGAGGGCCAGGCCCATCATCTTTCGCCGTGCCTCTGCGGCGAACTGAGACAGCTCCCGCTCCCGTTCGGCCAGCGCATCGAGTGCGACGATCGCTTCTTGAGTCTTGATGTCAGGGACGTCGAGTTCGAGGGCATCGAGACTGGATCGGGGAATCATCCGGATGTTCGTGCCACGTGCGGCTAAGTCGAAGTGACGCTGTGCAGGGTACTGGTTGATCGCCCACGCTAGATATTCGGGCGTTATGACTTCGCGATTCGGACGCAGCACCATCAGAGGAAGCACTGCAAGTGCTGGCTCTCGCAGGCGCCCATCCAAGGCGGAGGCCGTGTTGCGCTCACCCCTCGAACGGAACAGCACATCGCCCGCGCGCACGAAATAGCGGTCCGCCAAGCCCTCCAGCTGGACGCGAATGAGGTCCGCCGGATCGACGAGGCCGTTTGTGGAGATATCGCGCAACTGGATTGCAAGCACGCCCCCAACAGCTGCCGGCTCCAATCTCCCGCGAGCGGTGTAGCCGGTGTGGATGGCGCAGACATCCGTGAGCAACATTGGGTATTCTCTGTAGGACTCTCTACAGAAACCTTCAACGATCGAACGTCGCGTGTCAATGCGAATTCACTGTAGGGTTCCCTACAGCGAAAGTCATCAGAATGGTCGCAGAACCAGCGGATCGTCGCTATCGGGCGAGGGCGGCCGAGGGTCGTCAGCACCGCGAAAGGAGGCAGGCAACTAGCCGCGCCCGAACTCTGAACCGTCCCCGCATTCGCAAGCAGGAGGCACCAATCGGATCATATGGGACGTTCCGTCCCACGCGCATGCTTGCATTACGAACCCAAGAATAAGGATGCACGCCAGACTTTTGCGCCCACGTTATGCCAACGTTAATTTACGATGCATTTAGACCAATAGTGACGCGACCTGTTGTAGATAATCCACTACAGGGGCATCATGTCACTGATGGTATTGCATCTGGTACTCATTTGGATCGATGGCGGAAAGTGCAATAATTACAATACCTACTCAAGCCCATTGACCATCGAGTGGGAATGATTCAGGCCTCTCCGAACGCCGCCGATAACCGCCGATCACCCTCCGCTTGAACGCCTCCGGAAAAACCCGACGCCGTGCGCCCATCGAACACTCCTGTGAAGCTCGCAAAAGCTAACATGGGTGTCCACCAAATCGGGGGAGGATCAGGCATGCCTTTCCCGGGCAGGGTCAGATGAAGCCCGAACCGCTCGAGATTGATCGGCTGCGCAGGGATGTGGCCGAGCTGAAGGCGGAGCGCTGCATCCGCAGGCGTTTATTCTCCTGCTCGTACGCGGCGCATAATCGGGCGGCGCGGGCATGATCAGGCCAAGCGACGCGCGTGCCGGAAGCGCGCATAGCGGTTGAGCAGATCGTTGATCAGCTGATCCCTCGAATAGCCCGTCACGTCATGCGGCTGGTCACCGCCCGAGGATTGCGCCATCACACGGTAGTGCCGCGGCTCGCGTCGCTCTTCGCCGGGATCGGCCGCCCAGGCGAAACTTGCCACACGAAAGGCGCGGGCGCGCAGGCTGTAGTGGAATGCGCCGCGCTCGCCGTGCGGGATGTCGAGTTCTAGGACATCGTTGCCCGTTTTCACCGTTGGAAGGAGGCCGCTTTCGCGCATCTGTTCCGCAACGGCCGAGATCGCGCCATGCGCAGTGGTCTTGAGGAAGGTGTCCACCTCCTCTCTACCGTGATGGCGAAGGATGACGTCGAGACGCTGCTGCCAGGTCTTGCCGCTCGTGGCAGAGGGCACCGCGTCGGTGGCAAGTGAAAGGTCCATCGCGGCGCCGCGGCTCTCCATCTGAAGCGCGCGGAGCAGCCCATAGCAGATGAAGATCATGACGACGGCGAAGGGCAGTGCGCTCGCTATTGCTGCGGTCTGGAGCGCCTGCAGACCACCCGCCACCAGCAACACCGCGGCGACCAGGCCTGCACAAATGGCCCAGAACACCCTTTGCCAGACCGGAGGATTGTCCACCGCGCCCGACGTGATCATGTCGATGACAAGCGCGCCAGAATCCGCTGAAGTCACGAAAAAGGTGATAATGAGCAGCGTCGCCACCCCCGACGCCAGCGTAGAGAAGGGCAACTGGCGCAAAGTCTCGAACAATGCGACCGGCAAATTGCTCGCAACCGTTTCCGCTATTGGCGCCACACCCTTCATGTCCAGCGCGATCGCGGTGTTTCCGAACACCGTCATCCAAAGAAAGGTGAAGGCGACCGGTACCAGCAATACGCCCATCACGAATTCGCGGATTGTCCGCCCACGGGAAATCCGCGCAATGAACATGCCGACAAAGGGGGACCAGGCGATCCACCAGCCCCAGTAGAACAAGGTCCAGTTGCCGAGCCACGGATTAGGCTCATAGGCATACATGCGGAACGTGCGCTGCACCACCTGCGCGAGATAGGCACCCACATTCTGGACGAAGGCCTGGAGCAGGAACACGGTAGATCCTGCGAACAGCACGAACAGCAGCAACGCCACCGCCAGGATAATGTTGAGCTCGGAGAGCCGCTTCACCCCCTTGTCGAGCCCCGCCACCACGGACAGGGTCGCCATTGCGGTGATGACCGCAATCAGGATGAGCTGCACGGCAGTGTTTGTCGGCAGGCCCAGCAGATCGCTCAGGCCCGCATTTACCTGCAGCACGCCGAGCCCGAGCGAAGTTGCAACGCCGAACATGGTGCCGAGGACGGCGAAGATATCGATGGCATGTCCGACCGGGCCGTAAATGCGATCGCCGATCAGCGGGTAGAGCGCTGAGCGAATGGTCAGCGGCAAGCCGCGCCGGAACGCGAAATAGGCGAGCGCAAGGCCGACGATGATGTAGATCGCCCAGGCGTGCAGTCCCCAGTGAAAGAAGGTGAGGACCAGCGCCTGCCGCGCGGCCTCCACCGTCCTGCCCTCTCCGACGGGCGGCGACGCGTAATGTTGGATGGGCTCGGCGACACCGAAGAAGATGAGGCCAATGCCCATGCCGGCACTGAAGAGCATCGCGAACCAGGACAAGTAGCTGTATTCAGGCTCGCTTTCATCTGGCCCCAGCTTCACGTCGCCGTAACGGCTCAGCATCAGGAACAGGACAAAGACCAGGAAGCCGGCAACGGCAAGGACGTAGAACCAGCCGAAATCGACAACGATGAAGGTCTGCAACGAAGCGAAGAGCCGCCCCGCTTGCTCGGGAAAGAGAGCCCCGGCCAAGGCAAAAGCCAGGATCAGCCCCGCCGAGATGAAAAAAACCGGGGGGTTCACTTCGATTTTGCGGCGCCTGGAGGAATCTGCGGCGTCAGTGCGTACAGGATCTACCATCTTGCAGCATGTCGTCCTTTTTGTTGGTGGCTGCGCATGAAGGCGCAACGCTGCAGGTTGCCGGGCGCGCTGTGGTGCTTCAGAGGCTGGCCAGCGCGTGAGGATAGCAGAGGCGGGTCACAGATTCTGTCGTGATTTATTGCCAAATGGCTTCTGTTCCCACTCCCCACCTTGAATCAGATGAGCGTGGAGAGGATTAACCGGACCGCATCTCGTCTCGAGAGAGACTGATATCATGTCTCTGACATGGGAAACCACCCCCATATCTACATATGTGCCCCTCATCCTCGATCCGATGCACTCACCCAATAGGATCGTTCAACAGGACTGAAGCCGGGGAGCCGTTCGCCCACGGGCCTAACACCGAGGCCCCGTTCCATCGCCGCTGCGCCGCTTTGGTCCACTGGCCGGATCCGCCATGTTGGCGCCGGAGAAGCGCGGCGCGTGGCTCCCGCGGTCTTTACCATTTCAAGGGCTCCCGCATGATCAGATCTCTTCCTCTGGATGCGCTCATCGCGTGGGGCAATACAAATGGTCTGGATCGAAGCCGCGTTGAACGGTCCGTGGTCGCGCCATCGCCAGCCGGGCATCCCGGTCACAGTGGCGGAGGTGGTGAGGGAGGGGATTGACTGCGCAAAGGCAGGAGCCGGCATCATCCATGTGCACGCCTACGATCCCGAAAGCGGGAGGCAGAACGACGACCCGCAAGCCTACGCAGCGATCATTGAAGGCATACGCTCCAAGGTGGATGCGATCGTCTATCCGACCATTCCCTTCGTGGGCGGCGCACAGGCCTTCGACAGCGGCGCGGAACTGGACCGATACGCTGCAATTGAGGAACTTGCAGGCCGAGGGCTGCTGGAGTGGGCGGTCGTCGATCCCGGGTCTATCAACCTCTCCACCATCGACGAAGCAAGGGCCGGGCAGCCAGGCTCGACCTATCTCAATCCCGGTGCCCACATTCAGCGCGGCTTGGAAGTGGCTGCCGAGCATGGATTGGTGCCGAGCTACGCCATCTATGAGCCCGGCTTTGTGCGGTATGGCGCGGCGCTCTGGAACGGCCGACCCAAATGCCCGCGACCGATCTATCGCTTCATGTTTTCCGACATCTTCACCTTCGGTCTCGACCCCGTCCCCTCCTCCCTCGACACCTATATCCGGATGGTCGAGCGCCATGCTCCGGGCGCGCCCTGGATGGTGGCGGGGCTCGGAGTGGACATACGCCCCTTGACGCTCCATGCGATCGCGCGCGGCGGGAACGTGCGCGTCGGCCTTGAGGACGCACCATTCGGAACAGGGCTGAGCAACCGCCAATGGGTCGAGGAGGCGGTGCGACTCGTGCGGGCGGCAGGCGAAGAGCCGGCGACGGCGCGCGAGGTTCGCCTCGATCTGAAGCGGCCGGCAGACTTCCCGGCGGCCGCGGGAGGTCGCAGCATCTCGCCTCCCAACTGATCCAGCCGAACGGAAACGAACGACATCGCCCGCCGATGCTTCGCCCTGCAGCAACCCTGCGCAAAATGGCGGTGGCACCAGAGCGTGGGGACGATAGAAGGGCGGTGAGGTCATCCCGGAGCGCACTGTGTTCGCCATCGCCATGTTCACCGCCCTTCTGGTCGATGCAGCACTCGGTTGGCCGGATTGCCTTTACGCGCGTATCGGCCACCCGGTGACATGGCTGGGCCGTCTCATCTCCCTCCTCGATGCCCGGCTGAACAGGGGCTCTCCTGCTCACCGGAAGGCCCTGGGCGTGGTGACGCTCCTGACGGTGGTGAGCGCCGCAGCTCTCCCCGCCTTCGTTCTGCAAGAGGTTGCACAGCAGGTCTCGGGGCGGGACTGGGCCAGCATGGCGGTGGTTGGCATTATGGCATGGCCGCTGATTGCGAGCCGGTCGCTTTATGACCATGTGGCGGCGGTCGCCCGCCCCCTCCGCATGGGTGACCTGACTGCCGCGCGTCGCGCGGTCGCCAATATTGTGGGGCGCGACGTGAGCGCGCTCGACGAGGCGGGCGTGGCACGGGCAGCCATGGAAAGCCTGGCGGAGAATGCCTCCGATGGCGTGGTGGCCCCGCTCTTCTGGGGTGCTTTGCTGGGGCTGCCGGGGATCGCTGCCTACAAGGCGGTCAATACGCTGGATTCCATGATCGGCCATCGCACGGAACGGCACGAGGCCTTCGGCTGGGCTTCAGCGCGATTTGACGATCTCCTCAACCTCATCCCCGCGCGGCTCTCCGGGCTGCTGATCGCCCTCGCCTGCCCGCGCCCCGAGCGGGCGCTGCGCATCATGATGCGAGACGGCCACCGCCACCGCTCGCCCAATGCGGGCTATCCGGAGGCGGCCATGGCCGGCGCGCTGGGGGTGCGGCTCGCTGGGCCGCGCACCTATCACCATGTGGTGGCGCAGGAGCCCTGGCTGAATGCCGGGGCACCGGATCCGGCAGCTGCCGATCTCGATCGGGCCCTGCGCCTCTATGCCATCGCCATGGTCTTAGCTGCCGCCTTGCTCGCCGCTAACGGCCTGATGAGCGTGGCCTGAGCGGCGCAGCAGATAGATGTCCATGATCCAGCCGTTGCGGGCGCGGGCGGCGCGCCGTTCCTCCACAATGCGCGGCCCCATCTGCGCCAGCGGACCCGCCAGGAGCACCTGCTGGGGCAGGCCGAGATAGGCGCCCCACCAGATCTCCACCCCCTCCGGCGGCACGGTCTGGAATGAGGTCTCCCCGTCCAGCATCACCACCAGCGTGTCGGCCCCCTCGGGCCAGCCGCCCGTGCGCAATTGCCGGCCGGTGGTGATGAGGACGGACGCGCCGATCTCGTTGAGAGGCAGGCAATGGGCGGCAGTGAGAAGCTGCACGGAGGTCAGGCCGGGCACCACCGTGACACGCAGCGGCAGGAGGGCCGAGAGGCGCTCGGCAATGCGCAGCGTGCTATCATAAAGGGACGGGTCGCCCCAGACGAGCAGCGCCACGCGCCCTCCCCGCCCCTGGAGCCCCGCCGCCATCTCCTGCCGCCAGGCCTCCGCGATGGCATCGTGCCAACGCTCGACGCCATCGCGATAATCCCCGTCCGCGTCACGGACCGGCATCTGGAATTCGGCGACGCGGACAGCGGGGTCGGTGACATGCTCGGCGAGGATGGTACGGCGCACCTCCGCCAGATCCGCCTTCTGCCGCCCCTTGAGCGGCACCAGGATGAGATCGGCGGATTTCAGCGCCTTCAAGGCGCCGAGGGTCAGATGATCGGGATCACCGGTGCCTATGCCGATCAGCATGAGCTCCACCAGCGCAGAGACCTCAGGCGACGTCATGGGGCCTCCGACACCAGGTGGAAGAAGGAGCCGCTCACCCGGTTCCGGTGCGAGCCGGTCTCGGGCACCGTCACGCCGGCAGCGTCCGTCACATGGGCCAGGGGCGCGTCCGGCTGGGCGAGGATGGTGGAATAGTGAAACTCGTGGCCCCGCAAGCGCGCGCCGGCCTGATGGCCGGGCAAGGGGGCGAGAAGGTCCGCCACCCGATAGCCCAGATGCATCTTGCGCTTCTGGTAGGAGGTCACGAGACCCAGCAGGCCCAGCATTTCATGGCTGACGCCGTCCTTGTCCACCAGCGCTTCGCCAAGCACCATGTAGCCCCCACACTCGCCATGGACCGGTCGTGTGGCGGCGAACGTTCTCATGGTGGCGCGGAAGGTCTGCGCCGCCGCGATGCGACCGGCATGAAGCTCCGGATAACCGCCCGGCAGCCAGGCCATGTCCGCAGAGGGGTCCGGCCCCTCATCGGCGAGCGGGGAGAAGGGCAGGATTTCCGCCCCGGCGCCACGCCAGCCTTCGAGCACATGGGGGTAGACGAAGGAAAAGGCGGCATCCCGCGCCAAGGCGATGCGCCGCCCGGGCGATGGCGCGCGGCGGGGGGCCGGTCCCTCCTGCCCGCGCTGCGCGGAAGCAGCGCGCAGCAAGCCATCGAGGTCCATATGCGCCTCGACGAGGTCGGCAAGGCCATCAAGGATGGCGTCCAAGGCCTGCGTCTCCTCCGCCTGAACGAGGCCCAGATGGCGCTCCGGCAAGGCGATTGCATCCCGGCGCGGCAGGCTGCCGAGCACCGCGATCCCCGTGTCCGCGAAGCCATGGCGCAGCAGGTCCGCATGCCGATCGCTCGCGACGCGGTTCAGGATCACGCCGGCCACTTTCACATCGGGGCGGAAACGGGCAAGGCCGCAGGCAACGGCGGCGGCGGTCTGAGCCTGTCCGGAACAATCCAGCACGAGAAGCACCGGCCAACCGGTAAAGGCGGCGATGTCGGCGCTCGCGCCGGTGCCGAAGGCCCCCGCCTGCTTCACACCGTCAAACAGCCCCATGGAGCCTTCGGCCAGCGCCAGGTCCGCGCCTTCGGCCTGCACCAGCAGGGTACGCAGCAACCCATCCGGCATGGACCAACTGTCCAGGTTGAACGAGGCGCGGCCCGTCGCGGCCCGATGGAAGGCAGGGTCGATATAATCCGGCCCGCACTTGAAGGGCTGCACCGTGAGCCCGCGCCGGGTCAGCGCGCGGGCAAGGCCAAGGCTCACCGTGGTCTTGCCGGAACCGGTGCTGGGAGCCGCGATGAGGAGGCCGGGCGGCAGCGGGGCCATCACTCGGTCTCCGGAAAGCGGGGATGGGTGCCGCACGGCCGGTAGCGGCGATCATAATCGTCCGCATAAAGGCGACTTTCCCCAAAATCGGCCGCGCCCAGCGTCCGCCCCACCAGGATCAGCGCCGTCCGGTCCAGCCCCTCTCCCGCCGCGGCGACAAGGGTAGCGAGTGTGCCACGCACGACCCGCTCGTCCGGCCAGCTGGCCCGCCAGACGATGGCGGCAGGGCAGTCGGCGCCATAATGGGGCGCCAGTTCCCCCACCACCCGCTCCAGCGCATGGATGGAGAGGTGAATGGCGAGCACCGCGCCGGTGGAGGCGAAGGCGGCGAGGTTCTCGCTTTCCGGCATGGCGGTGGCGCGGCCCGTGGTGCGGGTGAGCACCACGGATTGCGCCAAGCCCGGCAAGGTCAATTCAGCCCGCAGCACGGCGGCGGCGGCGGCGAAGGAGGGCACGCCGGGCGTGACATCATAGGGAATGCCCAGAGCCTCCAGGCGCCGCACCTGCTCGCCCATGGCGGACCACACCGACAAATCGCCCGAATGGAGCCGCGCCACATCCTGTCCCCTTGCATGGGCCTCGCCCATTTCTGCGATGATCTCATCGAGGGACAAGGGCGCGGTGTTCACGATCCGCGCACCCGGCGGGCAATGCACAAGGACGCCCTCCGGCACCAGGGAGCCCGCATAGAGGCAGACGGGGCTTGCCGCGATGAGGTCGCGTCCTCGCAGCGTGATGAGGTCGGCGGCGCCTGGCCCCGCGCCGATGAAATGCACCGTCATGCCCGCCCCTCCCCGCTCATCGCACGACGCTCCATTGCACGATGGGGCGGGCGGGCGTCCAGCCGCGCATGCCGCCGAGCGGCTGGGCCTGGGCGAGCTCGATCCGCAGGAGCGTGCCGCCGTGGCGGGCGGACCAGTCCGCGAGCAGCGCCTCGGTCTCTAATGTCACACCGTTGGCAACGAGGCGTGTGCCGGCAGGCAGCAAGGCCCAGAGTGCCTCCAGAAGCGATGCGCTGGCGCCACCGCCAACGAACACGGCATGGGGCACAGGAAGACCCGCCAGGGCTTCGGGCGCCTTGCCCTCCACCAGTTGAAGGCGATCCTCCACCCCGAAGGCCAGGGCATTGGCCGCGATATTGGCCCTCCGGTCGGCACGGGGTTCGATGGCCAGCGCGCGTCCGGTCGGCCCGGTGGCCAGCAGCCACTCAATGGCGATGGAGCCCGAGCCTGAGCCGATGTCCCACAAATGCTCACCCCGGCGCGGCGCGAGGGTGGAGAGGGTCAAGGCGCGCACTGGACGCTTGGTGATCTGTCCGTCATGGCTGAAGGCCTCGTCCGGCAGGCCGCTGGCACGGATGGGGCCGCGCCCCCCGCGCAGGTCCAGCGCCACGGCCACCAGAGGCCCCGCCTTTGTGTCCGCAAGGCCTGCCGCCGCACAGGCCGTCACCTGCTCGTCAGGCCCGCCAAGCGCGGCGAACAGATGGGCGCGGCTTTCACCGAACTCCCGTTCCACCAGCCATGCCCCCAGCGCTCGCACCGCCGCGCCATCCCGCACCAGACAGATGAGGCGCGCGCCCTCGGCCAGATGCGGGAACAGGCGGGAAAAGGGCGCCGCGTGGAGGCCGAGGCACGTGGTCTCCTCCAGCCGCCAGCCGAGGCGGGCGGCGATGAGGGAAAAGGTTGAAAGCGCAGGAAAGGCCCGCCATTCGGCAGGGGCGAGGTGCGCCGCGAGGCTCCCCCCGACACCGAACCAGAAGGGATCGCCCGAGGCGAGCACCGCCACCTTGCGCCCCCGCTGCTCCAGCACCGGCGCAACCGAAAACGGCAAGGGCCAGGGCCGCCCCCGCTCTCCCGCCCCGGCCAGCGCCAAGTGACGGGGGCCGCCGAATACGATATCCGCCTCGTCCAGCGCGGCGCGGCTTGCGGCGGTGAGGCCGGAAAGGCCATCTTCGCCGATGCCGATGAGGGAGAGCCAGGGCTGCATGGGATCACCGGGCCTGGAAACGGATCAGAAAATGCGCGTCCTGCTGTTCGGCGGCACGTCGGAAGCCAGCCGGCTGGCGGCGGCGCTGGCGGCGCGGGGCGTGGATGCGATCTTCTCCTATGCGGGGCGCACCGACGCGCCCATTCCCCAGCCGCTGCCCACCCGCGTGGGCGGTTTCGGTGGCGTGGAGGGGCTGATCGCCTATCTGCGCGCGGCGGGCATCACCCACATGGTGGATGCCACCCACCCCTTCGCCGCCGGCATGAGCCGCAATGCGGTGGCAGCGGCAGCCGATACGGGCGTTCCCCTCCTCGCCTTGGAGCGCCAGCCCTGGACGGCGCAGCCCGGGGACCTGTGGCGCCCTGTGGAGGACGTGGCGCAGGCCGTGGCGGACCTGCCCGAGACCCCGCACCGGGTCTTCCTGGCCATCGGCCGGCAGAATATCGGCGCCTTCGCGGCCCGCCCCCAGCATTTCTATTTGCTGCGCATGGTGGAAGCGCCCCGCTCCCCCCCGCCGCTGCCCGATCATCACATCATCGCCACGCGCGGGCCATTCAGCCTGGAAGACGATCTCGCCTTGATGCGCGCCCACGGCATTTCCTGGGTGGTGTCCAAGAATGCCGGCGGCCCGCAGGCCGGCGCAAAGATCGAAGCGGCGCGGCAACTCGGCCTGCCCGTGACGCTGATCGCCCGTCCGCCGATTCCCCCGCGCCCCCGCGCCGAGACGGTGGAAGAGGCGCTCGCCTGGCTGATGGGCGATCATGGCCCGCGCCTCGGCGTATAGACCCAGCGGCCCACCTGCCGGGTGGCGGAGCTGCCGATGATCACCAGGGTGCGCATGTCCACCTGGAGCGGATCGGTCTTTTCCAAGGGGGCGATGGCGACGCTCTCGCCGGGCCGGCTGGCATCGCGCACCAGCATCACCAGCCGCTCGCCGGCCCCCGCCTCCCGCAGCACGCAGAAAGCCACACCCAGCGCATCGGGCCGCGCCTTGGAGCGGGGATTATAGAGGGCGATGGCGAAGTCCGCCTCCGCCGCAAGCCGCAGGCGGCGCTCGATCACCGACCAGGATTTCAGATTGTCGGAGAGGTTGATCGCGCAGAAATCATGCCCCAGCGGCGCCCCAACCGCCGCGGCCGCCGCCAGCATGGCCGTGATGCCGGGCACGACGGCAATGTCGAGGTCCCGCCAGTCCGGCGCCTCCTCCAACGCCTCGAAGACGGCCGCCGCCATGGCGAACACGCCGGGATCGCCACCGGAGACGATCACCGCATGCCGCCCCTCAGCCGCCGCCGCCAATGCCGCGCGCGCCCGCACCAGTTCCTCGCCATTGTCGGAGGCATGGCGCACGCACCCCTCCCGCTCGGCCACCCGCGCCACATAGGGCGCATAGCCGAAGACATCGGTGGCAGCCTCAAGCGCCGCCTCCGCCTGCGGGGTGAGCAGGTCCGGCGCGCCGGGGCCGAGCCCGACAATGCGCAGGGAGCCGCTCATTCAGCCACCATGGGCCGCCGGCCATTGCCCGCCACCAGGACGGTCGCGAAATAGGGGCAGTCCACCACGTCGGCCTCGGCCAGGCGCACCACCCGCTCGCCGGGCATGGTGCCGCGCTCGATGAGCAGGGCCTCGCCGAGGCGTCCGGCCTTTTCCAGCGCGCGCCGCACCTTGGGCAGGTTGCGGCCGGTCTTCATGACCACGATGGCGTCGGCCCCCGACATGTGATGGACGAGGGCCTCCTCGGACAGCGTGCCCATGAGCACGGTGCACACGTCATCGCCCCAGGTGAAGGGCAGGTCCGCCACGTTCCAGCACCCGGCCATGCCGGTGATGCCGGGGATCACCTCCAGTTCCACCCGTCCCCGCAGGCGGATGAAGACATGCATGAAGGAGCCGTAGAAGAAGGGGTCGCCCTCGCACAGCACCACCACGTCGCCATCCTCAGCCAGGTCCGCGAGGCGCGCCGCCCATTGGTCGTAGAAGGTGGCGAGGGCATCCACATAGCGGGGATCGTCGAACGGGATCTCCGTGGTGACGGGATATTCCATGGGATATTCCGCGCATCCCGGGGCCAGCAGGCCCTCCACGATGCGCCGGGCATTGCCCGCCCGCCCCTTCTTGCGGAAGTAGGCGATGCGGCGCGCGCCCGACACCGCCCGATGGGCGCGCAGGCTCATCAAATCGGGATCGCCGGGTCCCAAGCCGGCACAGATCACCTTTCCCATGCCCGCCTCCTATTCCTTGGCGCTGGCGAGCGCATTGACCGCCGCCACCGTGATGGCCGAACCGCCAAGGCGCCCCTCCACGATCAGCGCCGGCACCGGCGGGGCGGCCATGAGCGCCGCCTTCGATTCCGCCGCCCCCACAAACCCTACCGGGCAGCCGATGATGGCGGCCGGCCTTGGGCAGGCGGGATCTTCCAGCATGTTCAAGAGGTGGAACAGCGCGGTGGGCGCGTTGCCGATGGCCACCACCGCCCCTTCCAGCCTCGGCCGCCACAATTCGAGGGCAGCGGCGCTGCGGGTGGTGGACATCGTCCGGGCGAGATCGGGCACACTTGGATCGTGCAGGGTGCACATGATCTCGTTGCCACGGGGCAGGCGGGCGCGGGTGATGCCCTCCGACACCATGCGGGCATCGCACAGGATGGGCGCGCCGGCTTCCAGCGCCGCCCGCGCGTCCTGCGCGAAGCTGGGGGTGAAGCGGATGAAGGGGGCAAGCTCCACCAGCCCCGCCGCATGGATCATCCGCACCGCCACCGGCTCCTCGGCAGGCGAGAAGCGCGCCAGCTCCGCCTCGGCCCGGATGATGGCGAAGGACTGGGCGTAGATGCGCGCCCCGTCGGTTTCAAAAAGGTGCGGCATCAGGCAGGCTCGAACACGGATTGGGGGTTGGCGCGGATTCCGGTTTCGCTCAAGGCGAACCTCGCCGGCACGTCGCGGACTGTGCCCTTCAGGATGAGGTCAAAGCCGGATGAGGTCGCGCAAAGGGTGACATCGGACGCCTCTTGACGGGCGCAGCCCTTGGCGCAGCCGGAAACGTGCAGGTGGCGCCCCGGCGGGATGAACGGCGCGAGATGGCGGGCGAAACCGCGGGTCGGGGCAAGGGCCTGGGGACAGGCGGGCGCGCCGGAACAGGCGCTCACCGCGAGAAGAGGATCGCCGGGCAGAAGGGTGAGGCCGGCAACGGCGGGAACATCCTGCGGTCCGACCACCAGCAGCATCCGCCAGGGCGTGACCCGGATCTCCCGCCCGAGGCCCGCCAAGGCGGCGAGGGCCTGCGCCTCCAACTGCCCGAAGGCGGCACCCACCAGGACACCCTCGGCGCGGGGGCCGACCGTGGGCACAGT
This sequence comes from Aquabacter sp. L1I39, assembly GCF_017742835.1. Lineage (GTDB taxonomy): Bacteria > Pseudomonadota > Alphaproteobacteria > Rhizobiales > Xanthobacteraceae > L1I39. Next base: position 2,299,811 of record NZ_CP072392.1, read on the forward strand.
GGCCTCGGCCGGCCGCACAGGGCCGGAAAGCGCCGGATCCAGCCGTGCGCCGGCTGCCAGATGCCGCGCCATGCGCCCGCGTCCCTTCACCACGCCGCCGCTCGCCACGAACCAGCGGGCCATGCGCAAGGCAAGATCAGCGGCGTCGGAAGCATCGGCGGAAAGCCCGGTCGGCGCGCCGTCCGGCCGCACCAGAAGCCGGCCAGCCGCGTCCCGTTCGATGCGAATGTCGGCGGGCGCCGTGGCGAGGACGCGCGCGGGGCCCGTGTCCACCGCAAAGCCGAACTTGCCGGGAAGATCCGGCCCGGTCGACAGACCCGCCTCCAGCCGGCGGGCCATCTCCAGCGTCTCGGCCCGCGCCTCACCCTCCCCCAGCGGCGTGACGATGATGTTCCGGCGCGCCTCGAAGGCCGGGTCGCCATCGATGAGACCATGCGCCGCAAGAGCCTGTAGAAGCGGCAGATGTCCCTCGGGCCGTACGCCTCGGATCTGCAAATTGGCACGGGAGGTGAGGTCGATCAGGCCATTCCCATGAAGCCGGGCGCCTTCCGCGATGGCCATTGCCTCGGCGGGCGACAGGCATCCGCCATGGGGCCGCACCCGCACAACGAGGCCGTCGCCGCTTTCCATGGGGCGCAGCGCGCCAGGGCACCAGCCCTTGATCTCGAAGGCCGCGCTCACGGCGTCGCCTCCAGGCTGGCGGCGATGGAATTGCGGCGCGTCGTCCACAGGCCCGCATCCCGCAGGCGCAGGAAGAGCGCGCGCAGGGCATCAAGGGCGGCGGGGTTCTCGCGGGCCATGAACGCTGTCACTTCGGGGCGGCCAAGGGTGGCCTCATGGTAGAGATCGAACAGGTGGGAGGGTACGACCCCGGCCAGATGGGCGAAAGCGGCCATATGGTCAAGGGTTGCGGCAATTTCGGCGGCGCCCCGGAAGCCGTGGGCCATCATGCCGTCTGCCCAGGTCGGATTGGCGGCGCGGGCGCGCACCACGCGGGCCACTTCCTCGTTCAAGGAGCGGGCGCGCGGCGCCTCGGGCCGGGTCACATCCAGATGATAGAGCGCCGGCTTCGCCGCACCGTCTGACAGCCGGGCCGCAGCCGCCGCGAACCCGGCTTCATGGACGGCATAGTCGGCGGCCAGGAGCAGGTCGGTTTCCGGTAGGTCCTGGGCGTGGACGAAAGCGTCGGAGGCCAGCACACGCTGCTCCAGGGCGTCGCGGTCTGCGGTGGCAATCCCGTCGCGGCCGAGGGCATAGGACGACGCCTTCAGCCAGGCCTCCCCTGCCGCAGCACGCGCTTCTTCGGAAAAATCGCCGAAGGCGAGGTCCATGCCGGCGCCATATTGGCCGGGGCGCGGGCAGAAGACGCGTGGCTCGCTCTGGCGATAGGGATTTTCGTCGCCGGGCTCGTCCCGCTCCGCCAGGGCCTCGGTCGCCGCCTGGAACAGCTGGCCGAGACCTGGAAACACATCGCGGAACAGGCCCGATATGCGCAGCGTGACCGCAATGCGCGGCCGCCCCAGCAAAGCGGGCGCGAGGATCTCGAAACCCGTCACCCGGCCGCTGCCATGGTCCCAGACCGGCTTCACGCCGGCCAAATGCAGCGCCATGGCGAAGTCCTCGCCCGCCGTGCGCATGGTGGCCGAGCCCCAGAGGTCCACCACCAGCCCGCGCGGCCAGTCGCCATGGTCCTGCAAATGCCGGCGCAGCACTTCCTCGGCCATCTTCACCCCCGCCGCCTGGGCGTTGGGGGTGGGAATGGCGCGGGGATCCACCGAATAAAGATTGCGCCCCGTGGGCAGCACGTCCCGCCGGCCACGATAGGGCGAGCCGGCCGGCCCCGGCGCCACCCGGCGCCCGTCGAGGGCGGCCAGCAGGCCGTCCCGTTCCTGGGCGCCGCACGGACCCTGGCCGAACACATGGAGCCCCTGCCCCAGCTGGCTTTCCTTGATGTCGCAGACGAAGCGGTCGATGCGGGTGATGGCCTCCGCCGCGCTCGCCTCCGGGGGAAGCCCGAGATCTTCCTCCACCCCGGCCGCGCGCGCCTCTTCGCGGACATCGGCGATCAGGCGGGTGCGGCGGGCGGGATCGAGGCCGTCCGCATTGGCATATTCGTCCAGGAGGCGCTCAAGGCGGGCGAGGCCCTCGGGCACCTCGGCCGCCACCAGCGGGGGCGGAAGATGGCCGAGCGTCACCGCGCCAATGCGGCGCTTGGCCTGCGCGGCCTCGCCGGGATCGTTGACAATGAAGGGATAGATGACCGGCATTGCCCCGGTCAGCGCCTCCGGCCAGCAGCCAGACGACAGCGCCACCGCCTTGCCCGGCAGCCATTCCAGCGTGCCGTGCGCGCCCATATGAATGAGGGCATGAAGGCCGAGCGACCGCAGCCACAGATAGAAGGCCACATAGGCATGGCGCGGAGTGCGGCTCAGATCGTGATAGTCGCCCTCCCGTGACACGACCGTCCCACGCTCCGGCTGAAGCGCCACCAGCGCCTCGCCGGCTTTCATGGCGTGGAAGTGGAAGGCCCCGTCTTGAACCGCCGGATCGTCCTCCACCTCCCCCCAGGCCGCCGCGAGACTTTCGCGCAGCGCCTCGGGCAAGGCGGCCAGGGCGTCCCGATAGGCCGCCACGGGCCAGGTCAGGACCGCATTCGCCAGGTGCTCCAGCGGCTGCTCGGGCGGGGCCGCGTCATATCCGGCTGCCGCCAAGTCGTCGATCAGCACACGCGTGGAGGCGAGCGTATCGAGCCCCACCGCATGGGCCATCTGGAAGGCGCGGCCGGGATAGGTGGAGAGCACGATGGCCAGCCGGCGCGCCGGTGGTGGTGTGCAAGCGAGCTTCTCCCAGGCGAGGACGCGGGCCACGGCGGCGGCCACCCGCTCGCCATCGGCGCGGTGGGAGAAGCGGGAATATTGCAGGTCTTCATCCCGCCGGCCTGGGGACTTGAAGGAGACCACGCCAGCAAGGAGACGCCCATCCACCTCCGGCAACACCACGTGCATGGCCAGATCGGCGGGGGAGAGCCCCCGCTCCGCCTCGCGCCACTCCCTTTTCCGGGCGGTGGAGAGCGCCACCTGGAAGACCGGGCAGCCGACGCGATCGAAGGCGGCGCGGCCATCTTCTCCAAGCGCCGAGAAGGCGGTGGCATTGAGGATCACCGAAGGCCGTGCCCGTTCGGTGACGCCATCCAGCCAAGGCCGGACGCCCGGCGCCTTCAGGGAGGGGGCGAAGACGCCCATGGCCTCAAGCCCCGCGCCCCGCAATTCCCTGATCAGCGCGTCCACCGGCCCGGTATCGGCGGCGGTGACATAGGAGCGGTAGAAGGCAACGAGCGCCACGCGCGGCCCCCAGGCGGGTTCCGGCACAACCCCTTGGTCGGGATCATAAAAGCCGTGATCCGGCACCTCGGTTGCGCCGTCCACCGGCCCGGCGGCAAGGCCCGCCGCCTCGGCCAGCACCGCCAGCGCCTTCTGCGCCGCCACGGCCCCGCCCGCGTCGCAAAGCCGGGACAGATGCCGCAGCAAGGGCACCGGCACCGTGGAAAGGGCATCGAGCCGCCCGTCGGGGCGCCCATCGGCGGGCAGGACGGCGAGGGCCAGCCCCCGCTCCCGCGCCAGGCGGTTCACGCTGGCAAGGCCATAGGCCCAATAGGGCTCCCCGCCGATGAGCCGCACCAATATGGCCCGCGCGCCGGCCAGGGTGCGCTCCACATAGGTGTCCACGGAGATGGGATGGCGCAAAGCGACGAGGTTCGCGAGGCGCAGCGTCGGCAGGCTTCCGGCCGCCCGCTTCCATCCCGCCGCGAAGGCGCCGAGATCACTGTCGGAAAAGGAGAGGACCACGAGATCGGCCGGGCTCTGGCCGATATCCTGCGGAATGTCGGCTTCCTCCAGCCCATGGCGCTCGCGGAAGACGACGTGCAACGATCAGGCCTCCACCGGCGTCCCGCCGAGCACGCGCGCGAAGGCGGCGGGGTCCACATGGTCGTGCTCGGCGATGCAGACGAGGCGGGAGACCCGCGCCTCGGCGCCCCACGGCCGGTCATATTGCCAGCGCACCCGCTCGCCTACCGCCTGGACCAGGAGGCGCATGGGCTTGCCGGCCACCGCCACATAACCCTTCACCCGCAGCACCTGCTGCTCACGGGCCAGCCGCCGCACGGCCTCCGCGAGGGCTTCCGGCGCCTCGATTTCCGCCAGGGTGATGACAGCCGATTCGAAGTCCTCATGATCGTGCTCGTCCTCGCCGTCATGGTGGCTGGGGCGCGCGTCGAGGTCGTTCTCGGCCTGGGCATCGAGGCCCAGAATGATGCGGGGATCAACCGCCCCATCCGTCACGGGAATGAGCGGCAGCGGGCGCGGCAATTCCTGTTCGATCACTGCGCGGGCGGCGGCGAGGCCCGCTTCCCCGGCGAGGTCCGCCTTGGTGAGAAGGACGAGATCGGCGCAGGCCAGCTGATCCTCGAACACCTCGGACAGAGGCGTCTCATGGTCGATGCTGCCGTCCGCTTCCCGTTGCGCCGCAACGGCTTCCTCGTCCGGCGCGAAGCGGCCGGCGGCCACAGCCTCGGCGTCTGCGAGGGCGATCACGCCATCCACCGTGATGCGGGAGCGGATCGGCGGCCACTCGAAAGCCTTCAGGAGGGGCTTGGGCAAGGCGAGGCCCGACGTCTCGATCAGGATATGGTCCGGCCGGCGCGGCAGGGCCATCAGGCGCTCGATGGTGGGCACGAAGTCATCGGCCACGGTGCAGCAGATGCAGCCATTGGCCAATTCGATGATGTTCTCCGCCGGACAGGCCTCGTCGGCGCAGGATTTGAGAATCTCCCCATCCACGCCCACCGTGCCGAACTCATTGACCAGAATGGCAAATCGGCGCCCGTTCGCATTGGCCATGAGGTGGCGGATCAGCGTCGTCTTGCCCGATCCCAGGAAGCCCGTAATGACCGTCACGGGGATTTTGGCCAAATCGGCCTTGGCAAGGTTGGTCATGTCTCAGAAATCCTTGAGGGGCGGCACGCGGGCGATGGACCGCTTGCGGATGATCTCGGCGCGCTCCCGCCACGGCACGAGGCCGTCGGCGGTGCGGCCATAGGCGGCGGCAGCGGCCAGCAAAACGGGCGCGTCCATTTCCCCCATGTCGCCATAGACATAGGTCCAACGGCCGGGCGAGGAAAACGCCACCGCCGCGCCGCGCGGGCAGGCGGACAGGCATTCCACGGGCACCACCTGGACGCCAGCCGGGCACGCCTCGCGGGAGAGGGCATCGTGCAGGCGGCGGCCGGCGCAGGGCTGGCCCTCCACCTGAACCTCGCCGGCGCGGCAGGTGATGCAGACGTTCAGCGTGACAGACATGCCAGTTCCAGCAAGGGGTTAGGCGGCCCGACAGCGCTCGCGCCGGGCCGTCGGGGTCAGGCCGCCGCGTGGTGCAGGCGGGCGGTGAAGAGGCGGCCGGAGGTCACAGCGTGGAGCTGCTTGGCGCCGAAAAGGACGGCGAGGTCCACCAGCGGCTCCACCAGGATCACCAGCATGTAGGCGCCGCCGAACTGGGCGATCTCCACCAGATTCTGCGCCGCAAGGCCGCCGCCATAGATCGACCAGAAGGCCACCCACGCCACCACGCCAGCCTGATAAGTGGTCGAAAGTGCAAGGGCTTGGCCGTATTTCAGCTCCACATAGGGGGTCGCCGGGGCGATGATGCGGCGGGCCAGCGCGGACAGGGCGAACAGCGGCACCAGCAGGGTGGTGACGTTCATGCCATATTGCGGCAGGTCGAACGGGGCGAAGAACAGGCCCTGAACCAGGAGGCCGAAGGCGAGGCCCAAGGCGGCGGGGGCGGCGCCGAAGAGGAGGAACAGCGTCGAGCCGAGGATCAGGTGAACTTCCGAAACACCCACCGGATAATGGGGAAACACCTCGAAAAAGCAGAAAACCAGAGCGGTCGTCAGGACCGTGCGGCCCACGAGCGGCAGGAGGCCGGTCTCCCGCGCGGTGTCGGCGGCAAGCTTGAGGGCATAGCCGCCGGCGGCGGCGCCGGTGGCATAGCTGAGGACGATCTTGGCGCCGTCGACGACGCCGGGCTCCATGTGCATGTGTGGGTCTCCTAGAAGTCGGGATGTCGGGGTTCAACGGGCCGGAAAAGACAGGGACACAGCGCCGCCCACGGCATTAAGATGCCGGGCATCGCAGGTGTAATGCATTGATAAATAAGATAAAATGCAGGCCGCAGCCTGCCGGTGACGGATCTGGAACACCATGCGCCTCGCCCTCCGCGGCCGCCGGCGGGAAGGGGGGCAAGGCTCCGGGCATGCGGGATTGCGCGCCGTGACGTCTGCCCTCCAGGACACCCCGCCCGGATCAAGTTGGGATGGCTGGTCTCCTGGCTCGCGGGTCTCGGCTTCCTCGATCCTTCCCGGCCGTCACTTGCCAGTGGATATGTTCGAGGTCGCTCACCGCTTACAGTTGCGGGGGCAGCTGTGGACTGGATGGACGGGCCATCGCACCACATTCCCAATTAGCCGAACCCCTTGTTTTCACAAGGCATTCGGCACCATCATGACAGAGCTTACACGAGCTTGTGAGCGCCCGCAACATTGCTGCTGTCCCCCGCTTGTCCGCCATGTCATAGACGGGCAAAGACCGCCCCCAGAGAAAGGCGCCCTATGAGCGAGCCGTCCGACGCCGATGCCCGCCACAGCCAGAAAATGGCCCGGATCAAGGCTTCGCGCGACAAGATCATGGCCGGAAAAACCGGTGAGAAAGGCCTCCTCATCGTTCATACCGGGCCGGGCAAGGGAAAGTCGACCGCCGCCTTCGGGATGGTGTTGCGCGCGGTGGCACACGGCATGCCGTGTGCGGTCGTCCAGTTCATCAAGGGGGCCTGGGACACGGGCGAGCGGCGGCTCCTGACCACCCGCTTTGCCGACCTCTGCCAGTTCCACGCCATGGGCGAGGGCTTCACCTGGGAGACCCAGGACCGCCAGCGCGACATCGCCGCCGCCGCCTCTGCGTGGGAGAAGGGCAAGGAGCTGATTCGCGACCCCGACATCCGCCTGGTGGTGCTGGACGAGATCAATATCGCCCTGCGCTATGACTATCTGGACCTGGCCGAGGTGCTGGCCTTCCTGAAAGCCGAGAAGCCGCCTCTGACCCATGTGGTCCTCACCGGACGCAACGCCAAGCCGGAGCTGATCGAGGCGGCGGACCTCGTCACCGAGATGACGCTGGTCAAGCACCCCTTCCGCTCGGGCATCAAGGCCCAGGCGGGTATCGATTTCTGACAGCGGGATCAAGGCCATGGCGCGCGCCCTCATGGTGCAGGGAGCCGGCTCCAATGTGGGCAAGTCGCTGCTGGTGGCGGGCCTGTGCCGGGCGGCGCGGCGGCGGGGGCTGAAGGTCGCCCCGTTCAAGCCGCAGAACATGTCCAACAATGCCGCCGTCACGGTGGATGGCGGCGAGATCGGCCGCGCCCAGGCGCTCCAGGCGCTGGCGGCAGGGCGCCCGCCGGTGGTGGACATGAACCCGGTGCTGCTCAAGCCCGAGACCGATGTGGGCGCCCAGGTGATCGTCCAGGGCGCGCGGATCGCCACCGTGAAGGCGCGGGCCTATGCGGCCCTGAAGCCGCAATTGCTGGCCTCGGTCCTGGAGAGCTTCCACCGCCTCAAAGCGGGCCATGACCTCGTGATCGTGGAGGGCGCGGGCAGCCCGGCGGAGGTCAATCTGCGCAAGGGCGACATCGCAAACATGGGCTTTGCGGAAGCGGCCGGCGTGCCGGTGGTGCTGGTGGGCGACATCGACCGGGGCGGCGTCATCGCGCAGATGGTGGGCACCAAGGCGGTGCTGGACCCGGCCGATGCGGAGCGCATTTCCGGCTTTCTCATCAACAAGTTCCGGGGCGACCCGAGCCTTTTCGACGACGGCTATGCCTTCATCGCGGAGCGCACCGGCTGGCGCGGCTTCGGCGTCGTGCCCTTCTTCTCGGGCGCCGCCGACCTGCCGGCGGAGGATGCCCTCGACCTCACCCGCAAGGCGGGCGACGGCCCCGTCAAGATCGTCTGCCTCGCTTTGTCCCGCATCGCCAATTTCGACGACCTCGATCCGCTCCAGCAGGAGGCGGGCGTGGCGGTGGAGATGATCCTGCCCGGCCGCCCCCTTCCGGGGGATGCGGACCTCGTCATCGTGCCCGGCTCCAAGTCCACGCGGGGGGACCTCGCCTTCCTGAAAGCCCAGGGCTGGGACATTGACCTTCTCGCCCATGCCCGGCGGGGCGGGCGGGTGCTGGGCATTTGCGGCGGCTACCAGATGCTCGGCCGCACCATCGCGGACCCGGAGGGCCTGGAAGGGGCACCGGGCACCTCGCCGGGCCTCGGCCTTCTCGACGTGGACACGGTGATGACGGGCGACAAGCGCCTCACCCGGGTGAGCGCCCGCCATGCGGCGAGCGGCCTGCCCATCACGGGCTATGAGATCCATCTGGGCCGCACCCAAGGCCCGGATTGCGCCCGCCCCTTTGCCGACCTCGACGGCACGCCGGACGGGGCCATCTCGGCCGACGGACGGATCACCGGCACCTATCTGCACGGGATGTTCACGGACGATGCCTTCCGCGGCGCCTTCCTGAAGGCGCTGGGCGCCGCCCCCTCCGGCCTTGCCTATGGCGCCCGGGTGGACACCACCCTTGATGTGCTCGCCGCGCACCTGGAGGCGCATGTGGATGTGGAGGGGCTTCTGGCGCTGGCGCGGTGAAGGGGGACCTCCCCCCGCTCAAGCCGCCCTGATGGATCGGCACGCCGCGGCATCCGGCTCCGGCGGCGTGCCCGCCACCAGGGGCGCGGGGCGGCCGAAGAGGAAGCCCTGGGCTTCCTCGCAGCCTTCCGCCCGCAGCAGGTCCACCTGCTCCGCTGTCTCCACCCCTTCCACCAGTACGCGCATGTCCAGTGCCCGGCCGAGCGTCAGCACGGCGCGCAGGATGGCGAGCGCCTCCCGGCTATCGGCGATGTCGCGCATGAAGTGGCGATCCAGCTTGATGCGGTGGAAGGGAAAGGCCCGCAACGTGTCGAGGGAGGAATAGCCGGTCCCGAAATCGTCCATGGCCACCGCGACGCCGAGCGCGCGAATGGCCTGGAGCACGTCCAGGCATTTCGTGCGGTCGCCGATGAGCATGGTCTCGGTGACCTCCAGTTCCAGGCGCTCGGGGGCGAGCCCCGTCTCGTTCAGAACCCGCGCCACCAGCCCCGGCAGATCGCCATGGAGGATCTGGAGCGCCGACACGTTCACCGCGACATTGGCAGGAACAGTCCAGGCGGCGGCATCCCGGCAGGCGGTGCGCAGCACCCATTCGCCGATGCCGATGATGAGGCCGCTTTCTTCCGCCACCGGGATGAACTCGCCCGGCGAGATGTGGCCGCGCAGGGGATGGCGCCAGCGCAAGAGCGCCTCATAGCCCATCACCTCCACCCGGGGCCCCGGCTTGCCCACCGGGGCCGGCACGCCGGCGGGCGGGGGCGCCTGGAGCGCCACCTGCACCTGATAGTGCAGCTCGAATTCCCCATTCCTCAGCGCGCGGCGCAGTTCATGGACCAGGTGACGGCGGGCACGCACCGCCTCATCCATGGCCGGCTCGTAATAGCTGACCCCGCGCCCCGGGCGCCCCTTGGCGCGCAGCAGCGCCAGATCCGCATTGGCCAACAGCTGGGCCGGGCTTTCCCCGTCCCCCGGAAAGAGCGCCACCCCGAAGCTGGCCTGCGGCATTACATTGAAGCCCTTCACCCGCACCGGAGCCTCGATGCCCCGCTGGAGGCGCCGGACGAAATCCTCCACCTGCTTCTTCTCAAAAAACACCTTGGTGGCCGCGAACTCGTCGCTGCCCAGGCGGGCGAGAAACTCGCCGGTGCCGAGCGCCCCCTGCATGCGGCGGGCGGCTTCCCGCAGCAACGCATCGCCGCCTTGCTGGCCATGGGCCTCGTTCACGCCCTTCAGCCGATCGAAATCCAGCACGACCACGGCAAGGCTGGCGCTGCGCAGGCGCGCCCGCCCCAGCTCCCGTTCCAGAATTTCAGTGAAGGAATTCCGGTTGGGCAGGCCGGTGAGCGAATCCACCAGCGCCAGGCGACGCAGCGCCTCCACGGACTTGGCGCTGACATCGGAATCGATCATGGCGCTCACCGCGCCGGTGGCCCCGACCAGGAGCACGCCGAAGGTGAGCACGAGGGCAAGCTGCCCCGTTCCCGTCTGGCCGGCGCCGGCATCGCCATAGGGCACGAGGGCGAGCCCCGCCATGCCGGTGAAGTGGAGCGACACGATGCACAGCACGAAGGCCGCCAGCGCCAGCACATGCCGGCCGCTGATTTCCAAGCCGAGCGCGGCGAGCGCGAACAGGATGGAAAGACCAACGGACGCGGCCACATAGCGCGCGTTCCATAGAAGCAGGCCGTTTACCTCATAGGCCATCATGCCCACATAATGCATGCTGGCCACGCCCGCGCCCAAGGTGAGCCCCGCCAGCAGCCACGCCGCCAGCCCGCCGCGCGAGAGGCGTTCCGGCGTCACCAGGAAGGCGATCGCCGTGGCGGC